>JBIKWC010000216.1:0-13012 GCA_044356535.1 Myxococcota bacterium
CGGGGTGGACGTTGTTGCGGTGGGTGTCCACCCGCAGAACCCCATCGACTCGATGACCTACGATCAGGTCATCGGCGTGTTCTGCTCGGCCAGCGTCACGAGCTGGGACGAGCTCGGCGGGAGCGGCCCGATGCGGGTCGTGGTGCCCGAGCCGGGCTCCGGTTCGCGCGCGTTGTTCGAGGACTTCTTCTGCGGCCCGCGCGGAGTGAACCAGAAGCTCGAGATGGCGAGCGCGGTGCACATCGCCAACGTCCTGGCCGACGACCCGAACGCGATCTCGATCGTGTCGCTGTCGGAGCGCGCCGGACGGCCGATGCCTCTGCGGGTGCAGCCCACCGCCACGCCCGTGCGTCCGTCGCAGGCGAACATCGTTCGCGGCGCATACCCGCTGTTCGGCGACCTGTTCTTCTACACACGGGGCGCCCCCGAAGGCGACGTGGCCGACCTCCTCGAGTGGCTCTCCGGGCCCGCCGGCCAGGAGGTCATCGACGAGCAGCGGTTCGTGCCGCTGTCCTTGCGGCCGGAGGTCTCGACCGAGGCGCGCCCGCTCCGCGAGACCATCCACTTCGCGGTGGACGCCGCTACGCCCGACCAGCGCAGCGCCGCGCGCCTCGCCCTCCTGGTCCGCGAGCTCGAAGAGAAGGAGTACCGCCACGTGGTGCTCGAAGGCTTCACCGACGACCGCGAGGCCGATCCGTACGGCCTCTCCGAGCGCCGGGCCTCGGCGGTGCGCACGCTGCTCCAGGACAAGTTGCCGCAGCTCTACGTCGAGCTGATCCCGCGGGGCCCCTCGAGCCCCATCGCCCCGAACGACACGCCGAAAGGCCGCGAGGTCAACCGCCGCGTGCAGGTGTACATCGCAGACGAAGAGCGCGGGACGCTGGAAGTGGTCGAGGAGCCCACCCCATAGGGCATCAGAGCCCTGGGGCCGTCCAGAGCCACCCCTCGAACGGGTTCACGAGGTCGTCGGCGAACGGCTCTGGCGCGAACGACACCGACACGAGGTCCGGCACCGACCCCGAGGCCCCGCCCGGGGACAGCCCCTGCGGCATCGTGGCGCGCAGCACGCGACCGTCGCGCACGAGCGAGACGCCGTTGCCGGTGCCGGAGTCCGTCAGCCACAGGTTGCCGTCGGTCGTCAGCTCGACCCCGCGCAGGAACTCGAACGGCGCGGTGGGGCCGGTGGGCACGAGGTCCGCTACGTACTCCGGGGCCAACGTGGGGTCGTCGAGCCACGCGAGCCCCACGGTGCCCGTGTCCAGGGTCGCCTCCGTGTGGGCGTACACCAGCCAGCGGTGGCCGTCGAACCAGCGCACGACCGCGCCGTGGGGCGTGTGGAGCGCCCCCTCCTCCGGGTACCGCCACACGAGCGTCGGCTCACCCGGGACCGTGAGGTCCCAGCAGGTGACGAACCCGCCGGCGCGGGTCGGGATCGGGAGCCCGCGGTGCGACAACAGCAGGTAGCTGCGGCCCTCGTGGTCGAAGCGCTCGGCGCCGTTGGGGAGGTCGCCCTCCCAGGCCGGGTTCTCGTGGTCGAGCTGCCGGACGGGGTCGACCGAGCTGCCGTCGCCGGCGATCCACGTCACCTCCGAGCCGCCCACCTCGGGGACCAGGACGGTTCCGTCGGCCGGGTCGCGCTCGGCGTCGTGCGGGAACTGGAAGCCGTCCACGCGCCACACCAATTCGCCCGCGGCGTCCAGCCGGGCGACCGCGCCGCCGGAGGTCGCTCCTTTCGTCGTGAACGACAGCAGGAGCCCGTCCCCGTCGTCCGAAGCACCCTCTCCGCCGCAGTCGTCGCAGTCGCCGACGGCCTCCGTCCACGTCCGCTCCCAGGTGGTGGTCCCGTCCGCGGCGAGGAAGGTGAGGCCGTCGCCGTCCGGCACCACCAGCACCTTGTCGGCGTCCCACAGGAACGTGGGCTCCGGGTCGGGACGGTGGGTCCGGCCCGGCTCGGCGCAGCCCAGGCCCAGCGCCGCCGCGAGCCAGGCGGCTACGGGAACGTGTTGGTCCACAGCCAGCCCTCGAACGGGTTGACGAGGCCGGAGGCGAACGGGTCGGGGACGATGTCGATCAGGTCCTGATCGCCGAACGCGCCAGTGAGCGTGGAGGTGGTGAGCCCCGCCGGCATGGTGGCGTGCAACACGCGCCCGTCGCTCCGGGTGGAGGCGCCGCCCCCGGGACCCGAGTCGGTGACCCACAGCTGCCCGTCCGTCGTCAGCTCCACCCCGCGCAGGAAGTCGAACGGCGCCTCCGCGCCCGTGGGCCGCAGGTCTGCCACGTACTGGGGCGGAAGCAGCGGGTCGTCCGCCCAGGCGAGCCCGATCGTGCCGCCGTTGTTGAGGCCGTCGGTGTGGGCGTACACCAACCACAGGTGGCCGTCGTACCACTTGAACACCGCGCCGTGGGGGGTGCCGAGCCCGCCCGTCGACGGGTACCGCCAGACCTGCGTGTAGCTGCCGGGCGTGGTGATGTCCCACAGGTCGAGGAACCCGGTGGCGCCGCCGAACGGCCCGCCTCCGGAGCCCCGGTGCGAGAACAACAGGTAGTTCCGCCCCGCCCAGTCCAAGCGCTCCGACCCGTTCGGCAGCCCGCCCACCCAGTCCGTCGTCCGGTTGTCCAGGGCGCGGAGGCTGTCTTCGGAGCCGCCGGCCCCGTCGATCCAGACGATCTGGTTCGCCGTCGTCTCCGTCACGATCAACGTGGCGTCGACGGGGTCCCGCTCGATGCCGTGGGGGAAGGCGAAGGCGTCGAGCCGCCAGTCGAGCGTGCCGGTCGCGTCGATCCGGGCCACGGCGCCGCCTGCCGTGGGGCCCCGGGTGGTGACTGCGAGCAGCAGGCCGTCGGCGTCGGCCGAGGCGCCTTCCCCGCCGCACTGCGCGCAGCTCCCCAGGAGCTCGGTCCAAGACTGCTCCCACACCACCGAGCCGTCGGAGGCGAACAGCTGCAGGCCGTCGCCATCGGGGACGACGAGCACCTTCGATGCGTCCCAGAGGAACACCGGATCGGGGGTCCCGGTGTGGGCGTCGGTGTCGGAGTCGGTGTCGGTGTCGGAGTCGGTGTCGGAGTCGGCGTCCGAATCCGTGTCGGAGTCGGTGTCGGTGTCGGTGTCGGTGTCGCCGTCCGGCACCGTGGCCGTCTTGTCGTCGCCGCTACACGCGAGGAAGAGCCCGAGGATCACGCCTGCTCCTGCACCCGAGCCCAGCCGACGTACATTCCTGCGAACGTCCGTGGCTCGTGCGCTTCGACGATATCCCACCGCGCGAGGTCGTCCTGCAGGAGATCGTCGGGCCACCGGGCGGAGTAGGGTGCGCGCAGCGCAGCGAGAACGTGCTGGAAGCCCAGGAACCGGAGCCCGCAGGCCCGCAGGCCGGCGGCGAGCTCGGGGAGGTCGAGGCGGTGCTCGCGCACGTGGAACACCAGATCGCGGCAACCCGACAGGCTGGTGAAGTCGACGGACCGCGTCACGGGGTGGGCGGGGTGGTCGGGCGGGAGCGCGGCCAGCGCGAGGCGGGCCTCCCGCAAGCCCTCGGGCGTGTCGGGGAACCCGTGGGCAGCGACGAAGGCCCGAGCGGCGACCACGTCCTGGCGCGCGCGCTCGGCGTACAGCCCGAACCTCACGTACCCTCCGGGGCGCAGCAGGCCGACGAGCACGCGGAGGCCCTCGACCCAGTCGGGCAGGTGGTGGAGCACGCCCACGGACTCGATCACGTCGAACCGCTGGTCCCAGCCGGCGAGCGCCCGGAGATCGGCCTGCGCGAAGGCGACGTTGGGGACCCCGAGCTCCCCGGCGCGGCGCTGCGCCCGCGCGAGGCTCGCCCGCGACAGGTCGAGCGCCGTGACCCGCGACCGGAAGGTGGTCGCCGAGGTGAGGGCGTGCCGGCCGGTGCCGCAGCCAGCGACCAGCAGGTCCACCACGTCGGGGGTCGCTGCCGGCGGGTGATGGGGGAAGGTGGCCGCCCACCAACGCGCGAACGGCACGGGCTCGCGCACCTGCACCCCGACCCGGCGCGGGTAGGGGTTCTCCTCGTACATCGCCTGCAGCGCGTGGTCGTCGCCCAGGGCGACCACGTGGATCCCGGCCGCCAGCGCCGCTTCCTGGGCGGGTTCGTCGCGGAGGCAGCGCTGGAGGGCTGCGGGCAGGGGTCCTTCGCAGGGGTCGCCGAACATCGCGCGGCCCAGGCCTCGGGCCCCGTCGCGACCGTCCGGGCGCCACGCGTACTCCGCCGCCCACGCCGCGAGGGCCACGGCCACGACGGCCTCCTCGGTCGCTTCGCGGGCGGCGAGCCAGGCCCGCAGCGCCACCACCTTGTGCTCCACGCGGTGGGACACCGAGCCCCGCTGCAGCCAGGCGTGGGCCAGCGGGTCGGCCGCCAGGGTGCCAGGGTCGTCGAGCGCGGCGCCGAGCGCGGCCTCGGCAGCGCGATCGAGGAGGGGGTGATCCACGCCGTCGAGGGTGTAGGCGACCAGCAGGGCCTCGCGCAGGTCGGCCGGGGGGGCCACCGCGCCCGCGACCTGGTCCGCGAACGCCACCGCGCGCGCCCGGCTGGGCTCGGCCACCAGCGCCCGCCCCGCCGCCCGGCACGCCTCGGTCGGCCGTCCCCGCGCCGCCTCCACCCGGGCGAGCTCCGCCCACGCGTCCGCGAGCGCAGGGTCCAGACGGACGGCGCGCTGCAGGGCCTCCGCGGCCTCGTCCCACCGCTGCAGCGCCGCCAGGACCTGCCCCCGGTTGGCAGCCACCACCGGGTTGCGTTTGCCCGGGAGCCGGTCGAGCGTGGCCAGCGCCTCCTGCGCGTGGCCGAGGCCCAGCAGCGCCATCGCCAGGAGCCGCAGGGCGTCGGCGTGGTCGGGGTGGGTCCGCAGGAACGCGACGTACGCGACCGCGGCCTCGCGCAGCGCCCCCCGCTGGTGGAGCCCCACCGCCTGGTCGAGCGTCACCGGCGCACGCCCAGCAGCGCGTCCTCGGCGCTGCAGGGCCGCGCGGCCGGGTCCCGCGCGGTGAGGCGACACACCAGCTCGCGGAGGTCGGCCGGGACCTGCGGGCCGGGGTCGAACGCCGGATTTTGCTCCTTCTGCTGCATGATGGCCAGCAACCCTGCCTTCGGGTCGAACGAGCGCCGGCCGAGGAGCAGCTCGTACAACACCTGACCAGCGCCGTACAGATCCCAGCTGTTCGGGTCGCCGCCGTCCTGGCTCACCCACTCCGGCGGCGCGTAGGCCCACGTCCCCACCCGCACGCCGAACGCCGACAGCCGCTCCTGGGACGCGTCCAGGGCCAGCCCGAAGTCCACCACCACCACGTGGCCGCGCGGGTCGATGATCAGGTTGCCCGGCTTGATGTCGCGGTGCGCGATCCCGGCTGCGTGCCAGTGCGCCATCGCGGACAGCAGCTGGTGGGCCATGCGTCGCACGAGGTCCACGGGGGCGGGGCCGGCCTTGATGGAGAACCCGGCGTGGCGGCCCGCGACGAAGTCCATCACGATCCACGCGGGATCGGCCTGGAGCTCGACGGACCGGACGCGCACGATGTTCGGGTGGTCGAGCCGCATCAGGATCTCGGCCTCGCGGGTCAGGCGCCGGTGGAGCTGCGACGGCTCCACGGCGCGGTCTCCCCGGTCCCCGAGGCCCGTCCGCAGCAGCTTGATCGCCACCTCGCGTTCCCCCCGCCGGCAGTGGAACACGTTCGCGGCGCCCCCGGACCCCAGGCGGTCGAGCACCGTCCAGTCGCCGATGCGGTCGGGGAGCGGCTCGGTCACGGTCCGGCCAGCAGCGCGGTGAGCGCGGTGAGGAGCTGGTGCGCGGGGTACCCCTGCCCGGGGAGGTGCAGGAAGCCCACGGGGACGTCGAGGGCCTGCGCGACCCGGTACAACCAGGCGTTGCACACATAGCCGCCGGCGTCTTCGGAGGCCTCGGCGCCGAACACCGCAGGGCGGTTCACCGCGAGCGTGGACCGGACCTCCCGCGCGCCCACGAGCCCGGTGACCGTGGAGCCAGCGACGTCGGCGGCGCCCTCCGGCCACCACGCGCCCCGGAGCTCCCACGACGGCGTCGACCGGCGCATCGCCACGCCCGTGCCCAGCACCGCCGCCACCCCGAGCTCGCGGGCCAGCGCGATGGCCTCCTCGGGCCCCCGCACGTACTCGACCGCGACCACCCGCCCGTACACGTGGTGACCGGCCACCACCGCGCCGTCGACCGCGCGGGCCAGCACCTCCGACGGGTTGTGCTCCACCCCGGGGAAGGCGCCGAAGCCGGTCACCAACACGCTCATCGCTCGAACCTCGCGACCACCTCGACGTGGCCGGTCTGGGGGAACAGGTCCACCGTGTACAGATCCGAGCACCGATAGCCCCCCGCGCGCAACACGGGCCCGTCGACGCGCAGGGACGCCGGGTTGCACGCGACGTACACCAGCACGCGAGCGGCCGACGACGCGAGGTGCAGCGCCACCTTGGGGTGCAGGCCCGCGCGGGGCGGATCGACCACGATCACGTCCTCGGGTCCACACCCGACGCGGTCGAGCAGCGCCTCGACCCGACCCGCGTGGTACTCGGCGGAGACGCTGTTGCGCACGGCGTTGCGGCGGGCGTCGGCCACGCCTTCGGGGTTCTCCTCGATGCCCGTGACCTGGGGGAACCGAGCGCGGAGGGTCTGCCCGATGGTCCCGGAGCCACAGTAGAGATCGAGCAGCCGCGGTCCGCGCCCGGCGGCCTCTCCGACGACCTCGTACAGGATGGCGGTGGCGAGGGTGTTGGTCTGGAAGAACGACGTGGGCGCGACGGCGAACACGGCGTCCCCGAGGGGCTGCAGGAGCTCGTCGGGACCCCAGCTGCGCTGCAATTCCCCGCGCGCGACGTCGGCGACGCCCGGGTTCACGGCCCACCGGAAGGCCACGGCGGTGTCGGCGAGGGCGCCGTACAGGGCCTCGACGCGCTCGGGGTGGTCGGAGGACCCGGTGAACAACGTGACCATCAGGGCGTCGTCGTGTTCGCGCAGGAGCAGGTGCCGCCACCAGCCCACGTGCGCCTTGGGGTCCCAGGTGGGTGGGCTGTCGGGCAGGGCCAGGTGCGCGCGGACCACGGCCACGGCGCGGTTCATCCGCTCGGAGCCGAGCTCGCACCGGGTGGCGTCGACCACGCGGTCGTAGCGGCCGGGCGCGTGGAACCCCAGGAACGCGCCGTCGGGTGACGCGCCGGCGGCCTTCTCGGCGTCGGTGAGCCAGCGCCTGGGCCCGAACGCGAGCTCGAGCTTGTTGCGGTAGCCGTAGGCCTGGTGCGTGCCGCGGACGGGGTGGATGCGCACGCCTTCGCCCAGGCCGTCGCCGATCTCGCGCAGCGCGGCGGCGTGTTTGTGGACCCGCTGGGTCTCGAGGTCGAGCTGCTGCAGCGAGCAGCCGCCGCAGGTGCCGAACACGGCGCACCGGGGCACCACGGCGTCGGGCGGGGGCGCGAGGGTGTTGACCACGCGGGCGTGCAGCACGCCGCGCTTGCGGTCGGTCACGGCGACCTCGACCCGGGCGCCGGGCGCACCGCCGCGGACGTGGACCTCCTCCCCTTTGGGGCCGGTGGCGAGGCCGGTCCCCCGGGGTCCGAGGCCGGTCACCACTGTCTCGAAGGGCGGGAGGGGTCGTCGCATGGGATGGGCAACGTAGCCGCGCGGGCAGCCGGTGTCAGGCGACCCGAGCGGTTCCCCGGTAGACTCCGCGGCGCCGCGGGAGGGGACATGTTGCTCTGGGTGGGTCTGGCGCAAGCGAAGCGACCGGTCGAGCTTCACTTCCAGTGCCCGGAGGGGGAACACGCCGACGTCCACAGCGTCAGCACGCGCGAGGAGCAGGCGGGGGACGCTCCAGCCCGCACGACGCCGGTCGGCGAGTACCGCGGGACCGAGGCCTACGCCCTGCAGGACGGCGTGTGCCGCGTCACCACGCGCGGCTCGGTGGACACCCAGGGCATGCCGGACGTGGTGGCAGCCGTCTTCCGCACCGCGGCGAACCACCCCACCACCACGTTGCTCGACGCCCGGGGCGCTGTCGTGGGGTTGGACGGGATCCCCGCGCTGGCCGAGGCCCTCGGACCGCTCCTGGCGGGCATGAGCGCGGACCTGCCGCCCCAGCTCCGCGCGGCCGTCGACGGCCTGGTCCAGGCGATGGTGTCGGAGGCGCAGCTCACTGCGCAGGAGACCGACACCTGGACCCAGCGGGTCGGGTTCTGGGCGGGCGCGGGACTCAAGCCGGGCAAGCGCTACGCGATCGGAGGGACGCCGGACCTTCCCGACCGGTCCACGTTCTCCGTGGAGCCGGCGCCGTGCCCGGGGGGCGGCGAGTGTGCGCGGCTGCACCTGGAGCGGGTGTTCGACGAGGCGCGCCTTTCGGCGGCGCTGCCGCAGCTCCTCCAGCCGATGATGGATGCGCTGGCGTCCAGCGGGGTGGACGTGACGAAGCTCTCCGTGTCCGGCACCAAGACGGAGTCGCGCGACCTGCTCGTGGACCCGGCCACCCTCCGCCCGTTCGAGGAGCACGAGGTCGAGGTGGTGCGGGTGGTGGTCACCAACCCTGGCCTGCCTGCCGTGACGCAGGTGCGCACGACGACGGCGGACTCCACCTGGACCTGGCCCGGCTGGTCGGGCCAGCCGTGAACGCCGTCCGCACGGACTACCTGAACTTCTGGAGCTCCGGCCACAGCTCCGCCAGCGGACGGAGCGGGTCGCGGCACAGGTAGACGGGCCGGCTGACGTGCGACAGGCACAGCGGGCAGTCGATCGCGGCGACCGGTTCGGCCACGCGGAACCGCTCCAGGAGCTCGTCGCCCGGGTCCGCCGGGACCAGGAACACGTCACCGGGCTGGCCGGGCCCCCAGGTCCAGTAGGCGTTGTGGTAGCTGATCGACGGGGGGAGGCCGAGCGCCGGGCCGAAGAAGTCGATGGCGCTCGCCTCGGTGTAGGACTGGGCGAGGAGCGTGACCCCCGACCGGTCGGCGTCCGACCAGGCCGCGCCAGGCCTCGGCGACCCCGCGGGCGACCGGCGGTCCGGAGAGCTGCGCTGCGAAGTGGAGTGGCAGGGGCGTGGTGCGGGCGTCGGCCTGCTCGACGGGAGCGGAGAGCCCGATCGCGGCGGCGTAGGCGAGGTACCGGTCGACCGGGAGCAGCGGGAGGGCGAGCGGGGCGGTGACCACGCCCGTGAGCGCGATGGCGGTCGCCACGGTCCAGCCGACCCACCGGCGCTGCTCCGACAGTCGCTCGACGAGGACCGCGCCCGCAGCGAAGAGCGGAGGGTAGGCCGCCGCGAGATAGTAGGCGCGGACGTTGCCGTGGACGATCAGCAGCCCGCAGACCAGCAACCAGACGAGCGCCAGGATCCGGTACGGTCGCCAGGCGAGCAGCGTCAGGAGCCCACCGAACCACAGGGGGGCGTTCAGCGGGCCGAGGATCAGGAGCTGGCTGCCGAGGAACTGGAGCGGTCCGACGTGGAGCAGCTTGTCGACCGAGCCTTCGTGGACGAACGTGAGGGTCGGCCAGCCGTTCGCGACCTGCCAGACCCCGTACGGGACGAGCCCGACGGCGGCGATCGCCGAAGCGAGCCACGGTCCGCGGGTGGCGAGCCACGTCCGGTGCGGGGTCGCGAGGATCCCGACCCACAGGGCACCCCCGAGCCACAGGGCCGAGAGCTTGTCGAGCAGCGCGAGCGCCAGCGTGCCCCCGAGCGCGAGCCACACCCGCTGCCCACCGCCCTGCACGAGTCGGACGACCAGGAGGAGCGCCACCGACCACAACAACAGGTCGAGGCTGTTCATCGACCAGAAGCCGCCGATCGACAGGTACGCGGGCGCGGTCAGGGTCGCGAGGGCGGCGAGCCGCTGGGCGAGACGGCCACCCCCGAGGTCGCGGGCCATCGTCGCCACGACCAGGACCGTGAGCCCGCCAGCGAGAGCAGGGACCAGGCGGAGGGCCGGCAGGCTGTCGCCGAGGACGCCGCGGACCGCCCACAGGAGCCAGATCGACAGCGGTGGGTGGTCGACGTAGCCCCACGAGAGGTGATCGGCGCAGGCGAGGTAGTACGTCTCGTCCCCGGCGTAGCCATAGGTGAAGACCGACACCGACAGCGCGTGCAGGCCGAGCTTCGTCGCGAGGAGCGCGAGTACGCCGCGGTCGATGTCCACCCCCCGGGCCTTCACAACATCGGGAAGAGGACTGCGAAGAACACCACCACCACGAACAACGTGGCGAACATGGAGAAGCAGCCGCAGCCCAGGGGCGCTCCGACCGCGGCAGGCGCACCGGAGCGGCGGAGGAACGGCGCCACGAGCAGCGCGGCAGCTCCGCCGGCGAACAGCGGGAACCCGAGGTACGACGCCAGCACCCCCATCGACTCGCTCACGAACCCGATGGCGAACCCGGCGCCCCCACACCCCGCGACGCCGACCAGGAACCACAACACGGCGAGAACGAGTCCGACGTTGTTCGCAGGAGGCGGATCGAGCTCGTCGTCACCCATGGTTCACCCTCTCGTTCGCCGGCTAACCCGGCCCACCCTGCTCGATGGGCGGGGTGGCGCCGTCGTCGGGCACGTACGGAGGCGGCACCTCGTCGAGCGGGATGCGGAGCTCCATCTGCGCTCCGGCCCGCGTCACGGTGAGGGTGAGCACGGTCACCGTCGGGTCGGTCACCTTTGCGTAGGCCGCATTCATCTCTTCCACCGAGACGACCGAGACGCCGTTGACGCGGTACAGGATGTCCCCGTTGCGTACGCCGACGCGGTCGGCGAGGGACCCGTGCCGGATCGCGGAGACGCGGTATCCGTCGAGCTCCCCGTCGGGGCCGCGGTGCGGAGCCAGGCGTCCGAGGCGCACCGCAGCGGCAGGGTCCGCCAGCACCTGGCGCGGCGTCAGGCCGGGGTCGAGCGCCGCGGTGGGCTCCGGTGCCTCCTGGGCGGCGGTCGCCTCTCGAGCTGCCTTCGCCTCCAGCGCAGCGAGCCGGGTCTCCGCGTCCCGGCGCTGCGACTCCAGCTCCGTCACCGCGACCTCCAGCTCGGCGACCTTCGACTGGGTCGCGCACCCCAGCAGCGGTACCCACCACATCAAGGCACCGGCTCGGCGGGGGCCTCGGCGGCGGGTTCGTACGGCGGCGGGACCTCGTCGAGCGGCACCTGGAGCTCGATCGGTGCGCCGCGGCGCAGCACCGTGAGGGTGGTGACCTTCACCGTGGGGTCGATCACCCGGGCGTAGGCGGTCATGGCGTCCTCCATCGACTGGACCGGAACCCCGTCGACCTCGTGCAGGATGTCGCCGTTGAGGACGCCCAACCGGTCGCCCATCGAACCCTTCCGGATCGCGGAGAGGCGGTAGCCGTCGTACTCCCCGTCGGGTCCGCGGTGGAGCAGCGCCCGCCCGAGGGTGCCGGCGTACTCCAGGTCCGCTGCCGCCTGCCGCGGGGTGAGGTCGGGGCGGTCGACGAACGCGTTCGGCTCGCCCTCCAGGCGCCGCTCCTCTCGCCGCTCCTCGCGCCGCTGTTTCAGCTTCTCGCGGAGCGCTGCCCGCCGGGCCTCGTCGGGCACCGGAGTCTCGAGGGCCGCGAGGCGCGTCTCCATCGCCGTGAGCGCCGCCTTCGTCGCAGCCAGCTCCTGCTCCAACTCCGCCACCTGGGTGGAGGTGGCGCAACCGAGGAACCCGATCCACCACCACATGAGCGACCTCCGCAGCGTCACCGCTAACCCCGGGCGCGACCCGGCAGGGGCCCGCCGAGCCGTGGCGGTGGAAGGGCCTCCGGGTGTCACCCCCAACGGGGTCGAACCGGACACCCCCGCGACCCCAGCCGCCCTGAACCGGACACTTCGACCGCGCCCGCTGGTGCTTCCCTCCCCTGGCTCCGCGAAGCCCGGCGTTTGTTCGTGGCGGACCCAACCACCCGGCGGCAACCTGTCCGGTTCGACCCGGCTGGGGTCCGCGAGGTGTCCGGTTCGACCCGGCTGGGGTCAGGTGGGCGCGGCTACCGCTACCCCCGGGCGCGTCCGGGTACCGGCCCGACCAACGCCCGGAGGCGCTCGTCTCCCGCACAGGCCCGCACGGGGTCGCGCGCGTCAGGGCGCGCCTGCAGCGCAGCTGCGTACACCGTCGAGCGGGACACGCCGGCCTCGTGAGCAATGTCCTCCGCGCTCGCGTCCGGGCACAGGTCCTGTGCCAGCGCGAGGTAGGTGGCGCGGGCCGGGCCCCTTCGCCGGAGCGCCTCGAGCGGCACCCGCAGCGCCGCCGACACCGCCTCCGCCAGCTTGGCGGGCGAGTCCACGCGCAACGCGCGCGCGGGCAGCGCCGAGCCGCGTACGTCCACGGTCGGGTCCGCCGAGACGTAGCGATGGAAGGCCTCCGGGTCACGGGCGCGCGGGATCACGGGGCGGACGGCGCACCCCAGCGCATCGCGGTGGGTCGAGAACGGCCACGCCAGCGGGTCCGTCACCAGCCGCGCCCGGCACGGGTTCAAGTGGACATAGCGGATCGAGCGCCGGACCTTCTGGGCGTCGGTGAGGGGCTCCGCGGGTGGCAGCCGAGCGAGCACGTCGCCAGCGGTGCCGTGTCGGGCGTGTCGCCACCGGACATGGCGGCCGAGGGCGTCTCCGAGCGGGAGCCGCGCATCCGTTGGGTGGAGCAGGTGGACGTGGTCGGGCATCAAGACCAGGGCCACGAGCCCGGGGACCGCGTGGGTGACGCGTTCCCAGAGCGCTGCGCCCTCCTCCCAGTCAGACCAGAGCGGGCTGCGGTCGCGGGTGCGGGCGACGAGGTGGAACATCGGACCTCCTCCGCGGCGCCTCGCAATCCCCGGACCGCGGGGAGCGTGGGTTGGACCGTCACCGACCGACGGACGTCACCCCAACGGGGTCGAACCGGACACCCTCGCGACCCCAGCCGCCCTGAACCGGACACTTCGAACGCGCCCGCTGGTGCTTCACTGCCCCGGCTCCGCGAACCCTGGCGTTGGTTCGTGGCGGACCCAACGGCCCGGTCGCAACCTGTCCGGTTCGACCCGGCTG
>JBIKWC010000554.1:0-3742 GCA_044356535.1 Myxococcota bacterium
AGATGCTTCCGGTGCCCAGGAAACACCTGCATTGCCGCCCACCGGCTCACCTGGACCGCCAGCTTGTAGCAGTCCAACCCCTCGTGCAGGAACTCCTCGCCCATCGCCACGTCCTCCGGGCAAGCGATTATCGCGCCCAAGCGCCAATTTTTGGCCGCCAGCCGTCGACTCCTCGAGTTCGACTTCGACCTCGACCTCGAGTTCCCCAAGTCGATCACGACCGATGTTGCGTTCGAGCGCCGGCAGGCGTGGGACCTTGGGTATGG
The DNA here is from genome assembly GCA_044356535.1 of Myxococcota bacterium. Classification (GTDB taxonomy): domain Bacteria; phylum Myxococcota_A; class UBA796; order UBA796; genus JACKER01. Next base: position 267 of record JBIKWC010000554.1, read on the forward strand.
CGTCTGTCGGCCCAATACGACGTAGATACAACTTTTCGTAGTCGACTGCTTGGATGTTCGTCCGGCGTGTGGTCTACTTGCGAGCGAGGATGACGTTCCATGCACGTCCGTGAGTCGCGCGTCAAGAAGGGCAGCAAGACCTATCGCTACGTACAACTCGTGGAGAGTTTTCGGCGGAAGGATGGCATGCCGACCCAGCGGGTCGTCGCGTCGTTCGGGGATCTTTCCGAGTCCCAGACGGAGACTGTGCGTCTCTTCGCAAAAGCCCTTTCGGGCGACATTGCCCTGCGGCTCGACGGGGACGCGGTCGCGCCCTTCGCCGGGCTGAAAGTCCTCGACAACCTGCAGTACCTGCACCTCGCGGTTCTGCTCGAGATCTGGCGCAAGTCAGGCCTGGACGAGCTGCTTCGGCGCGTGTTGGGAGATCCGGGGCCGGACGTTTCGACGGCGGACGTGGTGACGGCGCTGGTTCTGCACCGCTGTGTTGCCGCGGATTCCAAGCTCGCTGCGGAGCGCTGGTTCCCGACCACTGCTCTTCCGGAGCTGTTCGGGTGGGCCGCCAGCAAGTTCAACAACAGCCGCCTGCATCGGTCGCTGGAGCTTCTGGAGGCGCGCGATGATGCGGTGCAAGCCGAACTCCCGGGCGTGGTTCGTGGTGCGTACGGGCCTGCGTCGGCAGTGCTGTTGGATGGAACCGACACGTGGTTCGAGGGGCAAGGCCCGGACATGGCGTCGATGGGCAGGGTCAAGGACGGGAGCTACCGCCGCAAGATTCTCATCGTGGTTGCGTGCGACCATCGCGGGTTTCCGCTGCGCTGGCGGTCCTACGAGGGCAACAAGAGCGAAGTTCACGCCCTGCGAGAAGTGGCGGTCGACCTCGCTGCGCGCTCGTGGCTCGGTGACGCGCCTCTCATCGCCGACCGAGCGCTCGGGAACTACGCCAGTCTGGAGATCCTCGCCAGCACGGGTCGCAACTTCCTTGTCCCAGTGCCGGAGCACGAGGTCTCGGCGTGGGTTCCTCGCCTCGCGGGCCTCCCGCTCGACATCTCCGATCGAACCGCCGCGGTGGACGCCATCAAGGGCATGGGGTTCACCGGTGCAGACGGAAAGACGTTCGTGGCCGACGGCGCACGGTTCACGGTCGAGGTGCCACTCCCGACCGAGCCCATGTCCGTTCTTGGCGAGGCCACGTCCGCACCCACACGCATCGCCGCCGCCCTGGCGCAAGCGCGTCAGCTGCGCGGAGGTGGGAGCAGTGGCGCGCTGGCCGCGCAGCTCGGGGTCTCGAAGAGCCACGTGACGAAGCTGCTCAGCCTGCTCCAGCTTCCCGTCGAGGTGCAGCTGCGCATCGATGCCGGGGAGGGACCTGAGGTGGCCCTCTCCGGTCTGGTGGGCCTGCTCCGCGGCCAGACCGACGAACAGGCGCGCTGTGCGGCGTTCGACGCGCTGGTGACTGCGCAAGGGCGCAAAGGAAAGCTTCGTGGACAGGCCACTCATCGCGCCGCGCCCGCCCGGCGCTCTCCCATCGTGCCCCGTTCGACTGTCGGTAGGCCCATCGTGTACTTCAACCCCGACATGTTCGTAGAGCAGCGGCACCGCGCTCACGCCGAGTTGGCCGAAGTCCGCGCGGCAGTCAGCGCGGTCGGTCTCGGTGATGGCGAACCGGCCCTCCGGGGCCGCATCGACCGGATCCTTCGCGATCACGGCATGCCGTCCCTGTTCGAGGTCGAAGTTGCCGCGACCGAGGGCGGCCTGGTCGCGACCCTGAAGCTCCAGGAGGCCGACTGGACGCGACGCCGGAGATTCGACGGATTCAGCGTCCTCATCGCGTCGCCGGCCCTCGCAGGCAACCCGGCGCAGCTGGTGGACCTGTACCGAACGCGGGACCAGATCGAGCGCGACTTTCGGACCATCAAGAGCGTCGTGGAGCTCCGACCCGTGCACCACCGGACCGACGCCAAGGTTCGGGCCCACGTCACGATTTGCGTGCTGGCCACGCTGCTCCATCGCCTCCTGGACCACCACCTGGCCGTGGCAGGCGCCGAGACCTCCGCCGTCGCCGCGATCGCGCAGTTGGGCCTGTGCCACATCAACCGGATCCGCAGCGAGACCAACCCAGTGGTGGCCCACACCGTCACGCAGGTCCATGGTGAGGTCCGCAAGCTCCTCAGCAGCCTCGACCTGATGCGGCTGGTGGATGACGCCCACGTCGGAGCAGTGATCACCCCCCGATAGGGCCCGGTTGTGTCTACACCGGACTAGGTTGGAACTCGTGTATCGACGAATCGTGGTCGACCTGGGGACCTCGACCTCGACCTCGACCTCGAGTTCGACCTCGGCCTCGAGAACGACCTCGGCCTCGAGAACGACCTCGGCCTTCGGCTCAACGGGCGCTCGGGGCGCAGTGACGCCAGGTACCCGCGCTACGGCGCAGGCTTCGGCGTCGCGCACCACCGGTCCATCGGCAGCAGGTTGGCGGCCACGGCCTTGCCCAGCACCACGCCCGGGTCGTCGGTGGGGAGCATCGGAGCCTCGACCCGCTGCTCCACGAGGGGGCGCTCGAGCCCTCCGAGCTCCAGGACGACCGCGGCATAGACCAGAAACATGCCACGCTTCTGCTCGGTGCCTGGCGTCACCCGGAGCACCGCGCTCCCTTCACCCGGCGCGGGGACGACGCGGAACCCACGCTTCGTGAGCTCCTCCGAGAGCAACCGCGTGAGGGCGGCCGCCACTGCCGGCAGCGTGGACGGGTCCAGCCACAGCGTGACGTCGGTGAGCTTCACGTCGCCCAGGATCGCGCCGGCCTCGTCGCGCCAGCGGGACTCCGGCCAGTCGGAGAGGAAGTCGCGGAGCGCGTCGTCTCCTCGCCGACGCGCGAGATCGAACGCCCGCTCCTCCTCGAGCTGGCGGGCGCGGTCGACGTTGCGTCCGGCCGGCCACTGCTCGAGGTACTGGTGGTACGCCGCCGCCGAGTCGGTGGTCCTCGCCGCCTTCCAGTCGAGATCGTGGAGCTGGGCCTTGGCTTCGCTGGCGTACATGCCGTCGGGCGCGTCCGCGAGCAGCTTCTCCCACGCCGCCCGCGACGGCGCGGCCATGACCTTGCGGTAGGCCAGGTCCTCGATCGCGAACCGCGCGTCCGCGACGTGCAGGCCGGTCGGGTGATCGTGGAGGTATTGCCGGGCCGCGAGCTCGGTCGCAGCCGAGCCTGCCGCGGCCCAGGCCAGGTCGTCGAGGGCGTCCTCGGCGTCCTCCCGAAACGGTCCGTCCGGATGTTTTTCGAGCCACTCGCGGTACGCAGCCTCGGTCCCCTCCTTCCGTGGACGCCAGCTGTCGGGGGGCAGGTCCGACCGGCCCTTGTCACGCACGGACCGGACGGTCTCGGCGTCGGGGTTGGTCAGGAGGTAGGACGGGAAGCTCCCTCCCATCTGCCAGTCCCCGCTCACGCGGAGGTCGCGCTCGAACACCTGCACGAGGTG
>JBIKWC010000473.1:0-3733 GCA_044356535.1 Myxococcota bacterium
AGCGAGTATCGCGCCCAAGCGCCAATTTTTGGCCGCCAGCCGTCGACTCCTCGAGTTCGACTTCGACCTCGACCTCGAGTTCGACCTCGAGTTCGACCTCGAGTTCGACCTCGGTCTCGGTCTCGGCCTCGGCCTGCGGCTCAACTCCTGCGCGGGGCGCAGTGAGTCGGCACTGATCAGGTCGTGGCGCGCATGCCCGGCGCTTCGCGGCCCGTCGCCTGCACGTACTCGTCGTAGCTCCCGGGGTACACGCGCGGGTCGGCGCCCACCTCGAGGATCCGCGTGGCCAGCGTCTTGAGGAACGTGCGGTCGTGGGACACGAACACGAGCGTGCCCTCGTACTCCTGCAGCGCCTTCACGAGCGCCCGCTTGGTCACGAGATCGAGGTGGTTGGTGGGCTCGTCGAGGACCAGCAGGTTCGGCGCGTCGTACAGGAGCTTCGCCAACACGAGGCGCGCCTTCTCGCCGCCGGACAACACGAAGATCTGCTTGTCCACGTCGTCGCCGGAGAACCCGAACGCGCCCGCGAGGTTGCGGATCGTGCCGAGGTTGGCCGTGGGGGCGTGGGCCTGCAGCTCCTCGAGGACGGTGCGGTCGAGGTCGAGCTGCTCGGCCTGGTGCTGCGCGTAGTACCCGAGGCCCACGTTGGCGCCCACGCGCACGCCGCCAGCGTCGGGCGCCGAGGCCCCGGCCAGGAGCTTGAGGAGGGTGGTCTTGCCGGCGCCGTTCTCGCCCATCACGGCCCAGCGCTCGCCGCGCCGCACCAGCACGTCGAGGCCGCGGAGCACCTGCCGCTCGCCGTACGCCTTGCGCAGGTCGGTGCCGATGAGGACCTCGTCCCCGCTGCGGGTGACCTTCTTGAACTCGAACTTGCGCTCCACGAGGCGCGCGGGCGGCTCGACGCGCTCGATCTTGTCGACCTTCTTGGCGCGGGACTGCACCTGCGAGGCCTTGCGGGGCTGCGCCTTGAAGCGCTCGATGAACCGCAGCTCCTTGGCCAGCATCGCCTGCTGCTTGTCGTACTCGGCCTCGCGGCGGACGGCGTCTTCGGCGCGCATCCGCTCGTAGAACGCGTAGTTGCCCGTGTACGAGCGGATCGTGCCGCCGTCGATCTCGGCGATGCGGCGCACCACGCGGTCGAGCACGTCGCGGTCGTGGCAGGTCATCAACACGGCGCCCGGGAACTCCTTCAGGAAGCCCTCGAGCCACAGGATGGACTCGAGGTCGAGGTGGTTGGTGGGCTCGTCGAGGAGCATGACCTCGGGGCGCTGGATGAGGATCTTCGCGAGCTGAACCCGCATGCGCCAGCCGCCGGACAGCGCCTTCACCGGGCCGCGGACCTGATCCTGGGCGAACCCGAGGCCGGCGAGCACCTCGGCTGCGCGGCTCTCGAGGTCCCACCCGCCGAGGTCGCCGAACCGCGTCTGGACCTCGCTGAAGCGCTCCACGACCTCGTCGAAGTCGTCGCCGCCTTCCTCCATGCGCCGCTCGAGGTCCGCGAGCTCCGACGCGAGCGCCGCCACCTCCGCGTCCCCGGCCATGGCCTCGGCCAGCACGGTGCGGTCCTCCGAGACCGGGTCCGCCTCCTGGCGGAAGTACCCGATCGACATGCGCTTCGGGCGCTCGATGCTGCCTTCGTCGGCCGATTCCTCGCCCATGATCATGCGGAACAGCGTGGTCTTGCCGGAGCCGTTGGCGCCGACGAGGCCCACCTTCTCGCCCGGGTCGAGCTGGAAGTTGGCGTCGATGAAGAGCACGCGGTGGCCGTGCTGGCGGGTCACCTTGGACAGGGAGATCATGCCGGGCGGCTAACGCGGCGGGACCGTCGACCCAGTGCGCCTATTCCTCCCGCGTCTCGAGGTACGCGCGGCGGGCGCGGTCGAGGTACTCCCCGGGCGGGAAGTGGTCTTCGATCGCAGCGAACTTGTGGGGGTCCACCGTCTTGGGCGCCAGGAGCACGGCCGCCGCGACGCGGCCCGTCAGGGTGTCGAACGCCCCGAGGATCGAGTCCACGTGCCGCATCTCGAACCAGTGGTCGTCGACCACGGCCGCCAGCACCTTGTAGCGCTTCTTGTCGGTGCGCTTGGCGAGGTCGCGCTCGAGCTCGAGGAACTCCTGCGCCTTGATCGCGAGGTCTCCGAGCCCGAGCTCGTCGAGGCTCATCCGGTTCGGGTCGAGGATGTCGAGCCGGTGGTCTTCGTAGCGGAGGAAGACGGGGAAGTTCCCCACGGTGACGTCCTGGCTCGCCAGGACTGCACCGAGCGCGTCCAGGGCTTCGACCGTGTGGTGGCCGAACCGGACGTCCTCGACCGTGGCGGCGACGACCATGCGCGCGACGTACTCACCGTCCACCCGGTACGACACGGGAGACTGTGACTGCAGGTGGACGCTACCGGCCCAGGCTGCGGGGAGGAGGGACCAGAGGGAGGTGAGGGCGATCATGCAGATCCGACACTCGGGTGGACAGGGTTGTTCCGGTCCTAACCGGTAGCGGAGCGGCCGGTCCGAGACGGAGCACCCCGCGCCGTGGCATGATGGCCCGATGGCGGCCGCGTCCAGACGGAAATCCCTGTTGCAGGCGTCGGCCAGGCGGTCGGGCGCTGCACAGGACCCACCCGACGACCCGCCCCCCGACGCGGTCGCTGCCCTCGACGCGCTCGAGGCCGACGACGAGGGAGACAAGTACGACGAGGGGGAGGACGCCGACGAGACGCCTTCGCCCTCCGCCAGCGTGCGCACCGCGCGCCCCGGCGTGAGCGTGGACGTGGTCGAGAGCCAGGCCGCCGGCACCGGGTTCCGAACCGAGTCGCGGGACGACGTGTGGTCCGCAGACGACCCGAACTCCGAGGAGGTCCGCCTCGACCCGCTGTTCCGTCGCCTCCAGTTCGCCGAGGCCCAGCAGGAGGCCGACGCGATCGCCACGCCGAGGCCGCCGCCCCAGGTGGCCGCCCCTCCGCCGCAGTCGCGAACCAGCGAAGCCGCGCGACGCAAGCTCGGCGCGTTCGAGAGCGGGACTTCGAACCGGCCCGGCGGCCGGAGCGACGCGGATCCCACCCCCGCAGCCCGCCTGCCCGCACCCGCCGCGCCGGTGGCGCCCCAGGTCGTCCCCGACCCGTACGCGTCGGCCGCGCCGCAGCCGCAGGCCGCCCAGGATCGCGTGGCTTCCAAGCAATGGTCCGAGGCGCCCACCGCGCGGCTCCCGGCCGACATGTTCGGGACGCCGAAGCCTTCGTCGCGCGTGGCCGCACCCGAGGCGCCCACCCTGCGCCAGGTGGTCCCCCAGGCCCCGAGCGCAGCAGTGGCGGCGGACAGCGCTTCCGACACCTCGGACGGCGCGGTCCCGGCGACTGCCGGCGTCCTCGCGCTCGGCGGCGCCGCCATGGTGTCGCTGTCGGTGGCGGCCGTATTGGGCCTGCTCGTCGTCGGCATCGGCCTGTACTGGCTCGTCGCCGCTCCTGGACCGGCCGACCTCCCCCCCGCCCCGGACACCGTCGCGGACGAGGCCTTCGTCGACGAGGGGTCCGAGGAGGAGCCCGGTTCCGACGTCGCTCCTGGCACCACAGGCGAGGTCGCTCCCGAGCCGGGTGCGGAGGAGGTCCCGGTAGAAGCGGGCGCGAGCCCGTCGCCGTCGCCGCGCCGGCCGCCGCCGCCGAAGCCCGTGGAGCCCGAGCCCGAACCCGTGGTCGAGGCGCCCGGCCCCGCACCTGTGGCCCCCGCCCCCGCCCCGCCGCCC
>JBIKWC010000022.1:0-48811 GCA_044356535.1 Myxococcota bacterium
CATCGGTGTCGGTGTCGGCATCGGTGTCGGTGTCGGACTCCGAGGGGGTGGTGTCGGTGGCGTCCTTGGACGGGCAGCCGAGCAGCAGGATCGGGAACAGCGAGCGGAACCACATGGGGACCTCTCGGTCTGAGGCCGAACATAGGCGGGCGACGCGGGATCGACCCATGGGTTCCGGCAATGGGTTCGTTCGGAAACTCCGTACCCTCAACCTCGAGGCCCGCTGCGCCGAACGGTCAGGGGGGAGGCGCCGTGTCGCGGCTCGTGATCTGGGACGCACTCGACCGACGGCCGACGGCCCTCCTTCAGGAGCTGGCGGGGAGCCGGGAAGTGGACTTCACCTGGACCCGGGATGCGTCCCTGTTCGAGGTGGCTGCGGGCTCCGGTGAACACGCGGTGGCGCTGGTCCTCGTGCGGGGCGTCCCGACCGAGGCGCAGGCCGCCGTCATCCATCGCGTCGCCGCCCAGCTGTTCACCGTCGCGCTGGTCCCCAATGTGGCGACCGAGTCGCTGCGCGCGCTGCTTCGCCTGGGGGTCCGCGAGGTCTACGCCGAACCCATCACCCCCCACCGCCTGTTCACTGCGCTCGGGGCGCGGGCCCGCGGGGTGTGGGTCCCGAGCCCGGCCTCTGCGGTCCTGCACCCGGTAGACCCTGTCGTGTGCACGCTGAGCGTCTTCGGGGCCCCCGAGACCTCGCTGCCAGCGCGTTGGTTCGCGGTCGCTCCTGGCGCGTTCGAGGTCTCGACCACCGGCGTGGTGGAGGTCGGCGCGCTGGTGGAGGTGCTCGGTGCGCCGCCCAGCGTCCGGAGCTCCGCGGGGCTGTTCGGCCGCGTGGTCCGCGTCGACACCCTCCCCGGCCTCCCGTCCAGGCTCCGGTGCGAGGCGCTGCCCCAGGGTGATCACCCCCCGCTGTCGCTCGACTCGCAGTCCGGCAGCGAGCCGCGCGAGGTCAAGCTCCCGCCGCCCGCGCCCCTGCGGTTCGATCCAGCCATCCTGGCTGGCCTGGTAGCGGTGTTGCTGGTGGCCGCCGGACTGGCCTGGATGGCGTTGGCGCGGGAGGCGCCTGCGCCGACCCAGGACGCAGCGACCACCCGCGAGGTCCTCGACGGCATCCAGCGCGCGTTCGAGTGACCGCGGGGGTGGACATGCGCGCCCCCGGTGACCATGGTGTGCGGCATGTCGTTCCCCCAGGTGGTGGTGCTGGCGGCGGGAGGCTCCCGACGGATGGGGTCCCCGAAGGCCCTGCTCCCCTGGGCGGGCGGCACGCTGCTGAACGCGCACCTCGCGGCGCTCGCGCCGTTCGCCCGCCGGCTGGTGGTGGTGGTGGGCGCGGACGCGGAGCAGGTCGTCGCCACGCTGCCGCCGGGCGTGGACGTGGTGTACAACCCGGACTGGGCGACGTCCGGACCCTCCGACAGCGCGCGGCTGGCCCTCTCCGCCCACGCTGATGCGCCGGCGCTGGTCACGCCGGTGGACGTGGTCCCCGCGAGCGCGGCCGTCCTCGCCCAGCTCGCTCTCGCCCACACCTCGGCCGTCCCGCGCGGTCCCGACGGTCGGGACGGGCACCCCGTGGTGCTGGACGCGGTGTCCGTGGCGCGGTTGCTCGCTGGTGCGCCGCTCGCCGAGGGCCTCCGGACCCTCCTCCGTGATGCGCCGCGCCTCGAAGTGGCCGAGCCACTGGTCGCAGTGGACTTCGACACCCCGACGGCGCTCGCAGAGGTCCGCGCGCGTCTCCGCTGACCGGGGCTACGGCTCCGCGAGCAGTCCCTGCACCCACGCCACGCTCTCGTCGGTCGCGGCCTCGGGGTACGCCAGGAAGCCGAACGCGGTGGTGGTGTGGGTACCGCCCTCGACGAGGTGCAGGGTCACGTCGATCCCGCCCGCCGCGAGATCCTCGACCAACGCCGCCGTGTCCGCAGCGAGGACCGTGGTGTCGGCGGTGCCCTGCCAGATCGCCACCGGCGCGGTCTGCTCACCGTCTCCGAGCCAGGGAACGAGCCGGTTGTCGTCGAACCGCGCCGCCATCCACGGGAACCGGGCCCAGTCTCCGCTGGCGTACTCCGCGAGGAACGCAGGGGAGAAGACGTCCTCGGCGCGCGTGGGGAACCCGTCGCCGAGGAGCGGCTCGCTGGTGAACGTGGGCGACCAGTAGCAGCGGGTGGTGAGCGCGGCCTCCAGCCGTTCGCCTTCTCCGGAGGCCCACACCCCTGCGCGGTCCTCGCCGCTCACCTCGGTGAACGACCACGCCATCATCGCGTGCAGCGACAGGTGTGGACCCGGAATGGAGACCCCGGCCCGCCACTGCTCCTCGTACAGGCTCGCCGGGCCCGATGCGGCGAACGCGCGCACGTCGAGCTCCGGCGCATACCGGCTGTGGAGCGCCGCCGCCGCCAGGCTCGCGTGCCCGCCCTGGGACAGCCCCACCACGGCTGCGCGCCCGCTGGTGGGGACACCGCGGTCCGCTGCGAGGTGCATCGCGGCGCGCAGGCTGTCGAGCACGCTCGTGGCCTCGCTCCGGGCGTCGAGGTACCGGTGGGCGCCCGGCGTGCCGAGGCCCGGGTAGTCGGGCGCGACCCCGATGGCGCCCCGCCCACCGAACAGCGCCGCGAGGCCGGTCCCCGAGGACGTGCCGGTGAGCTGGCAGGGGTCTTCCAGCCCGACCGTCCCGTGCGCGTTGGCCACCACCGGGAAACCGTCGACGGGGCCTGCGCCCGCGAGGTCGAGCGGGAGCGTCACCGTCGCTGTCGCAGTGCCGGACTCGGTGACGTACTCGATGGCGACCACCTCGTAGCCGTTGTCCAGCGTCACCCCCGGCGCCAGCCAGGGCGTGATCGCGGCCCGATCGTAGACGCCGAAGCTGGTCGCGCTGCGGAGGCAGCCGGGCTCCGCACACACCGGATCGGGGGAGTGCTTGGGATCGGAGGCCGGCGGGCTGCACCCGAGCGCGAGGGGGAAGACCCACATCGCCCGGTCGTATCCTCCGGGGTCGGTCGTGTGGAGGATGGCCGCGAGGTAGGACGACGAGAACGGAGAGCGCCCATGCCCGTGGACGTGGAGAAGACGCGCCGCGCCGCCGCCCACCCGGATCGCCCGGGCGAGGTGTGCCGCGCAGCGCCGGGGGCCTGGGTCCCGGTGGTGGACCGGGGCCGGTGCGAGGGCAAGGGAGACTGCACCCAGGTGTGTCCCTACGACGTGTTCGAGGTGCGGCGGATGACCGACGCCGACTTCGCGGCGCTGTCGTGGCTCGGTCGGGTCAAGAGCCGCATCCACGGGCGCAAGACCGCCTACACGCCGCGCGCCGACGCGTGCCTGGCGTGCGGGTTGTGTGTGGTCGCCTGCCCGGAGCACGCCGTGACGCTGGTCCAGCGCGCTCCCTGACTACCGGGCATCCACGAGCGGAGGCACGGGGGGCGCCGGGATGCGGCCCACGACGTCCGGCACCGCGGCGAACCCCCCGGACTCCCATCGCTCCTGCGCGGCGACCATCTCCGCCCGGGTGCGCGCTGCGAAGTTCCACCACAACAGGAGCGGTCCGAACGGGGCCCCGCCCAGCACCACGAACGTGCCGGTGCCGGTCAGCGTGACCGCGGGCGTCCCCACCGGCAGGTAGACGAGCTGCTCGAGCGGCAGCTCCTCGCCGTCGAGCCGCCCGGCGCCGTCGAGCCACACCACGACGTGCTCGAAGTCGGGCGCGAGCGGCAGCGTGGCAGCGCCGTCGAGCCGGCCCTCGAAGCCCACCGCCGGGTGCGGGGGGACCACCGCGCCCGCCACGCCGGCCACCGCGCCGCACCAGACCGCGCACCGCGCGTCTCCCACGGACACCGTCGGGACCGCGGGCACGTGGAGGAACGACGGCGGGTCGGCCCGGTGCGCCTCGGGGAGCGCGAACCACAGCTGCAGGCCCCGCAGCGGGTCTCCGGGCTGGAAGTGCTCGCTGTGCGTGATGCCCGCCCCCGCCGTCATCCAGTTGAGCTGGCCCGGCCGGATGGGCTGGACGGAGCCCAGCGAGTCGCGGTGCACGATCGCGCCCGACAGCAGCCACGTCACCGTGGCGAGGCCGATGTGGGGGTGGGGCCGCACGTCGCGCTCGGGACCGTCGACGGCGACCGGCCCGAACACGTCCACGAAGCACCAGGGACCCACGGTGCGGCGGCCGGGCGCGGGGAGCGCGCGGGTCACCACCATCCCGTCCCCCAGGTCGTGACGCCGGCTGGGCAACACGTCCACGGACACCTCCGGCGCCCCTGTATCGACGTCGCCCCCGGTCGCGCCCCACGCTACGCGGCCCCATGGCCGTCGACGCCGAGGTGGTGGTGGTGGGCGCAGGCGCGGCGGGCCTGTGGGCGGCGGCCGTGGCTGCGCGCGCGGGCCGCGACGTGCTCGTCCTCGAGAAGACGCCGCGCGCAGGCACCAAGGTGCTCGCGAGCGGGGGGACGCGGTGCAACCTGACCACCACCCTCGGTCCGGCCGCAGCCGCGAGGTTGTTCGGAGCCGGGGCCGACTTCGTTCTCCCCGCGTTCCGCGCCCTGCCGCCCGCCGCCGTCCGCCGGCACTTCCACGCGCTCGGGGTCCCCACCGTCACCGAGGACGCGCTCGAGAAGGTGTTCCCCGCGAGCCAGCGCGCGGTGGACGTGCGGGACGCGCTGGTCCGCGACGCCCGGGACGCCGGCGCCCGCTTCCGCTACGGGTGCGCGGTCCGCGAGCTCGGCCCGGACGCAGGCGGGTGGCAGGTCCGGACCGACAGCGGCCCCCTCACCTGCAAGAAGCTCCTGGTGTGTACGGGCGGCCGGTCGTACCCCAAGACCGGCACCACCGGCGACGGCTACCGCTGGCTCACCGCCCTGGGCCTCGCGGTCGAGCCGCAGGTGCCGGCGCTCGTTCCCCTCACGAGCGACGCGGCCTGGGTCACGGCGCTCGCGGGCATCGCGCTTCCCACCGTGGAGGCGCGCCTCCTGGACCCCGCCCGGCGCCTCGTCGCCCGCCGCCGCCGCCCCGTGTTGTTCACCCACCGGGGGCTGTCGGGCCCCGGGGCGATGGATCTGTCCGTCCACGTCGCCCGCGCCGCGCGCCAGGGCCCCACGACCGGGTGGACCGTGGCCCTCGACCTCGACCCCGACCGCGACCTCGACGCCGTCCGCGCCGCGTTCCTCGAGGCGGCGGGCCGCCCCGGGGGCCCTCACCTCGCCCGGCTCGTCGACCCGGCGCTCCCCGGGCGGGTGCTGGCTGCGGTGGCGCGACAGGCGGGCCTCCCCGACGACAACCCGCCGCTCCACCGCGTCGACCGCAAGGCCCGCAACCTCCTCGTCGACGCGCTCAAGGGCCTGCTGGTGCCCGTCTCTGGGACCCTCGGCTGGGACGAGGCGGAGGTGACGGGCGGGGGCCTCGCGTTGTCCGAGGTCGACCCCCACACCCTCGAGGTCCGCCGCCACCCGGGCCTGTACGTGTTCGGCGAGCTGCTCGACCTCACCGGCCCCATCGGCGGGTTGTCGTTCCAGGCCGCGTTCGCCACCGCTGCCCTCGCGGCCCGCCACGCCGCCATCACGTGAAGAACGTGCGCAGCACCGCCTCCGAGGCGGCGTCCGCCGGGAAGTAGTGCTCGAGGTGGAGCTCGGCGAGGCTCACGTCCGTCGCCGTGCCGAGCGTCGTGAGCGTCGTGAACAGCGACAACACCTGGTCCCCGAGCTGCATCGAGACCGTCATCGTGATGGGTGGGGTCCGGGTGAAGCCCTCCCGGCGCCAGTCGGTGGGCACGCCGGGGAGCCGCTCCAGGGTCTCCAGCAGCGCCGACAACTCCGGGTCCGCCGTGGCCGTGGCGTCGCGGTGCAGGCGGTGCAGCAGCCCGCGGGTCACCGTGTCCCGGTCGAGGATCACGCGCCCGAGCGCTGCGGGGTCGATCGTGAGCGCCAGCAGGTTCTCGCCGATCGCGAGCTCCCGCCCGAGCACCAGCCCGGCGAGCGCGCGGAACGGCCGATTCGCCATCACCAGCTCCCAGCGCCGGTTCATGACCACCGCGCCGTACGGCTCCGCCCCGCGCAGCAGGTGCTCGAGGGCGCGGCGCGCCGGGGCCAGATCGGGCGCGGACAGGTCGGTCTCGCGGTAGGCGGGCGCGTACCCGGCGGCGAGCAGCAGCGTGTTCCGCTCGCGCAGGGGCACCTCGAGCGCGCTGGCGAGAACGAGGACCATCTCGCGGCTCGGGCGGGCCCGCCCGGTCTCGAGGCACGACAGGTGCCGGGGGCTGATCTCCGCCTGCTCGGAGAGCGCCTGCTGCGACAGCCGCCGCGTCGTGCGCCATTGGCGGAGCAACGTGCCGAGTCCATCCACGGGGACCTCCGGACCAGAGCGTACGGTGGGGAGCGCCGCGAGACCATGACCTGCCGGGTCATGGGGCCCGGCACCGCAGCGGGTGAAGGAGCAGCAGGAGGTCGGTATGCACCGTTGGTTCGGCGTGATCGTCTGGGTGGCGTTCCTGGGGTTGTCGTCGTGGGCGGTGTGGGAGGTGGGGTTCCTCGGAATCTTTCGCTCCGGCGTCGCCGACCCCGGCGCCATCCAGATCTTCTGCGATCTGGTCGTCGCCTGCGGCTTCGGCTCGGTGTGGCTGTACGGAGACGCGCGAAGCCGTGGGCTGAACCCGTGGCCGTGGCTGGTGGCGGTGCCCGCGCTCGGCTCGATCCCGCTGCTCACGTACCTCGTGGTGCGAGACAGTCTGTCCAGCCCGGAGGCCGCGCGCGCGCTGCCGTGACAGAATGCCCCACGGGGCACGCGACGATCTGCCTGGGAGCACGATCGTAGCCCAGGCACGGCCCTTGCTTCGCGGAGGAGCAGGAGGCCGACATGCGGGTCCGGTGGGGTCGGGTGCTGGGTGCAGGCGCGGTGGTGCCGGTGGCGGTGGGGTTCGGGTGGTGGGCGACCGCGGGGCAGCCGTCGCAGGTCTCGCGCCGCACGCCGGGCAGCGAGGACTGCGTGACGAGCGAGATCCTGGGGGTGCTGCCCCAGGTGCACCGCGAACACGAGACCGCTGCGGGTGGTGACGCGGATCGGGCGGCTGCGGCGGTGCTCCTCGCGGCCACGCGCTGCGAGCGGCTGGACGAGGTGCCGGTCGACGACCTGTTCCTCCTGTTCCGGGCAGCGACCGACGGGACGAGCTGGCTCGCGCGCCACGACGCGCCCGACGAGGCCGTCGCCGAGCTGCTGGACGTGTGGGAGCTGGCCGCCGACCAGCGCCGGGTCGGGCCCCTGGTGTCGGTCGGCGTGTGGACCGCGGTGGGGCTGCGGGCGTCGGAGGCGCTGGAGCCCCTGCTCGCGGATCCGAGGCTGTCGGCGGCAGACAGGGCGGTCGCTACGGTGCGGCTCCGTGCGCTCGCGGTGGCGCCGCTCGACTGGGACGAGGTGGCGGTGCGCGAGGAGCAGGCGATGTGGGGCATGTTGGCGAAGGCGCTGACCCACCCCGCGTGGTGGCCGGAGCTGCTGCGGACGCCCGTGTACCTGTACGAGGCGCGGTTCGGTACCAACGCGATCGTCGCCGACCTGCGCGACGACGTGGCCCAGGAGCAGGCGGCGGCCAGCCTCCTCGCCGGCGGCTAGACCTGCCGTCCGGATCCTGGGGTATGCTTGCGGTTGGGGGATCCTCACCCCCCGTCAGGAGGTCGCCTTGGGCTCCCGCTCCCGCAACCGCCCCCGTCCGCCACGTCCGTTCTCGGACCAGCACAGCACCATGACCAACATCGACTACCGTCCCGACCAACAGGGTGGGATGGGCAACGGGATGTTCCAGGACGCCGTGTACCGCACGGAGACCCCGCAGCAGTGTGCGCCGGTCGGTGGTGGCGGGTTCCTGGGTGGCATCCTCGGGGCCCTGATGGGCGGCATGGGCGCGGAGTCCGAGGGTGGCCGCTGCGCCGAACCCGCGCTTCCTTCGCTCGGCGTCGAGCAGCCGAAAGTGGTGATGGCCTGACCCGCGCGCTTCCGCACGGCTGAGCTGCACGAACGATGGCCCGCATCGGACCGGTCCGCCTCGACAAGGTCGTCGGCCGTGGTGGAATGGGTGTCGTCTGGAGCGGGCGCCACGAGGCGCTCGACCTGCCGGTGGCCGTCAAGGTCGATCTGAGCGGCCCTTCGGGCACCGAGCTGTTCCTGCACGAGGTCCGGCTCGTGTCCCAGCTCGAGCACCCGAACGTGGTGCGCGTGCTCGATCACGGGCGGGTACCGGGCCCGGACGCACCCGATCTGCCGGCGGGCGCCCGGTACCTCGTGATGGAGTACTGCGACGGCGGCAGCCTCGTGGACCGCAAGCTGAAGGGAGGCTGGGCGGAGCTTCGCGACGTGGCCCTCGGCTGCCTCGCCGGGCTCGGGCACGCCCACGCGCGGGGCATCGTCCACCGCGACGTGAAGCCCGGGAACCTGCTGTTCCAGCAGGATCGCGTGGTGGTGTCGGACTTCGGGATCAGCGCCCGCGGGCTGGACCGCGACGGGCCGCTCGCCCAGGTGATGGTGGGGACCCCGCGGTTCATGCCGCCCGAGCAGATCGAGGGCGACCTCCGCGCGCAGGGACCCTGGACCGACCTGTACTCCCTGTGCGTCATGCTCTGGCAGCTCGTCACCGGCGGGCACCCCTACGGCGCGTACCGAACCTCGGAGGAGGTGATGGGACGCCACCTGACGGCGAGTCCGGGCCCGTTCGTGCCGAAGGTCCCGGTGCCGGCAGGCCTCGAGGACGTCCTGCGGCAGGGCCTCGAGAAGGTGGGGCCGCGGCGCTGGGCGTTCGCCGCCGACCTGGCCGCCCGGCTCGTGGCGCTCGAAGGCGACGACACGGTCGGGCCGGCCCTGTTCGCGGACGACACGGACGCGCCGACGGTCACCGGCCCCTCGACGGGCAGCGCCAGCCGGCGGCGCCGCTTCCCTGGCGGGGAGCCGCTCGAGACGCCCACCCGCGGCGTGAGCGTCCGCGCGATCGGTCGCCGCGACCGCCGGTTCGAGAGCGCTGCGTTGTCCCTGTGGGGGTTCCGCGAGGTGCCGCTCGTCGACCGCGTCCCGGAGCGGGGGGTGCTCACCGACCGGTTCGGGGAGGTGGCTGCCCGCGGCGCGGCGCAGGCGCTGATTCTGAGCGGGCCCTCGGGCTCCGGCAAGTCGCGCCTCGCCCAGTGGCTCGCGCGGCGCCTGCACGAGCGGGGCGAGGCGCGGGTCCTCGAGGTCCAGCACAGCGCGGAGCCCGATCCGGGGCACGGCTTGTGGGCGATGCTCGCGCGGGAGCTCGGCGCCGACGGCCTGCCCGCCGACGAGCTGGAGTCGAGGGTGGCCGAGCGCGTGGCCGACCCGGACCTCGCCGCCGACCTGCCGCTCGCGCTTCCCCAGGCGGAGCGCCCGCTGCCGGGTCTCGTGCGGCGCCACCTGCTCGAGCGCTACCTGCGGCTCCTCGCGGCGGACCGGCCGGTGGTGCTGGTGGTCGAGGACGCCACCTTTGGCGCGGAGGCCCTCGAGTTCGTGCGCGAGCTGCTCCAGCACCAGGCGCAGCACCCCATCCCGTTGCTCGCGCTGGTCCTCGTCCGCGACACCGCCGAACGCGCCGCCGAGCGGGCCCACCTGGAAGCGCTCGCGGCCGCAGGGGTGCCCACGCTCGAGGTCGGTGACCTGGACCCCGAGCACGCGTCCGTGCTGGTGCGCGAGCACCTCGGCCTGTCGGGTGCCCTCGCGGACGAGGTCGAGCGGCGCACGGCCGGCAACCCGCTGTTCGCCGTGGAGCTCGTGGGGCACTGGCTCGATCGCGGGTGGCTGCGCGGGGGCGTCGGCGGCATCGAGCTGGCGGTCGCCACGATCGAGGTGCCCGCGCACCTGACGGACGTCTGGGCTGCGCGGGTGGACGGGCTCCTCGCGGACCGGCCGACCGGCGACGGGGTCGCGCTCGAGCTCGCGGCCTGGATGGGGATGGACGTCGACCTCGCCGAGTGGCGCGCCGCGTGTGACCGCGCGGGGGTCCGACCCACCGAGGACCTCGTCGACGTGCTGCTCGCGCGCCGGTTCGTCCGCAGCGGCGCCCTCCCCTTGCGCCGGTTCCGCTTCGCCCACTCGTTGCTGCGCGAGGCGCTGTGTGCGCGCGCGACGCAGGGCCGCCGGGCCACGCGTCTGCACAGCGCGATCGCGGACGTGCTCAAGGGCGGGGACCCGGATCGGTTGGGCGCGCACCTGCTCGCTGCGGGTCGGCTTCGTGAGGCCGTGCCGGTGGTGTGGGCGGCAGCGTCCCGCCAGGTCGAGAGCGGGGACGCGCGGGACCGGACGCGGCTCGACCTGCTCGCGACCACGCTGGACCGGACGGGGCTCCCCGAGGAAGCCCCCGAGCGAGGACGCCACCAGCTCCTCGAGGGGCTCCTGCTGCTGCTCCAGGCCCAGTACGAGCCCGCGGATCACCTCGCGGCGAAGCTCGAGGAGCAGGCCCGTCGGTTCGGCTGGGAGGACGTGTTGCCGCGCGCGCTCCGTCTCGGCGGTCGCGCGAACCTGGGGCTGGGCGAGGCCATGCACGCGCTCGAGCTGCTCGACGAGGCCGAGAAGTCGTTCACGAAGCGCAACGAGCGGGACTCCGCCGCCGACACCTGGGCGACGATCGGCGATGTGCTCGCGGGCCTCGGCCGCCTCGACGCCGCCGCCGAGGCCTACACCTACGCCACGCGCGCCGTCGACGCCCGCGTGCGGGTGGGGGCCCGGCTGGGGCTCGCGCGGGTGGCGAAGCGGCGCGGTGACGTAGCCGAGGCGCTGCGGTGGCTCGAACCCGAGGGGAACCTGGCGCAGGGGATCCTGCGTGGCCAGCTGGCGCCGATGGTGAACGAGCGCGGCGAGCTGCTCCGGGCCCAGGGGCGGCTGGAGGAGGCGGAGCAGACCTACGAGCGCGCGGCGGCGTTGTACCGCTCCCTCGGGAACCCGCGCGCAGCCTACCCGCTGCTGAACCTGGGGCTCCTGCAGGTGAAGCGCGGGGACTGGGCGGGCGGTCGCGCGGCGATGGAGGGGCTCCTGCACGAGCTGCGGGGCCTGTCCCAGCCGCACCTGGAGGGGCTCGCGCGGGGGGTGCTGCTGCCCTGCCTCGCGGCGACGGGTGACGCGACGGCGTTCGTGGAGGTCGCTCGGGTCCTGGAGGCGTGGCTGCAGGCGACGGACACCCGGGAGCCAGACCTCGCGCCCCTGCTCGAGCTCGCTGCGGAGCAGGCGGAGGCGAACGGGATCACGGGCTGGGCGCTGCCGCTGCGGGCGCGCGCAGAGCGGATGCGGACGCCGCGCTGACCAGGGAGAACCGCACCGGTGAACCTGGTTCACCCATCGTCGTGAAACCATTCCACGTCTTCATCGGCCCAGTCGTCTTGCGCCGGAACCGGCTCGCCGCGCTGCACGCCGACAGCCATGCACATCGTCGTGTCGTGCAGGTCGAGCACGCGCCGCAGCGGCTGCTGGTAGCCTCCCGCCAGATTCCACGCGACGGGCACACCCATGGCCCGCGCCACCTCGAACACGATCCGATCGCGGCTCGCGAGCTGTTCCGTGGTGAGGGTCCCTCCGAGGGGATCCGAGACGTGTGGATCCGCGCCCGCCTGGTAGAGGATCACGTCGCAATCCTGGAATTGACCCACGACGGTCGGCCAGCGGGCGAGCCAGCTCTCGGCGGTCCGCAGCGTCACCTGCTCCGCTCCGAACGTGTAGTGCCGGATCGCGCCGGCCACCGCCGGTTCGCAACGAGCGAGGTGCGCGAGGATGTCGATGGTTCCGTCCCCGAGGTGTTCGTCGGCATCGAGGATTCCAACGCGTCGGGCACCGTGCTGCAGCAGGCTCCGGGCGGCCACCATCAGGCCGTTGAAGGTGCAGAAGCCGTGGCCTCCGCCCCACCGGGCGTGGTGAAAGCCGCTGGTGGGACTCGCGGTGGTCTCGCCGGTCCGGAACGCGTTCAGCGCCGCGTCGCGGAAGCTCCCGACGGTCCAGGGGAGGGCTGCGGCCACGGAGGGTAGGCGGTTGCCGAATCCATTGGCGATTCGTCCGGCCAGGACGCCTTCGACGTACGCACGGTCGTGGGCGAGCGCGAGCTCGTCGACCGTCGCCGGTGCTGGCTCCACGATCTCGAGGTGGACTCCGAGCCGCAGCCACGATCCGACCACTTCCGCGGGCTTCCGCGCGCTGGGGCTGAAGCCCACGTGGTCGAGGACGGTCTGCCGCGGCGTGTAGAAGACCTTCACCGGCCTATGGTACCCGGAAGCGCCACGAATGGCCGGAGCTCGTCCAGCCCCGGTGAGCAGGCGTCGGCCTGGGTCCTCGCCGGGGGCTGAAGGGCGGCGAGGTGCGATACCGAGAGGCGTCGGAACCCTGGTCGTATTGCCGTTTTCTGTCGGCTTGGGTGGTCTCGGACGAGATCAGGAAGGAAGGCAGGAAGGAACCCAGGAGGTCCGCATCGAGACAGCGGCAGAGCCAGAGCTCTCGTTCGCATCGTCTCGGACAGGAGCAGGAAGGCAGGAAGGCAGGAAGGAACCCAGGAGGGTCCGCATCGAGACAGCGTCCGAACACCAGGCTTCCGTTCGCATCGCCGTGCGCGGACTCCTGGGTTCCGGTGTCCCTGGTTTCCTGTGAGATCGCCTGTTCCACCAGCCTCCCACCCTAGAATGCGGCGGGAGGCACCGATGGCAGACCGCACCCGGGCGCGCGCGCTGGCGGCGGAGGGGCACGCAGCGGGGGACCCTGTCGGCTGGTTCGAGCGGCTCTACCAGGAGGCGGCGACCGGCGCCGTCGTGCCGTGGGACGATCGCGTGGTCAACCCGCTCCTCGCGGGCGCGGTGCAGGTGTCCCCGGGGTCGCGCGTGCTCGACGTGGGGTGCGGCACCGGCGACAACGCCGCGTGGCTCGCGGCGGCGGGCGCGGTGGTGACGGCGTTCGACGTGTCGCCCACGGCGGTGGCCCTGGCGCGGGCGCGGTTCCCGGACGCCGGGATCGCGTGGGCGGTGGCGGACGCCCGGCACCTGCCGACCGCGTGGCGTCGGGCGTTCGACCTCGTGACGGAGGTGTACACGCTGCAGGTGTTGCCTCCGGGTCCCCGCCGCGCCGCGGGCCGGGCGTTGGGGTCGGCGGTGGCGCCGGGGGGCACGCTCCTGGTGGTGGCGCGAGCGCGGGAGGAGGCCGAGCCCGAGGGCGCGCTGCCCTGGCCCCTCACGCGCGCCGAGCTCGAGGACCTCGCCGGGGACGGCCTCACGCTCGTGTCCCTCCGCGAGGTCACCGACGACGAGTCCCCGCCGGTCCGGCGCTGGGTGGCCCGGTACCAGCGGCAGAGCGCGGTCGAGGAGGTGCGCGCCGTGCTCGCCGCGCAGGTGGAGGCGTGGAACCGGGGCGACGTCGAGGCCTTCTGCGCCCGGTGTGCCGAGGACGTGGTGTACCTGTCGGCGAGCGGGCCGCGGCACGGGCGGGAGGCGCTGATCGCCGACTACCGGGCGCGGTACCCGGACCGGCGCGCGATGGGCACGCTGGCGGTGGAGGTCGCGTCGGCCCACGCGACCCGGGACCAGGTGACGCTGGTGGCGACCTGGGCGCTGGCGGGCGAGGTCCCGCGGTCGGGCTTCGCGCTGCTCGGGTTCCGCGCGACGGTCGACGGCTGGGTCCTCGCGCACGACGCCACGTTCTGAATTCACACCTCCTCGCGCGTCGACTGGATCCCCAGGGCTCCCAGCGCGTGTTCCAGCTCCACCAGGAGCGTGGGGTCGGGGACGTGGCAACAGAGGAGGAGGCCGGTCGGTTCGAGGTGCACCTCGGCGTCGCGCGGGCGGCCGGGCGCGGCGCGGCGGAACCGCCAGGCGTCGTAGGGTGGGTCGTACGCCTCGAACCCGGGCACCGACCGCAGCAGCGCCTCGACCACCGCGCGCTCGGGGAGCGCCGCCACCAGGCGCACCTCGTCACCCACGGGGCCCGCCTGTGGTCACCGTCACCACTCGACCGGCGGCTCGACCGGTGCGACCGGCGACGGGCTCGGGACGGGCGCGGGCTCGGGCGCCGGGTAGTAGAAGTGTTCGTCCACCGGGGTCGGCAAGGCGGGGCGGTCGACGGCGCCGAAGTAGACCTCGACCCGCCGGTTCCGCTCCAGGTCGTCCCGCTCGGTGAACCGGGGCAGGCGCTCGCCATAGCCCGCCGCCACCACGCGGTCGGCGGGCGCACCACCGGCGAGGAGCGCGTCCCGAACCACGTCCGCGCGCGCCTGGGTCACGGCCAGGTTGTGTGCATCGGTACCGAGGGCGTCGGAGTGCACCTCGATGCGCACCGACAGGGTGGGGTGCTCGGCGAGCAGGCACCGGAGCCCCTCCACGGCCGCTACGCTGCTGGGTACGAGCGCCGGCGGGCCCAGCACGAACGTGAGCCCGGCTTCGGCGCCCGGCACGCGACCGTCGACCACCTGCAGCGCACACGGCGCCGCCCACGCTCCGGGGACCAACACGAGCACAGGCCCTCACTTCTCGGAGCATACCCCGGGGGCAGCCCCCTCACCCGGACCCTCTCCCCCGGAGGGGGAGAGGGGGTAACACCACATCTTTCGCCTGGAGGTGTGGTCACGAGAGGCCCTTCCCGCCGAGGGTGGACCCAGGGCTTTGCCTGGAGGTGTGGTGGTCTCCAGCCCCTCCAACGCACCAGCCGCGGCGCCACTCCGCGGCGAGGTGCCCACCGGTGCGTTCACCGCCGCTGGCCCGACCCCAGCCGCTGCGAACGCACCACGCGGCGAGGCCAGTCGCCTCCAACGCACCCTCCGCGTCCACCTCCCGGCGGTGAGCGAGCGAAACGCTGCGTTCCTTCGTTGGCGGTCACGACCGGGAGCCCTCCGTTGGTGCGTTGAACCCGGCTGGCCTCCGCTGGTGGTGCGTTCACCGCCGCTGGCCCGACCCCAGCCGCTCCGAACGCACCAACCGCGAAGCCACCCCGCTCGCGGGGAGAGGGCGGGGTGAGGGTGCGCTCGCGGACCCTAGCGCACGCGGACCAACGCGAAGGGCACCTCGCCGTCCGGGCGCTGCACCGTACCCTCCAGCACCCCGTCGGTGCGACCGAACACGGCGGTCCAGGGCGTCCCCGACAGGTCCTCGCGCAGCGCCACCCCCGCCGGTGACACCGCGCCCGTCAGGGTCGTGCGGACCTCGCCGCCCGCCGTGCGCACCACCAGCGCGCCCGCGAGCCCCTCCGGTGAGGAGGCGAGCGACAGCTCCGCCGGCCACCCATCCACCGCGCCCACCCAGCGCCCCGACGGGTCGGGCACCACCACCACCGGCACCGGCGCCGGCTCCGGGACCGCGGCGGGGGTGAACAGGCGGTCGACGTTCATCGCCAGGACCGTCACCAGCGCCACCAGCACCACCGCCACCCACACCGCCTGGCTCCCCACCCGCGTGCGCCGCGAGCCCTCCGCCCACCCCCACTCCGCGGAGGACACGAAGCGGTCGCGCTCCCCGGCCTTGAGCGAGGGCTCCGCCGTGGTCGGCTCCCCGCGCGTCGGCACGTACCCGAGGGGTTCTTGCAGCCGCGACCGCACCGGCGCCAGGCCCTCCAGCGCGGGCAACACCATCCGCAGCTCCTGCGCGAACTGCGCAGCCGACTGGGGGCGGGCCGAGGGCTCCGGGCGGGTGGCGTGCCGCAGCGCCGGCCGCAGCGGCGCCGGCACCGAGTCCCACCGCGGCGAGCTGTCCGACGCGAGGTACAGGTCCACGGGGGTGTCCGCCGTCACCAGGTTGAACAGCGTGCAGGCCGTCGCGTACACGTCGGCCGGCGGCCCGGCGCTCCGCGCGTCCACCCGCTGCTCGGGCGCCATGTACCCCATCGAGCCCAGCGCCACGCCCGTCTTCGTCTGCTGCTCCTGGCCCGTGCTCGCGATCCCGAAGTCGCACAACACCGGGGTCCGATCGGCGCGCAGCAGGAGGTTGCCCGGCTTCACGTCGCGGTGGACCACTCCCAGCTGGTGGGCCGCTTCGAGCGCGGACAAGACGTCGATCGCCAGCCGCACCGCCTCCGCCGGGCGCATCGGGCCGTGGGCGCGCACCTCGTCGGCGAGCGAGCCCCCGGTGACGTGCTCCATCACGATGTACGGCTGGCCCTCGTGGTCGCCGACGTCGAAGATGCGCACCACGTTCGGGTGGTCGAGCGTGGCCAGCAGGCGGGCCTCGCGCCGCAGTCGCTCCCGGCGCGCTTCCGCGTCGCCACCGTCCTGGCCGAGCAGGAGCTTGACGGCCACGCGCCGGTCGCCGGGGACGTCGTGTGCGAGCCACACGGTCGCGGCGCCTCCGCTGCCCAGCGGCTGCTCCAGCCGGTATCGCTCGCCCAGGATCTGCACGCTGCCGCCCCGCCGCCCCCATCGTACCAGCGACCGGGGTACGATCCCGCCCATGCGCCAAGACGTGCTCGAGCTCGACTTCGTGGGGCCCCGCCGGTCCCTCCCGCGGATCTCGCTGCAGGACGTCGAGGCCGTGCGCCTCGTCCTCACCGGGGAGTCCGTGGTGGACTGGCAGCGCCTGGCGTTCCGCACCCTCGAGGAGGTCGACCAGTTCCTCGCCACCCACCTCGTCGACACCTCCGATCCCGTCGACCGAGAGCGGCTCCGGTACGTGTTCAACGAGGCGGTGAGCTACCTCGAGGAGCACCTCAAGCTCAAGTTCCCCGCCGAGCTCCGCGACCCACCGGACGTGCGCCACGTCTTCCTGTGGGCGAGCCAGTGGGGTGGGTTCCGCCGCACGCAGATCCTGTCGTGCGTGGTGCTCAAGCTCATGCACATCATCCACCACATGGAGGCGGCAGACCTGAAGTTCAAGCTCCCCCTCGCCGAAGAGAAGCTCCTCGCGACCGCGCACCGGCGGCTCCTCGAGCAGGCCCGGCGCCTGCAGGAGGACGGCGTGCCGATCATGGCCTTCTACGGCAGCCGCAAGTCCCGCAGCTCCATCATCACCAAGCTCCTCGCCAAGCGGGAGGCCGTCGCGGCCACCATCTTCGACAAGCTGCGGTACCGCGTGGTGGTGGATCGCCGCGAGGAGCTGGCGCTCGTGCTCGCCCGGCTCTCCCGCGAGATGTTCCCGTTCAACTACGTCGTCCCCGGGCAGACCCACAACAACCTCGTCACGCTCGACGACCTCATGGTCCACCTCACCGAGGACGAGCGGGAGGAGGCGCGCGCCCGGGGGCAGTGGAAGCCCGGAGGCCACGCGCCGAAGAACGAGTTCAGCGGGGCCAGCTACCGCTCCATCAACTGGATCGCCGACTACCCGGTCCGGGTGCGCGGCGTGCCGGAAGGCGCCTTCCCCTTCGAGAGCGGGCGGGTGGTCTACGTCAATGTCGAGATCCAGCTCCTCGACCAGGAGACCGCGCGACAGAACGAGACGGGCGAGAACGCCCACGCGTTGTACAAGGCCCGGCAGTACCGTCGGGTCGCCGCCAGGCTCAAGCGGGGCGCCGAGGCGCGGAGGGAGTGATGGGGTTCCTCGACACCATGCGCGGCATGTTCGGCCGCTCGTTCGGCCTGCAGAAGGAGCTCGTCGTCCACGACCCCGACGCCCCCCTCGCGGTGTCGGCCTCCGCGCGGGACCGCCTCGCCGAGCTCGGCCCGGACCAGGGGGTCCACGTGGACACGATCGACGCCGGCCGGGGGCGCATCGTCCGCGTCACCGAAGGCCCCGCCCAGGGCCCACCGCCGCCCGCGCTCGAACCGTTGCCCGTCACCGCCTCGGACGCCGACCTGGCCCTGCTGCGGGGTCGCTCGCTGAGCTTCCGCGACGGCCGGTGGATGGTCGAGGTCCACCTCGAGCTGCGCGCGAAGGACACCCCCAACCCGGAGTCGCGCCTGTACCTGGCCGACCAGGTCTTCGCGCGGGGGCGGGCCCTGTTCTTCGTGCCCGGCGAGGACCTCCCCGACCTGCCTGCGCTCCTGTTGTCGGTGCCGGGCGTCAAGAGCGTCCTGTTGCGCGACAACACCGTCACCGTCGAGCGCACCGACCCGGGCGTCGATTGGGACACGCTCGACCGCGGGATCGACACCGCGCTGCGCAGCTTCCTGCTGTCGTGTGGCCGGCCCGTCGAAGGCGGTGCCGACAGCGTGTCGCGCGACCCCCTCGAGGCAGAGATCTGGAAGGTGCTCGAGGAGCGCGTGTTGCCGGGCATCCACCGCGACGGTGGCACGATGGAGCTCGTGGGGTTCAAGCAGGGCGTGGTGCTGGTCTCCATGCAGGGCGCGTGCAAGACGTGTCCGTCGTCCACGGCCACCCTGCGGATCGGCATCGAGCGCACGCTGCGCGAGGCCTTCCCGGGCCGGGTCGAGCGCGTCGAGGCCGTGTAGGGCTCTTGCAACACCGTGTGACACGGTCGGGCGCAGGCTCCGGGGCCGGCTACCTCCAGTGCGGGAGGCCGGGATGTCTGGTGGTCGCTGGTCGGTGTTGCTGTCGCTCGCGGTGTCGGGGTGCTGGCCGTTGATCCTGGACCCGGACGTTCGGCACGGCGACGGCCCCGCGCTGGTCCCGACGGAGCCCACGGAGCCCACCGAGCCGACGGAGCCCACCGAGCCGACGGAGCCCACCGAACCGACGGAGCCCACCGAACCCGTGGACGTCACGCTGACCGCCGTGGAGCCCGCCTTCGGGTCCAACGGCGGCGGCCAGGAGGTCACCTTGTCGGGCCGGTTCGGACCTGGCGCCGAGGTCACGTTCGACGGCGAGGCGGCGCGCGTGGTGGCCGTGTCCGACGACGCGGTGACGGTGCAGGTCCCCGAGAGCGCAGCGGTCGGCTGGGTCGACGTGCAGGTGGAGTCGGCGGGCCAACAGGTCACGCTGCCGGCGGGGTTCCAGTACTTCGCGGACGCGACCGGTCGGGCGGGACTGGTGGGCAGCGTGTACTACCTCGAGATGGTGGGGGACTACTGGTACCCCGCAGCCACCGACTCTTCCGGGGGCTACTTCGCGTACACCGAGCCCACGGACTGGACGCTCGACGGGATCTACGGCGCGCCTCTCGGGTCCTGTGTCTACAACAGCTGGGGTGCCGGGCTGCCGTCCCTCGAGACGGGGGCGCTGGAAGGCCGCATGGAGAGCCGGTTCGGCAGCGTCGGCTTCTACCCCGACGCGGTGGGGACGTTCTTCACCGACTTCGGCGCGGAGCTGGTCCCGGGCGCCACGTACGACCTCCTCCCGCTGGAGGGGAACGGGGACTTCCCGGTGTTCGAGATGGCGGACGTGGTCACCATCCCGCCCCGGTTCGTGGTCACGACGCCCGCGATCGACAGCAACTACTTGCCCTACGCGGACCGCGCCACCCGGTTCGAGTGGTCGGGTTCGGGCGGCGCGTTCGTGTTGATCGAGGTCTGGCGCGAGCTCCCGTCGGGGCTCTCGGATCACCTGTGGTGCTCCGCGCCGGACACCGGGTCGTACACGATCGATCCCTCGGACTGGCCCCGCTGGTCGGCGGGCGCGTCGCTCTGGTTCAAGGTCGGGCGGGTGCTCGAGGCGGGCGGCGTGGTGCCCACGAACAACGGCGACAACCGGATGGCTGGCGTGTACTGGGTCTACGGCGCCGGGTTCGCCCGCTGACCTGGGGTCAGTCGCAGCGAGTGGCCTCGCAGCGCCGCTTGACCTCCGCCGAGCCCTTGCCCGACTTCGCCGCGCTCACGAGCGTGTCCATGTGCGCGTCACAGGCCTCGACGGCGTTGCGCTCCGCCTCGTTGCGGGTCGACCCGGGTCCCCCCGCCTTGGCGGTCTCGTCGTGGCAGGTTCCGGGCTTGTTCTCGACGTCGCAGACCTGGTAGACGCCCTCGGCGTAGCAGGCGAACGTCTTCGGTTCGGGTTCGGGTTCGGGCTCGGGCTCCTCGGGCTCGGGCTCGTCCGGCTCCTCGCCGCGGTCACCGCGGTCACCGCGGTCTCCCCGTTTGCCGCGCCCCTCTCTCGCGTCGCCGCCGCCGCGCTTGCCGGCCTTGCCCCCGCGCGGGGACTTGCCGCGGCCCGCCCCGTCCTCCGGACCCCCGGGCTCGGGCGCGCCGACCGACGCACCTCCGCCTCCGCCTCCGCCTCCGGATTCGGACTCCCCCGAACAGGCGAGCGACCAGGTGAAGACCACCACGACCAGCGGAGCGAGGAAGCGAGGCATCCGCCCAGTGTACATCGTCAACGGGGGAGCTCGGGGAGGGGACCCTCGCGGCGGCGCACCCCGGCGAGCGCCTCCTCCGGGACCTCGCCGCGCACGAAGCCCAACAGGCCCGCGCTCGTCCGCACGCGCACGGCGTCGTCGGGCACCGGGAACTGGAGGCCCTGCTGGTCCGGCAGCGCGTCGACGATCGCGATCCATGCCGGCAGCGCTGCCTTGCCGCCCGTCTCTCGGTCGCCGAGGGTTCCGGTGCCGTCCGTGCCCACCCACACGGCCACGGTATACCGCGGGGTCGTGCCCACGAACCATGCGTCGACGCAGTTGTTGGTGGTGCCCGTCTTCCCCGCGCGGTCGTAGCCCTCCACCCACGCCCGCCTGGCGGTTCCGCCGTGCACGACCTCGCGCAACACGTCCAGGAGCTCGTAGGCCACGCCGGACGGCAACACGCGCGCGCCCGGCGCCCCGGGGAGGATGCGGGTGGTGCCACCCTCGAGGAGCATCGGCCCCCCCGCCTCTCCCAGGAGGTCTCCCCTGCCGTTCTCCACCCGGGTGATCCACACCGGCTCGACCGGGACGCCGAGCCGCGCGATCGCGGCGTACCCCATGGCCTGGTCGAGCGGGGTGACCTCCGACGACCCCAGCGCCATCGTGAGGTCGGTGCGGAGCGGCGTCTTCACGCCCAGGCCCTTCGCGATGCGCGCGATCTCCGCGGGGCCGACCTCGAGCGCGAGGCGGACCGCGACCGTGTTGAGGGAGCTCGCCATCGCGCGGCGCAGCGACACGGCGCCAGCGAAGCCACCGCCGTAGTTCTTGGGGCTCCAGACCTTGCCGCCCCCGGCCGGCAGGAACAGCGGCGCGTCGATCACCGTGTCGAGCTGGGTGCGACCGTGCGCCAGCGCCGAGCCGTACACGTACGGCTTGAAGGAGGAGCCCGGCTGGCGACGGGCCTGCGCGCCGCGCACGAAGCCTTCGAGGGTGACATCGGAGCCGCCGGTGATGGCGACGATCCGGCCGGTGGCGTTCTCCACCACCACCGCTGCCGCCTGCGCCCACGGGCGGCGGTCGAGCACGACGGCGTCGGCGTCTCCGTCGCGGCAGACCGCCAGCAGCTCTCCACCCCAGACCTGCCCGGAGAGCGGGCGCGCCATGGCGTTGCGCTCGTCGAACACGTTGGCCCACCGGTCCGAGGGCCGCAGGACCCAGGTGCGCGTCGCCGTCTCGAGCTTCGCGAGGTCCTTGCCCCGGGGCACCCGGGCCACGAAGCAGGCGTCGACCGGGTCGGGCGGCACCTCTCCGCGGTATTCGCGATCGAGGACGGCGCGGGGACCCTGGCGTTCGAGGTGATCGATGCGCGCCTTCTCGGTGGCCTCGACGGCAGCGTGCTGGACCGCGGGGTCGTACCCGGTGCCGATGCGCATCCCGCGCGTGAACGGCTCGTCGGGCCCGAACAGGCGGCGGATCTCGCGCCGCACCATGGTGACGAACGCGGTGGCGTCGCCCAGGACCTCGCCTCCGCCCCGCTCGGCGGTGATGACCGGCGCGTCGTCGTAGGTGATGGCGTCGACCGGGTCGATCCACCCCTCGTCCACCATGCGGCCCAACACCAGCGACCGCCGCCACTTCGCGATGTCTGCGTCCCGCCGGGGGGAGTACCGGGACGGCGCCGGGACGAGTCCGGCCAGGAGCGCAGCCTCGCCGGGGTCGAGGTCCTTCGCAGGTCGGCCGAAGTAGTCGCGCGCTGCGGCCTCGACGCCGTAGTTCCCGGCACCGAGGAACACGAAGTTGATGTAGAGCTGCAGGATCTCGCGCTTGGTGAGCTCGCGCTCGAGGCGCCAGGAGAGCACGATCTCCTTGAGCTTGCGGACGTAGGACTTCTCGGGGGTCAACAGCAGGTTCTTGACGAGCTGCTGCGTGAGCGTGGAGCCGCCCTGGGCGCTCGAACCTGCGCGGAAGTTCGCGATGGCCGCCCGGGTGATGCCGAGCAGGTCGATCCCCGGGTGCTCGAAGAAGTGCTGGTCTTCGGCGGCGATGAACGACTGCCACACGTGATCGGGCAGGGTGTCGAGGTCCACCCAGAACCGGCGCTCCAGGTAGAACGAGTCGATCACGACCCCGCCCTGTTCTGCGATCTCGCACGCGGTCAGCGGACGGAAGTTGCGGAGGTCGCCGAGATCGGCCGGAAGATCGGACAGGATCGCCTGGTCGAACCAACCCCAGGCCGCCGCGACCAGCGCGGAGGTGCCGATCAGGGTACCGAGGAGCGACGTGGTGACCGCCCTGCCGAACCTGCTGCTCATCGCCCTCGGCTGTAGTCCGCAGGGCCCCGACGAGCCACTCCCCGCCGAGACGAACGCCGAGGTCGGACCCCGCGTCGCTGCGGTCGAGGCGCCGCTCGTGGTGGTGCTGGAGCCCCCGCTCGTGACCGGACAGTTTCGGTGGGAGGCCGAGTCTGCGGGCCTGTCCACCCTCCTCGTCGAGGTGGGGCTGTCTGAGCTTGCCGGGGTGCAGGTCGAGGTGCAGGGCAACCCGCCGCCTCCGGGGCTCGAGCGGCAGGTCGGCGCGGAGCGCGTGGAGCGGTGGACCGGGCGGCTGCGCCTCGGCCTCGACCCGAAGGCCCTCGACCTCGAGCTCGAGCTGTGCACCCCGGACGGTGCCCGCTGCCGGTCGACGTCGGCCACGGGGACCCGGGAGGCCCCGGAGCGGGCAGTGCCTCCGCTGCTGACGTTCGCGAGCGAGGTGCTCGGGCGGGCGCCAGCAGCGGGCACGGCGGGCCAGTGGGCCATCCCCGTCTCCGCCGACCCGTACGCGGTGCTCGTGGCCGGCCGGGCGAGCGCGACCTGGTACGGGCTCTTGCCCGCGGTGCCGATCGAGAAGGAGGGCGAGCCCTACGACAACATCGCCAAGGCCGTCCGCATCGACCCCTCGATGGCGCTCGCCCAGTGGCTCCTGGCCCGGCGGTACGCGCAGCGGAGTCGCTGGGACCGCGCCTCCATGCACTTCACCGCGGCCCGGGAGGGGCGCCCGTTCCAGCCGGTGTTCGCGGCCGACCAGGCCACCGCGTTGCGCAACGAGGGCAAGCTGGGCGCTGCAGCCGACACGCTCGACGGCCTCGTGCAGCTGGCGCCCCGTGACCCGCGGTTCGTCCTCCTCCACGCGGAGACGCTGCTCGCTGCAGGGCGGCTCGAGGACGCGCGGGTGGCGATCGACGCTCTCCAGGTCGACTGGCCCCGGGACGCCGGCGCCGCCGAGGCCCGCGTGAAGCTGGCGGACGCCCGGGGCGAGACGGCGATCACGGACGAGCTGCTCGCGCACTGGGCCGACACGGACCGCTCGGCGGTGGAGCCCGTGCGCAGGCAGGTGCAGCTGCGCGTGCGCGCAGGGCGGTTCGCGGACGCCTGGGAGATGTTGCCCGAGCTGCGGCGGCGCGGCGCACACGTGCTGGCGGATGGGTTCGAGGTTCCGGTGGGGGTGGCTCTGGGCCGCTGGGACGAAGCGGCGCGCGCGGCCGAGCGCTCGGGCCAGGCCTCCGTGGCGGCCCGCATCCGGGCGCGTCGCGACCTCGAGCAGCGCCCCGACCACGTGACAGAGGGCCTGCTCACCTGGGACCGGAGCCCCGAGGCCCAGGTGGTGCTGGCGCGCGCCGCGCTCTCGGTCGCGGACTTCGATGCCGCAGTGGAGCACCTGGACGACGCCCTCAAGGACGCCCCCTGGGACCTCGATGTCCTGGCGCTGGCGGTCGACGTGAACGCGGCGCGCGGGTGGGACGCCTCCACCCAGCGCTACGCCGAGCGCCTGGTGGCGATGGAGCCCCGGGACCCCGTCGTCGTCGCCGGCCGGTGACCGCCGGTCGAGCGATCAGCGGACGGGCGGGATCTTCAGCGCCTGGCCGATGCGCAGGTTCTTGCTGGTGACGCTGTTGGCCTCTTCGATGGGCCGGGTGAGAGAGCCGTCGCCGTAGTACTGCTGCGCGATCTTCGACAACGTGTCGTTCTTCTCGACGACGTGTTCGGCGCCCTTGGTGCGGGCGAGTACGACCACGCCGGCCGTGTCCACGGACGACAGGCCGTCGACGCCCTTGAGCGCGCGCTCGGCGGCCCGCTTCTGCTTGAAGCTGATCACCTCGCCGAGCAGGATGGCCTTGTCGCCGGCGAGCTTGAGCTCGAGGGCTGCACCCTCGAGGCCAGTGACCCCGTCGAGCGCGGTCGCTGCGCGGTGCGCGAGGGTCGAAGGCTCCGCCGGGACAGCGTCGCCGCCTTCCGCGGCCGGCTCTGCGTCGGCCTGCGCGAGCGTGGTGGGCTCCTCGGCCGGCGCAACCGCCACGTCGGAGGTGGACGAGCCGCCCCCGAGCACGAGGGTACCCAACACGAACAGCATGGACAGTCCGGACACGCCGGCGGTGGCCCACGCCCACTTCTTGACCTCGCGCTCGAGGTCGGTGATCCGCGTGGACTGCTGCGCGTGTTCGGTCCGGAGCCGCCGCGCCTCCTGGCGCAACGTCTTCACCTCGCCGTTCTCGCGGGCCTTGAGCGCGCCGGTCTGCTCCTCCTTGGCCGTCTGCTCGGCCTGGAGGTGGTCCTCCACGGCGCGTCGCAGCGACATGGGGACGTCGACACCGCAGTTCGCGGCTTCGTCGAGGGCCGCGAGGGCCTCGGACCACTTCTGGCCGGCGACGTGGACGCGGGCCAGCATCAGGCGGGCCTCTCCGTCGTCGGGCGCCATGCAGAGGAGCATCTGCAGCCGCTCGCGCGACAGCCGGAGGTGACCCTCCTGCGCGTAGCGGAGCGCCTCGTTGTAGAGCTCCGAACACGGGTCGAGGCCCGAGAGCTCGGCGGCCTCGCGGAGCGCGCGCGGCACTCCGCCGAGCGGAACGGGCTGCTCGGAGTGGCTCTGGCGGGACGACTTCTGGAAGTCGAAGTCCCCGGGGTCCTGGGCGACGAGGTTGCCAGGATGGGGAACGCTGATGGGATCCACGACGATCATGGCTCACCGGGAGGAGTAGGGGGGATGGGGAGGGGAGGCGGGGGCGCCGGCGCCGGGGAAGCGTCGGGCGGGGTTGGAGGACCCACCGGAGGTATACCACGTTTTCAGAACACGTCTCGAAACCACACGAAGAGTACCTGGATAATTATTTTGGAACGCTGAATATTCGTAACCAGCAGTGGCCGTAACCAGACACGCCGCCGGAACGCGATACGGGGCCCCCCGGAGGCGCCATGGCGCGGACGGTCGAGGTCACCCCGAACGAGTGGTTGCCGCGGGGTGAGGTCAGGGTGGACGTCCCCGGCCGGCTCCCCCTCGTCGTGTTCGGTGGCATCCCCGGAGAGCGGGCTGCCGTCCGCATCACCGCGCGAGGCCACCACCAGGTGCGCGCCGACTTCGACGGCTCGTCTGCGCCCGACCCCCACCGGGTGAAGCCCCCGTGTGAGCGGTATGGTCCCTGTGGCGGGTGCCCCGTGATGCACCTCGACGCTGCTGGTCAGGCAGGGGCGCGCCGCTGGCTCGTGCACCGCGCGATGTCCACCGAGGGCCTGCAGGACGTCCCCATCCTGCCGCTCGTCCCGAGCCCTGGCGGCACCGCCGACTTCCGTCACCTCGTGAAGGTCGGGTTCGGCTACTCCGCCGCCGGCCGCGTGAAGATCGGCGCCTGGGGCCGCCACACCCGCGACGTGGTGCCGATCGCCGAGTGCCTCGTGGCCGCGCCTGTCCTGCGCAGGACGATGACCTCGCTGGCGCACCACACGCTCCAGCTCGAGATCCCGCCGTTCGACGGCCGGGAAGGGGTGCTCCGCGCCGCCGTCCTCCGCGCCTCCCGGACCACCGGCGAGGTGCTGGTCACGCTCGTCGCCGCCCGCAAGGACCGCGCGTTGCTCGACCTCGCCGAGGAGATCGCGCGCGGCGTCCCGGAGGTCGTGGGCGTGTGGCTCCACCTCAACGACGGCGAAGGCAACGCCATCTTCTCGCGGGACGACCAGGGCGTGCTGGGTGTGCTCCAGCTCGTCGGCAAGGAGACGATCGAGGAGCGCCTCGGCAACACGGTGTACCGCATCGGCCCCGGCGACTTCTTCCAGACGAACCCGTCGATGGCGGAGCTCCTCTACGAGCGTGTCCTGGACGGGCTCGAGGTCGGCCCCGGCGACGCTTTCGTGGACCTGTACAGCGGCGTGGGCGGCTTCGCGCTCAAGGCCGCGGGTCGCGCCGGGTTCGCCCTGGGGGTCGAGGAGGCCGAGGGCGCTGTCCTGCGCGCGCGCGAGGCAGCCCGCGCCAACCGCGTTCCTGCCGAGTTCGTGTGGGGACCGGTCGTCGAGGTCCTCCCCGAGCTCGGGGTGCGGCTCGTGGGCACCCGCCCGAAGGTCGTCGTCAACCCGGCCCGCCGCGGGCTCGAGCCCGGCGTGCTCGAGGCCATCGCGGCGCTCAACCCATCCGCGTTGGGCTACGTCTCGTGCAACGCGGTGGCGATGGCGCGGGACCTCGCGCGGCTCGTCGGGATGGGGTGGACCATCGGCCCCGTCACCCCGTTCGACATGTTCCCGCACACGGCGCACGTGGAGTGCTTCGTGGTCGCCCGGCCGCCGCCCTCCGAGTCGGACGCGTCGGAGGTGCGGCGCCCGCCGGTGCGCAAGCTCGTCCGGTAGCAGGCCGGTCAGGGGGGCGTCTGCAGCTCCCTCGCGAGGCCCAGGACGAGCAAGTCGATCGTCGCCTCCAGGCGCTCGCCCAGCGCCTCGCGCTGCTGCAGGACGCCCAACGCGACCCGGGGCAGGCCCAGGAACACCTCCCGTCTGCCTTCCGCGATCGCGCCCCGGTCGACGAGGCCGTCGTACAGGTCGCCGAAGAAGGCGTCGTCGTCGAGCTGCGCTGCCTGCAACACCTCGACCGGCATGGCCCGCGCGAGCCAGGCGAGCTCCTCTGCGTCGGTCAGCGTGCGCAGCACGGGGTTGTCGAGGACCTGACGAAACACCACCCGCAGGACGCGCTCCAGGCGGTCGGCGCTCTCGCGGTGCACGGCGGCGCGCAACGCCACCCGCGCCTCGGCCTCCGCGGACCGCAGGAGCTCCAGCAACAGTGCTTCCCGGCTCTCGAAGAACAGGTAGAACGAACCCTTCGCGATGCCGGCGCTCCGGGTGAGCTGCTCGACCGGCGTCCGCCGCAGCCCGGTGCGGGGCATGGCTTCGCGCGCGGCGGCCAGCAGGCGCGCGCGGACCCGTTCTCGCTCGGCTTCGGTGAAGGCGCGGGGCACGGACTCCCCTACTCCGCCGCCGCAGGCACGGACAGCGCCTCGCGGGCGAGGTCGCCGAGCGGCCACGCCCGGTCCGCGCGCAGCAGGACGGTGTGCAGGCCCAGGAACGCCCGCTGGATGCAGATCCGGTCCGGCGGGATCGCGACGGGGAACGAGGTAGCGACCGGTTCTGAAGACGCTGTGACCGCTTGCGATCGTTTGGTCATAGATGCGTCGTAACGCGGCCACGCTCGACGCGGGCGCGACGAACGTGCGTTCGCAGCCGACTACTGGGCGCCGCGCAACGCCCGGTCGGCCTTCTCCGTGAGGATGGTCCGGTCGCGCAGGCGGTTGCGGAAGAGCCCCTGCACGGTCGACACCCCAGGCAACTTGCCCATGGTCGCGTCGATGGTGTCGAGGGCCTTCGCGGCAGCCGTGTCGAGGGCCTTCGACGCGTCGAGGTAGGCGAGCACCTGGGTGACCGCTTCGGCGGTGAGGTGTCCGTCGACCTGCATCGGGTCGGGCTCCAGGTGGAACCGCAGCTCCACGGGCGTGGAGCCGGGCTCGACGAGGACCTTCTCGGACTTGAGGCCACCGCCCTCCACCCACAAACTGCAGGGGGTGCGGATCAGGGCCGCGAAAGTGCCGTCCGTCCCCACCGGCGGGGGCGCGGGGACACAGGGCATCACCAGGAGCTGGGGCGGACGGGGCGCTTCGACGCGGCCGCGGACGATGCGGTCGAGTCCGGGGTCCACCGCGGAGCAGGTGACCGTCGCCCCGAGGGTCGCCGGCGGGTGCGTGTACCGGAGGCTGCGGTTGAGGGTCCGAACCGTGGTGTGGGTGTCGCCCGGCTCCGCGAGGAACACGAGCCACTCGCCGTCCGAAGCCGCGAGGTCGAGCGCGGTCGACCACGGTGGTGGCGCGCCGTCCTCCAGCCCGACCGGGATGCCCCAGGTGATCGAGTGGTCGGAGGCCCTGCCGCGGAACACCTCTCCCCGACCTCCGCCCGCCAGCGGACAGCGGACGACGGCGCCGCCCACCTGTTCACCGAGCCGCTCGAACACCTGCGTCACCGGGCCTGGCGCAGGGGGTGGACCGGCAGCCACCAGCGTGCGTTCGGCGCTCACGTCCGGGATCGGCACGTCCGGGAACGCCTCGGACGGCAACGGGACCTCGGCGGTCGGGGCCGGGTCGGCGGTGGGCGTGGGGTCGGCGGGGGGTTCACCGGCACACGCGACGAGCAAGGCCAGGACGAAGGAAGTACGCATGGGAGGCTCCTGAGGCGGGCAGTATCGCAGAGATGTCGCCCCCGCGGGTCACCGACCCTCAGGTGTCCGACACGGCGCCCCGTCCCCGGGTGCCCACCTCGCTGAGCGCGCCCGAGACCGGTTCGTCCGGATGGGTCAGGCTTCCCCCCATGGCGTCGCTCCGGGCGCGGATCCGCTCGCACGCCGCCCCCGCAGCCTTCGCGGACGGGCCGCCACCCAGGGCCACGCGGCGGAGCGCACCCAGGCTGCGGGCCGTCCCGGAGCGCCCGAGGGACTCCGCAGCGCCTACCGCGACATGGGTGTCGGTGTCTTCCAGCAGGTGCAACAACAGCCGCTCGGCGGACGCTCCGGTCCAATGGGCGGCGACTCGCGCCAGGTGCCGCCGCTTGTCGGGCCACCGCTCCAGACCGAGGGCGCCGCAGGTGTCGAGGAGGGCCGAGGCCGGCGACTCGGGGAGGGCTTCCAGGAACCGCCGCCACGGCCCGGCCGGTCGGTGCTCCACCAGGGCCCGCGCGCCACGGACCAGCGCCTCGCTGTCGGTCGACCGAGCGAGGTGCTCGGCGGTGTCTCCGAGCTCCTCCTCCGGGACCTCCCCGTCCTGGAGGGCGGCGGCGAGCGGAGCGGCGTAGCCCAGGACCCGCGCGGCTGCGCGCCGTTCGGCAGCGTCCCCCCCGTACAACCACTCGTTCGCGAGCTCCCGCGCGCGCTCCGGGTCGTGGGCCAGCAGCAGGTCGAGCAGGTGGGCGCGCCGATCCGAAGGTGGTCCACCGAGACCCTGCCGGACGGCAGCCACCGCATCTGTCGGGCCGGGCCGGAGCGTCCGCGCGTCCACGATCCGCTGGAGCCAGACCTTCACCCGCCCCTCCTCCACGCTCCCGACGGGCGCCGACACGCTCACGTGGCCCCCCTCCAGGCGCGCGCCCGCCACCCCTGCGCTCCACCACCTCCGCAGCTCCTCGTCGAGCAGGGCGAGCGTGGTGGGGTCCGCGGCCCGGATCCAGGTCACCTGGTCGAACGCGCGGTCTCCGACGTACAGGTCCCGAGACTCCTCCAGCGGGAGCGGCCGCCCACCCGTGTGCACCAGCACGATCCCCGGGGGACCCACGTGCCTCGCGGTCCAGCAGGCGAGGTCCACCGCATCGTCCGCTTCGGCAGGCACCACGGTGCAGGTCAGGGCCAGGACGCCGTCGTCAGCGGGCGTCCCAGCGTCCGTGGCTCCTGGGGTTCGGGTGGCCGGAGGCCGTAGGGGCGCCAACAGCGAACGCCACCACCAGAGCAGGGCGGAGCTCAGGTCCCCGAGGTCCACAGCCCGTGCTCGCCCACGAGGGCCAGGACCGCCGCGACCGAGCTCTGCACCGGGGCCTCCCCGTCGAGGACGAGGTCCGCGTGCACGCGCGTGGGAGCGACGTACGCTTCGTGCATCGGTCGGACGGTCTGGAGGTACTGCGCCAGCACCTCGTCGAGGGACCGGCCGCGCTCGAGCATGTCCCGCCGGATGCGCCGCGCCAGGCGGAGGTCGTCGGGGGTGTGGACGAACACGCGGCGGTGCATCCGCGCCCGCAACGCCGGATCCTGGAGCACCAGGATGCCCTCGACCAGCACGATGGGCCGCGCGGAGACCGGGTGCCAGTGGGGTCGACCGAGCTGGCGGTGGGTCGCGAAGTCGTAGACCGGCAGGTCGACCGACCCTCCGCTCCGCAGGATGTCGAGGTCGGCCACGAGGCCCTCGGTGTCCAGGGCGTCGGGGTGGTCGTAGTTCCAGCGCTCGGGGTTCGTGCCCGGCGGCAGGTTCCGGTAGTAGCGGTCGTGGCTCACGAGCACGCACCGGTCGGGTCCCAGGGTCGCCTCGAGGGCGTGGGCCACCGTGGTCTTCCCGCTCGCCGAGCCGCCGGCGACGCCGATCACGCGGACCGATTCAGCCACGGTGCACCTTCACGCGGGCGTCCAGCCGGGCGCCGGGCCGCACGTCCAACCACGGAGTCTCCACCTCGCCCTCCACCACGCCCGATTCCAACACGGTGACCCGCTCCGTCGCTACCAGGCGCCCGATGATGGTGCCCGCCACGAGCGCCTGCGCCACGCGCACGGTGCCCTCGATGCGCCCGGTGACGCCGAGCTCGAGGAGGTCCGGGGTCGACACGTCGCCGTCGAGGATCCCGTCCACGCGGATGCGGCCGGCGTACGCGAGCGCGCCGGCGAACGACGCCCCCGGTCCGAGCCAGCCGTTCAGGGGAGCGTCGCTGCTCACGCGCGCGCGCGCTCGGCCCGGGCCCCCTGACGGAGCAGGGTGATGAGGCGCTCGAGGTCCTCCGTGTCGGCGTAGTCCACCACGATGGCCCCGCCGCCCTTGGCCTTGGGGCGGATGTCCACCGAGGTGTGGAGCGCCTCCTCGAGGAGCTTCACGGCGTAGTTGAGGGTGCGCTCGCGGCCGCCGTCCGTGCGGGTCGTGGCCACGACCGGGGTCTTCACGAGCGAGGCCACGAGGCGCTCGGTCTGCCGGACGTTGAGGCTCTGCGCCACCACCCGCGCGAGGACGCGGCGGTGGTCGTCGTCGGTGGTGAGCGACAACATCGCCCGCGCGTGCCCGGACGAGATGCGTCCGTCGCGCAGCGCGAGCAGGACGAAGTCGGGGAGCTTCAGCAGACGGACCAGATTGGCAACCGTCGAGCGGTCCTTTCCGACCGCCCCGGCCACCTGCTCCTGCGTGTAGCCGTACTCGTCGATGAGCCGCTGGAAGCCGCGGGCGGACTCGATGGGGTCGAGGTCGGCGCGCTGCAGGTTCTCGACGAGCGCGAGCTCGAGCTGGTTCGACCGCGACTCGGCCTCGCGGACGAGCACCGGGACCTCCGAGAGACCCGCGAGCGCGGCCGCCCGCAGCCGGCGCTCTCCGGCGATCACCACGTACTGCCCTGCCTCCCGACGGACGACGATCGGGGACATGATGCCGTGGGCCTTGATGGAGGCCGCCAGCTCTGCGAGCGCCTCCTTGCCGAACAGCTCCCGGGGTTGCTCCGGGTTCGGGCGGACCTCGTCGAGCGGAACGACCCGCAACGCGTCGCGGCCGTTCGGCGGCTCGGACAGATCGAGGGCGCTGTCGGTGATGAGGGACGCGAGCCCCCTTCCGAGTCCGCGGGGTGGCCTGGCGCTCATGGTGCCTCCTTGGGGTGGGGGCTGGTGGTGGGATGGGGGGCGGAAGACCCGACGGACGCCGGGTAGGAGGGTACGGACATGCTAGCGCACCACCGATCGACCGACAAACCACGTTCCACGTGGAACGTCGGCCGAACCGTGGGCTGACCGGCGGTTCACCGGGTTCTTTACGGGTTATCCGGGCGCCCGGGGGACCTGGTGGAACTGCTCGCGACTCACCGTCGGTTGCTCGCGCGTTGGCGCGATTCGATGAACCTCGTGGGTCCCGGTGACCTCGAGGAGCACTACGAGGACTGCTCCCGGGCGCTCGCCTGGCTCGTGCCGGCTGGCCGCTGGGTGGACCTCGGGTCCGGCGCCGGGTTCCCGGGCATCGTGTTCGCCGCGACGGCTCCCCCGACCGTGTCCGTGGACCTCGTCGAGAGCCGCCAGAAGCGCGCGGCGTTCCTCCTGGACGTGTTGGTCACCGCGCAGGTTCCGGACGACCGGATCCGGGTGCTCCGGCAGCGCGCCGAAGACCTCGAGCCCGAGTCCTACCAGGGAGTGCTGGCGCGGGCGTTCGCTCCGCCCCCGGAGGTGCTGAACCACGCTGCCCGGCTCCTGGTGCCGGAGGGAACCGTGGTCCTCTTCCTGCAGGAAGACGACACGCCCCCTTCGGACGACCGGTTCGAGGTGTTCCACGTGGAACACTATGTGGTGCGCGGCCGCACCCGGAAGACGGTGGGGTTGCGCCTGCGCTGACGCTCGCGGCGGGTGTTCCACGTGGAACACCCCCTACGTCGCGGCGGTCCTGGTGCGGACGAGCCAGGCGGCGAGCGTACCGACGGCGGCCGGCGTCACGCCGGGGACCCGGGAGGCCTGGCCCAGCGTCTCCGGACGGGCCCTCGACAGCCGCTCCCGGACCTCCGTCGACAGCGCCGTCAGGAGGTGCCAGTCCATCGTCGACGGCAGCGCCACGGCCTCCATCTTTCGCGCCTCCTCGGCCTGGCGGCGCGCGCGCTCGACGTACCCGGCGTACTTCACGTCCGCCTCGAGCTGCGTCACCGAGTCCTCGTCCAGCGCGGGGAGCGTGACGAGCTTCTGGAGCACGGCCCAGTCGACCTCCGGGCGCCGGAGGAGGTCGAGCCCCGTGACCAGGCCCCGGGCGGGTGCGAGCCCCGCCGCAGCGAGGCGCCGCGTGCTCTCTTCGGCGGAGGAGAACGTGGTGGCGGAGAGCGTCCTGCGGGCGTCCTCGAGGGAGGCGTGCCGGGCCTCGAACCGGGACCAGGTCGCGTCTTCGATGAGCCCCAGGGCCCTGGCCCGGGGCATCAGCCGGACGTCGGCGTTGTCCTCCCGCAGCAACAGGCGGTGCTCGGCACGCGACGTGAACATCCGGTACGGCTCGCCGCCGATGCCCTGGACGACGAGGTCGTCGACCAGCACCCCGAGGTAGGCGTCGGAACGTTCCACGTGGAACACCTCCCCGAGCGCGGCGGACAGCCCCGCGATCAGGCCCTGGGCCGCCGCCTCCTCG
The DNA here is from genome assembly GCA_044356535.1 of Myxococcota bacterium. GTDB lineage: Bacteria > Myxococcota_A > UBA796 > UBA796 > JACKER01. The sequence goes on from JBIKWC010000022.1 coordinate 33,236, forward strand.
TAGCCGCTCGTGCCGTTCACCTGGCCTGCGAAGGACAGGCCCCGCAGCTCCCGGTGGCGGAGGCCGTGATCCAGGGTGGTGGGGTCGATGTGGTCGTACTCCACTGCGTAGCCGTGCTGCAGCACGGTCGCGTGCTCGAGCCCCGGGATCGACCGAAGCACCTCGTCCTGGACCTCCGCCGGCAGCGAGGTGGAGAGCCCGTTCACGTACACGCGGTGGGTGTCCAGGCCCTCGGGCTCCAGGAACAGCAGGTGGCGGTCCCGTTCGGCGAACCGCACCACCTTGTCCTCGATCGAAGGGCAGTAGCGGGGGCCCCGCCCCACGATCTGGCCCGTGAACATCGGGGAGCGGTGCAGGTTCGCGCGGATCAGGTCGTGGACAGGGCCGTTCGTGTACGTGCTGTGGCAGGTGACCTGGGGCAGCCGGGGGCCCGGCGGTCCGTAGGAGAAGCGACCCCCAGGGACGGTGTCGAGCTGCGGCTCCGTGCGGGACCAGTCGATGGTGCGGCCGTCGAGGCGGGGCACCGTCCCCGTCTTCAGCCTGCCGAGGGACAGGCCCAGGGTTCGCAACGACCGCGACAGCCCATGGGCTGCGGCGTCGCCCACCCGCCCACCCTCTTCCACGGACGAGCCGCGGTGCAGGGTGCCGCCCAGGAACGTGCCCGTGGTCAGGATGACCGAGGGCGCCTCGAGGAGCGTGCCATCCGCGAGGATCACCCCACCAACGCGGTCCCCGACGAGGTGCAGGGCGGAGACCTCGCCCTCCACGAGCTGCAGCGTGGGGAGCGCGGCCAGCGCTCGCGCCATCTCCGCGGGGTAGCGGTCGATGTCCACCTGCGCGCGCGACGCCTGTACAGCCAGCCCCTTCCGCGTGTTCAGCCGCCGGAACTGGATACACGCGGCGTCCGCCACGCGTGCCATCACGCCGCCGAGGGCGTCGATCTCCCGCACGAGGTGGCCCTTCGCCTGCCCACCGACGGCGGGGTTGCAGGAGAGGCGCCCGACGTGTGCGCGCCGGAAGGTGACACACGCGACCGAGCGCCCCAGGCGGGCCGCGATGGCCGCTGCCTCGGCGCCCGCATGCCCCGCGCCGACGACGACCACGTCGAAGCGGGGCATCGGCTCACTCCACCGTGATCTTGATCGTCGTCGAGAGGGCCTCCCCGTACGAGACGTGGTTGCCGTCGGCGAACTGCATGGTGAGCTGGTACTCGCCGGGCTTCAGCTCGACGTTGTCCTCCGTCTGGCCTTTGCCATAATGGATGTGCGTCTCGTCCTTGGGCACCTGGGTGCCCGCGGGGATGCCGGCGGGGCCGATGATCAGGTGGTGGTGGCCCGTCTTCTCGGCGAGCTCGCCGGCAGGCCTGATCTCCATCCCCTCCACCGCGAACTGCACGTGCACCGGCGACTTGACCTTCTCGCCGTCCTTCGGGGACACGAAGAACACGCGGGCCGCGACGGGGGGCGGCGCCGGGGCAGGTGGCGGGGCCTCGACGACGGGTTCGGGAGCGGGAGCGGGAGCGGGCGTCTCGGCCGATCCACCACACCCGACGGACAGGGCGAGCAGCAACATGGGTTCCTCCGGCGAGCCCCGTAACCCTGGCGAGACGCCTCAGGCCTTGCGCAGCCACGCGGCGGTGTCCCGCAGCGTCTCCGCCAGCGGGCGGAACGTGACCCCGAGGTCGCGAACCGCGCGCGACGAGTCGAGGCGGTGGCGGGCCTGCATCGTCTTCATCGCCATCACCGTGACGAGCGGGGCCCGTCCGGTCCAGCGGCCGAGGAGCTCCGACGCCCGCGCCAGCGCCAACGAGGTACCGTCTCCGAGCGAGAGCAGCGGGCCTCGGGCGCCACTGACCTCGGCCAGGACCCGGACGAGCGCCGTCAGCTCGGTGTAGTGGCCTCCGAGGACCCACCGACGCCCCTGGCCACCCAGGCTGGCCGCGGCGACCATGCCCCGCGCCACGTCCCGGGCGTCGGCGATGGTGGTGCCCCCTGCGGGGCAGACCGGGAGGCGGCCTGCGACGAAGTCGGTGACGAGACGCCCGGCGGCGGTGGGCGCGGCGTCGTACGGCCCGAACATCCAACCCGGGTGGATCGAGATCACCTCCAGTCCACGCTCCACCCCCAGGAGCTGCAGGCGCTGGAGCGTCTCGAGCTTGGACCGGAAGTACAGGTTCTCGCTCGCGATGGGGGGCGCCGGGTCGTCGACGTCGCCGCCGACGATGCCACCCGTGCTGGTGTCCACGAAGCGGCGCACCCCGGCGTCCGCGGCGTCGGTGGCCAGGCCGAGGGTGCCCTCCACGTTGGTTCGCGACAACGCCGTCCAGGCGCCCGGGTCGGTTCCGTCGTACTCCCGGAACACGGCAGCGGTGTGGAACACCACGTCCACGCCCTGCAAAGCGGACCGCCAGGGTGCCCGGTCGTCGAGGTCCCCCGTGACCCATCGGACCTCGGGACGGTCTCCGAGCACCCGCCTGGCCTTGTCCTGCGAGCGCGCGAGGGCGCGGACCGACCACCCCTGCGCGAGGAGCTCGCGGACGAGGTTGTTGCCGAGCATTCCGGGTGATATTTTCCCGCCCGACTCCGGAGGGTCGATGTGGGGTTTCTGGTTCGGGGTGGCGGTGGCGGGGGAGGACCCGGTCCTCGATGCGCTCGCCACCGAGGTCGATCGGACGATGACCGCGTGGGTGGGGGCCGAGCACGCGCCGTACTACCTCGCGTACCGGGCCGTCGACTCCCGGAGCTCGCACACGGTGGCCCGGTACGGGGTGCTCGCCGCCTCGTCGGAGGACGACCGCCGGGAGCTCGACGTCGCGGTGCGCGTGGGCTCGCCGGCCCGCGACAGCACCCACCGCTTGAAGGGAGAGTACGTGTCCGGGCTCGACTGGCACGTGGGCCAGTCCCTTCCGCTCGAGCCCGACCCCCTCGCGCTCCGGGTGGCGGTCTGGAACGCCACCAGCAAGGAGATCGCCAGCGCGCGCGAGACCTGGCAGCGCGTTGTCGCCAACACCACCGTGAAGGTCGCCGACGAGGACCCGTCTCCCGACTTCGCCCCGGAGCCGTCGGTCGTCGACCTCGGTCCTCACGGGGGCCTCGCGTTCGATCGCTCGGCGTGGGAGCCGATCCTCTCCGCGCTGTCGGCCCGCCTCGACGCCCACCCGGACGTACACGCTTCGTCCGCGACGCTCGATGCCGTCGTGCAGACCCGGTACTTCGTCGACTCCGCCGGGACGCGGGTTCGCGAGCCACACCAGTGGATCCGGGTGGCCCTCAACGCCTCCACCACCGCAGACGACGGCGCGCAGCTCCGCCTGTACCGGTGGCGCGACGTGGCCGACCCGGGCGACCTCCCGGACCAGGTGACGCTCCTGGCCTGGGCGGACGACCTCCGGCGCGACCTCGTGGAGCTGCGCGCCGCCCCGTCCGGCGAGGCCTATTCCGGCCCGGTGCTGCTCCGCGGCAAGGCGGCGGGGGTGTTCATGCACGAGGTGCTGGGTCACCGGGTCGAGGGGCACCGACAGAAGGACGACGAGGAGGGTCAGACGTTCAAGGACAAGGTAGGACAGCAGGTCTTGCCAGCGTTCCTCGACGTGTGGGACGACCCGTCGGTCGAGGTCTACGGCGGTGAGCACTTGAACGGCCACTACCGGTACGACGACGAGGGGGTCCCGGCGCGTCGGGCGACGATCGTCGAGGACGGCGTGTTCCGCGGGTTCCTGATGAGCCGCTCGCCGATCGAGGGCTTCGCGACCAGCAACGGACACGGTCGGGCTCAGGTGTGGAACGAGCCGGTGGCGCGGATGGCGAACCTCGTGGTGGAGACGGCCGCGCCTGTCCCGGCGGCGGAGCTCCGGGCGAAGCTCCTGGCCGAGGTGAAGGCCCAGGGACGGCCGTTCGGCCTGCTGGTCGACGAGATCGACGGCGGGTTCACGCTGACCGGCAGGACCTTCCCGAACGCGTTCAACGTGCGCGCGGTCACGGCGTGGAAGGTGTTCGCCGACGGCCGCCCGGACGAGCGCGTGCGGACGATCGATCTCGTCGGCACCCCGCTGGTGGCGCTGGCGAACGTGGCTGCCGCCGGGGACGACCCGGGTGTGTTCAACGGGTTCTGCGGGGCGGAGAGCGGCGCCGTGCCGGTCAGCGCTGTGTCGCCGAGCCTTCTCCTCCGCACGCTCGAGGTGCAGAAGAAGGAGAAGGGTGCGGAACGGCCACCGCTCCTGCCCAAGCCGGGTCCGGCAGGTGACTCGTGATCGCGCTCGCTGCGGCCGCCTGGGCCACCGACCCCGTCGCCGAGGCCCTCGCCACCGAGCTCGATCGCGCGGTCGACGCGCTGTCGCTGCCCGCCGCCCCCCCTCCCTACTTCGTGTGGGGCTGGGCGTTCGACGGATGGACGGTCGCGACCTCGGCTTCGCTCGGCGCCGTCGACGACCGGGCCGTGGTGCGGCCGGATCGCGACTTCCAGGTGCTGGTGCGGGTGGGGGACGCCGCGCTCGACCAGACCAACTTCGACTCGTGGAAAGGGACCGGCGGGGGCGGGGCGCTGGTCCTCGGCAGCGACGTCGTCGCGCTGCGGCACGACGTGTGGCTGAAGGTCGACTCGGAGTACAAGGGCGCCGTCGAGACGCTCGCCGCCAAGATCGCCGCCCGCGAGCGCCGCGCGGAGCCGGTCGAGATCCCCTCCTTCGTCCCGGGGGCGGCGGTGGTGGCCGAGGACCCGACCCCCGTCGGGGATGTCGACGCGCCAGCGCTGGAGGCGCTGGTCCGGGAGGTCTCGGCCGTGTTCCGCGACCACACCGCGCTCGAGTGGTCCGAGGTCTCGGCGTCGGCGCGCGGCGGTCGTCGCACCGTGGTCGACACCGGGGGCACGCGGGTGCAGGCGCCGTCCGAGCTCGCGTGGGTGCGGATCGCCGCGCGGGTCCGGGCCGGGGATGGTTCCACGCTGGTCGACGCCGCCACCCACGTCGCCCGCCGGGCGGGAGAGCTGCCCGACACGGCCGCGCTGGTGGCCGACGCACGGGCCCTCGCGGCGCGCCTCGAGGAGTGGCGCGATCGCCCCGCAGAGACCGAGGAGTACGTCGGGCCCGTGCTGTTCGAAGGCGACGCCGCCGTCGACCTGTTCCGCTGGCTCCTGTTGCCGGAGCTCTCGGGGACCCCGGGGGAGGAGAAGGCGCCCCGCGGCTCGCGGATCGCGGTGTGGGACGACACGGAGGCCGCAGGGCCCGCCCGCCTGAAGCGGCGCGTGTTGCCGACCGGCTGGGAGGTGGTCGACGACCCGCTCGCCGACCCCGCCGACCCGGCGAGCGTGCGCTGGGATCTCGAGGGGGTGGCCGCAGAGCGCGTGTTGCTGGTGCAGGACGGGATCGTTCGTGGCCACCTGATGTCGCGGACCCCGAGCGCCTCGCTCCAGGGCAGCAACGGTCACGGCCTCGAACTGCGCCGCGGGCTGGTGGTCGCGGGGCCCGCGGTGGCCCGGGTGACCCCCGACCGCCGCAGCACCGCCGCGAAGCTGCACCGCGCGGCGCTGGCCCTGGCCGACGACTACGACCTCGACCACTACCTCGTCGTGCGACGGATCCGGCCGCCTGGGCTCGACCGGGAGTCGGGGGGCCCATGGATCACGGGCCGACAGTGGCTCGGGTTCGACGACGACGCCGAGCTGCCGCCGCCGGTGGAGCTGGTGCGCGTGTTCCCGGACGGCCGCGAGGAGGTCGTGCGCGGCCTCGAGATCGCCGGGCTCGACCCGCGGACGCTGGCGAGCATCGCCGCTGCGGGCGCGACCCACACGAGCACGTTCCGGTCGGGCAACCGGGCGGTCACGCTGAGCGCGCCGGACGTGCTCCTGCCCGAGGTCGAGCTCGCGCCGTCGACGGCGCCGTCCGAGAAGCCCCCGCTCGTCCCGAGCCCGCTCGCCGCGCCGTGACGGCGCGGAGGTGGACGTGTGGCGCCGCTGCGGCGGTCGCGCTGGCAGATCTGGCGCAGGTCGTGGCGCTCCCCTGGGCCCCCAACCACGCGGCGGCGCTGGCGGGGGCCGCGCTGTACACCGTCCTGGCGGTCTTGGTGGGCCGCGCCAACCGGCCCGCGACGTGGGTGTTGCTCGCCATGCCCGCCGTGCCGCTCACCACCCTCGCGGCGTGGGCCGGGGGGCTCCCGGTTCCGGTGACCCCGGGCGGACCGATGGTGGGGGTCCTGGCGCTCCAGCTCGCCGCCGCGTCCGGGGCCGCCGCGCTGCTGCGGCGGTAGGGTCACTCGGGATCGTCGGGGCGGGCGTCGGTGAGGGACGCAGCCAGCGCCGCCGGGTCGTTCCACCAGGCCACGAGGTCGGGGGCCAACGGGGCCTCGACCACGCGGGTCCCTCCGTCGGGGTGGGGGAAGGTGCTGCGGCGGGCATGCAGCGCGTGACGGGGCGCCCCGGCTTCGCGCACGACCTCGGGGAGCTGCTCCGGGTCCCACTGGCCCAGGAACACGCGCGGCGGGACGCCGTACAGGCGGTCCCCGAGCAGGGAGAAGCCTGCCTCGTCCAGGTGGACCCGGATCTGGTGGGTGCGCCCCGTGAACAGGCGGCAGTGCACGTGGGTGAGCGACGGCCCGCGGGCGAGCACGGTCACGTCGGTGCGCGCCGGCAGCCCGTCGTCGCGGACCCGCATCTTCACGCGGACTTCGCCGCCGTCGAAGCCGATGGCCCCGGTGCAGCTCCGGGTGTCCCACGGGACCACGCCGCGGCAGAGCGCCTCGTACTCCTTCACCAGCGCGCCGTCCTCGATCGCAGCCTTGAGGAACCGGTTCGCGCCCACGTCCTTCGTGAGGAGCATCACCCCGGAGGTGTCGCGGTCGAGCCGGTGCACGAGGTCCATGCGCTCACCCGGCCAGCGCGCCTTGGCCAGCGAGATCACCCCCCACGCGAAGTTCGAGCCGGCGGGGTGGGCGAGGAGGCCGGCGGGCTTGTCGATCGCGACCACGCGGTCGTCCTCGTACAGGATCTCCGGGAACGGCGGGGGGCCGCCGGAGGGGGCGATCCCGGGCACGTAGACCCGCACGACCATCCCGGGGAGCACGCGGAACGCTGCGTCGAGCTTCCGCTCCTGCGTGTCGCGCACCAGACCCTCGCGGAGGGCGCGCGCGAAGGAGCTCCGTGAACGATCCGGGAACCGCCCGGCCAGCCAGCGGTCCAACCGCATGCCGGCCATGCCCGGTCCCACGTCCACCTCCCGGAACAACCCCATGACCCCGCCTGGCTCCGCTGTTCCGGGTGTTGCGCACCGCCCCTCGTCCGGGGCACGTTGAACCCGTGATCTTCACCGCCCTCGCCGCCTGTGTCCACCCCGCGACCGGTCCGCACCTCGCGTACCTCTTCGAGCCCCGCACCACGACCGGCGAGATCCGGGTCGTCCCCGCCTTCCAGCTGCACGGCGCGATCGCGCTCGAGGAGCACACCTGGCTCGGTCTGCCGCTCGCAGCCGCTGCCCTCGAGGCGCGGGAGGATCGGACCCGCGAGCTCGACGAGCTGTCCCGCGCCGTGGGTCGCGCGCTTCCGGGTGAAGTGAACGCTGCCCTCGGCGAGCGGTGGTCCGGCCAGTTCCGCGCAGGCACGCTCGGCACCGTCGGTCGGATCCGCCTCGGCGAGGCCCTGCGGACCCCTGGGGCCGGGCTCGATGCCGTGTTGGGGGAGGTCGCGTCCAAGGTCGGCGGCGACGCCGTTCTGTTCACGTGGATCGACGACCTCGCCTGTTCCCCGGTGACGTTGCTGGGGGCCGAAGGCAGCGTGATCGACACGCCCGCCGGGCCCGTGGTGGCCGACCACGGGGACGAGCCCTACGTGGTCTCCGCACGGGTCACCGCTGCGCTCGTGGCCCACGACGGCGAGGTGGTGCTGCGGTACGGCGACACCTTCCACACCATCCTGTCCGCCTCCCACGCCCCCGCGGACGCGGGACGGGACCTGGCGGCCGACCTCGCGCAGGAGCTCGCCCTCGTGTGGGCGACCGATCCGCGGTTGCGCTGACGGCTGCGTCAGGCCTTTTCGCGCTCGTAGCGCTCGGCGCCTTCCTTGATCTTCTGCGCGAGGCCCGCGAGCTCCTCGGCGGGCTGGCCGTGGCCGAGCTCGAGCGTGTTCGACTTGCCGCGCGCCACGACCTTGCCGTCCACCACCTCGACCCCGGTGAACTCCTCCCACGGGATGCGGCGCTTCGACGGGCCGATCAGGAAGCCCATGACCGGGCGCTCGTCCTCGATGAGGAGCTTGCTGAACGTGACCCGCACCCGGGTGACGCCGCCGAGCTGGTTGCCGAACACCAGGGCCGCGAGCACGAACACGCCCGAGCCCGTGCAGTACCAGCCCTGCCACAGCAGGGCGGCCGCGCCGACGAGCACGGCCAGGGAGCCGACCTGCTGCACGCGCGAGGGGGGAAGGGGCGTCTGGATTCCGTCGTGGGTGGTCGCCATGCCGCGAGACGTATTCCGGTTGCGCCGCGCCCGACAGGACGTGGTACGGCTTCGGGGTGTCCGACCTCGCCGCCCGCGCTGCCGAGCTCCCCACGCAGGCCGGGGTGTACCTGTTCCTCGATCGGCGCGGGAAGGTGCTCTACGTCGGCAAGGCGATCAACCTCCGGTCGCGGGTCCGCCAGTACGTGCAGGGTCACGACGGGCGGCAGATGGTGCCGTTCCTGGTGTCGCGCGCAGTCGGGATCGACGTCGTCGTCACCGACACCGAGAAAGAGGCGCTGATCCTCGAGAACACCCTCATCAAGAAGCACCGGCCTCCGTTCAACGCGAAGCTGCGGGACGACAGCAGCTTCCTGCACCTCCGGGTGGACCGCGGCCGGTCCTGGCCCACGTTCGACCTCGTGCGACGCATCAAGAACGACGGCGCCCGCTACTTCGGGCCGTACCACTCGGCCTCGAAGGCGCGCGCGACCCTGGCGTTCGTGCACCGCGCCTTCCCGATGCGCACCTGCTCGGACGCCGTGTTGCGGAGCCGCAAGCGGCCGTGCCTGCTCCACCAGATGGGGCGCTGCCTGGCGCCGTGTGTGGGCCTCGTGGACGGCGCCCGGTACGGCGAGTCCGTGGACGACGCCATCGCCTTCCTGGAGGGGCGCGGGGGCGAGGCGGTGCGCTCGCTCGAGCGCCGGATGCGCGCCCACGCCGACGCCCTCGAGTTCGAGCAGGCCGCGCGGCTCCGCGACCTGATGGTGAGCATCCGCCTGAGCGTGGAGCGCCAGAAGATGGTCGACACCGACCACTCCGAGCGCGACGTGTGGGGGGTGTGGCGCGAGGGTCGGCAGGGCGCGTTCGTGGTGATGCCCGTGCGCGACGGCGTGATGGGCGAGCCCAGGTCCGGCACGATCGAGGCGGGCGAGGCCGACGACGAGCTCCTGTCCTCGCTCCTCAACACGGTGTACGACGGGACGCTGATCCCGCGGCAGGTGCTGCTCCCCACGCTCCCGGCCCACGCCGAGGCGCTCGCGGAGGTGTTGTCGGAGCGGCGGGGCAGCAAGGTGGAGCTCGCGGTCCCGAAGATCGGCGACAAGGCGCGCCTGGTGGAGCTGGCCACCGAGAACGCGAAGGTGCGGTTCCTCGCTCGCACCGACGCCGAAGCCCGGCACAAGAACGCGATGGAGCTCCTGGCCGAGGCGCTGGAGCTGCCCGTGCCTCCGCACCGCATGGAGTGCTACGACAACTCGAACCTGCAGGGCGACGCGCCGGTGGCGGCCCGCAGCGTGTTCCTGGACGGGCGCCCCGCGCGCGCGGAGTACCGCCGGTACCGCATCAAGACCGTCGTTGGCGCCGACGACTACGCGAGCATGCGGGAGCTCGTGACGCGCCGGTTCCGGCGGGTCCTGGACGGCAGCGAGCCCGCGCCCGACCTGCTCGTCGTGGACGGCGGCAAGGGCCAGGTGGCGGTGGCCGTGGCGGCGCTCCAGGACCTGGGCTTCCACGACCAGCCCGTGGTGGGCATCGCCAAGCCCCACACCGAACACGCGCGCGGTGACCGCGACGCCACCGACAAGCTCGTGTTGCCGCACCGCAAGGACCCGCTGCGCCTGCCGCGCAACCACCCGGGATTGCGCATCCTGCAGCACCTCCGCGACGAGGTCCACGACCACGCGATCCGCTACCACCGGAAGGTCCGCAGCGAAGAGCGGCTCACGAGCGTGCTCGAGGAGATCCCGGGTGTCGGCCCGGCCCGGCGGCGCGCGCTCCTGACGGCCCTCGGGTCGGCGGAGTCGGTCGCGGACGCGGACGAGGCCACGCTGGCGGCGGTTCCGGGCATCGGTCCCGCGGTCGCGCGCGCGATCCGCGAGGCGCTGAACGCGGAGTGAGCAGACGGGCAGGGCCAGCGTGCCGCACCTGGAGGCACCCGCCCGCGACCGATGCTGGACACCCGAATGGACGGTTGGTACGATGCTTCGGGGGCAGGATGTCTCTCTCTCTCTCTCTCTCTCTTTCTCTGCGTGAGTGCGTCGGCGGCTGAGCCGGCTGACCGCGGCGATGCGCACGAGGTCGACCGGGTCGTAGAGGAGGCAGAGCACTGGCCAGCGCCTGACCGAACCGATGAAGGCAGGGTGGTGCTCACGACGTTCGCTGGTTGCACGGACCCGCCACGAATCCCCCGCGCCACCTTCCGGGACGGATGGTTCTTGCTGCCGGAGGACCTCGTGGCAGAGGTCGTCCAGGTCCGGTATCGCGCGGTGTTCGGCGCCACGCTGGTCGAGTGGTCCGAGGTGTACGAAGCGGTGTCGGCGTTCCGCCCCGAGCTGCCGTCCGAGGCTGTCGGGCGGGTGCTCCAGGACCAGTGGCTCACCGGGCTGTCGGCGAAGGTGGTGGTCGCCGCAGCAGACGGCGCCCGTCACTCCCTCGACGTGGACCCAGCGTGGTACGTGGTCACCGGGGCGGGTGTCGAGTGGTTCGATCGCGATCGGGTCGCCCGGGAGGCGCCGGCAGGGGCCTGGGGTCCGGAGGCGCGGGCACAGGTGGCGGAACAGGAGCGTGAGGGTGTGTGGGTCCTGCCGCCCGAAGGAGGTGGCGAGTGATCGCGATCGGGTGGTCGTCCATCGCCGTGGCGGGCACCTGGAAGGTGTGCGCGAAGGTGGTCACCGACTTCGCTGGAGTGCCTGATGCTGAGTCCTGGGAGGACTACCTCACCGACGACGGCCCGTATCCGCTGCGCGGCGTGTTGCTCCGGGTGAAGAAGAACGGCCAGGCGTGGCAGACCGCGTGGGCGGACGACGCGGGTGACGACGTCGGGTGCGCGACGTTCACCATCAACACGTCTGGCAACCACACGATCCGGGTGGAGTCGACGGCGCTGGTCGACGGTCATCTCCTGCGGGTGTGGCAGTCGGACACGAACCAGACCACGGTCGCGACGGACCTGACGACCACGTGGTCGCTCCCCAGCGGCGGCGGTTCCGGCGAATGGCCGGTGACGCTGAACGTGGGGTCCTCGGGCGACAACGAGTGGAACATCCTGACCAGCGCGGCCTGGGCCCTGCACCATCGGGACGGCGGCCTGCCCGACCAGGTGTGGACGATGTACGATCAGGCGTGTCCCACGAACCCCGACTCGTCCTGTTACCACGCGAACGCGTTGTACATGGCGAGCAGGACCCGCTCCGTCCACCTGCACGAGCTCGGCCACTACCTGTTCCATCGGTACGTCGGATCGGGCTCGAACCAGGACACGTCCTCGCCGCACACGGACGAATGCTTCTACGGAAACCTCGAGCCGAACCACGGGATGCAGCAGAAGGAGTGGCAGTCGGCCGCGTTCCACGAAGGGTTCGCCAACTTCTACGGCATGGTGTCGGTGAACCGCGAGACCGATTCCGATTGCTCGTTCGTGTACTACCGCGCTCAGGACTACGACCTGGACGGGGACGAGGAGGACAGGGTGATGTTAGAGGCCCGTCATGTGGATGATCCTTGGCATCGCCCTATCGACGACATCCGCGGCTCCACCCGTCGATGTGCTGCGCGGTGACCTCCTCGGAGTACCGGTGGTCATGCATCCTCCTGTGGGGCTCTCCCGGGCCCCCGGCTTCGTCGACCTCCTCTTCTTCGACCGCCCCGTCACGTGCGACCAATTGGACCACATGACCTCGAGCGATGGCACCCTCCTTGCACAGCTGGATTTGGAGCCTGGTCTCCCGATCCTCGACCCCGCTTGGCCAGTATCCAAGACAGAGTGGGTACCCACCTCGGGGCGCTTGGAGGTCGGTCCCGTGCCCGCCGTGGGCGCCACCAGTTGGGTCGACGTGTCACTCGACGGCAAGAACACGCGCCTACACGGGCGGATCCCCTACACCCTCTGCCAGCCGTTCCGGCCCCTGATGACTGTCACCTTTCAGCCCGAGCTTCAGAAGGAAGCCCACCAAGTCGGCCAGGACACGTATTTCCGTCTTCAATTCACCGGGCCTGCGGGATGGGTCAAGAGCACCTACGGCATCCAACGAGCACCCGACGAAAGGACGGAGTTTCGGATCCAGTTGATGAAACTAATGACACCCGACGGTTGGACGCACATCACGACCGGCTTCTGGGGCGATGACAATGCGGTGCGCGACGGCGCCACCGTCTCCGAGCTATCTGACCGCACCGCGCCCGATGGGTCGGCGATTCGGCGCTATCAACATCAGTTCCCGTCCAGGGAAGCCTGGCGCGTGGTGCAGGTTGTGAAACGCTTCGACCAAGTCTTGGTGGCTTGCTCGTTGAGCACCCCCATCCGCACCCCCGTCGACGTGGTGGACGCCGCCGAGCAGGCATGCCTGTCGGTGGAGGGGGCGCCCTGGACACCGACCCGCTAAGGTCCCGCACCCCCGACTTGTCGCCAGGTACGCACACGCTTTGACCGCCCTCTCTCGCCGTCAGGGGTTGTTTGACGGCTCCTGGAGTGTCCAGACCGTCATCGCGCACGTTCGCCATCGTAGCGACGCAAGACCCGGAGATGTCGCCTTGGCTGAGCTATGTCGGCTGGAGGGCGCGCTATCGATCGCGTCGAACATTGACGAGGGCTCCCTCAGCATCGCCGAGGACATCGCGGCTGTTCGGCGGGATGCCCAAGCGCTCGCGGTCCATCGAGACCTGAAACGTTAGCGGGCTCGGCGCGGCTCGGCCGCCACGTGGTCCGAGCGGGGCTCGCCTTCTACATCGAGGTCACCCCATCAGAGGAGCGCCATGGTGAGTGATGAACTGCGCGGGCAACCCATACAAGCGGCCCAACGGCAGCAACATCGAGGCGGGCGACACCTATGCGGCCGGCGTGGACGCCACGGACTACCTCGACGACGCGCAGAACGACCTCGGGTGTTCGTCGGCCACGATGGTGAACCACGCGACCGAGCTCGACTACGACCGGTTCTTCTGGGAGCTGTATTCCGACCCCACCCTCGACCTCGGGCTGGCGGACCTGCTGGAGATCATCGACCGGGCCGAGCCGGGGACCTGGCAGGGCTCGACCACCAGCCCGTTCCCGCTGCAGTCGCCCTACTGGCGGCTGAACCTGGCAGCCGACGAGTACGACGCGGCGCACGGCACCAACATCCACCCGACGTTCGGCGCGCTCCAGAGCCTTCACGGGGTGGATCGGTGATCGGGGTCGCCGCGCTCCTCGCCTGCCACGCGCCTGCCACTCCCCCGACGGACAGCGCGTCCACTCCCGTCGCTGGGGTCGACGTCCGGAGCCGGGCGTACGACTGGCTGCCCGGCACGCCGAGCAGCACCACGTCGGCCGGAATCTCTCTCTCGGCCGCCAGGGTAGCTGGTCGCCCGATGGTGCTCGCGGGCCTGTCGAACGGCGTGGCGGTGGAGGCGTTCCCCTCGGACGGGGTTTGGGATGTGGTGCGGGTCTCGCTACTCGACGAATACCCGATCGGAGGAGACGTGGCGTTGGCGGACTGGACGGAGCCCATCGTCGCCTCGGAGGACAGGCTCTACACCGCAGCGTTGACCAGCGGCGAGATCGGCACGCGCGCACCGTCCGCCCCCACGGACGGCTCCGCCTCGGACCTGTTCTTCGAGGACGTACACGGCAACCTGGGGGGGTCGATCGGGGCGCTGCGGGCCGCCGATCTCGACGGGGACCTCGTGGACGACCTGCTCGTGTCGCTCGGCGGCCGGGTGCTGGCCTTGCGTGGGCCGCCTGGCGTCGGGGCCGACGTGTGGTCGGAGCCCCTGTTCGAGGTCTACGGCGTGTTGCCGGTGAGCGGAAACTTCGGTCTCCACATCGGAGCGGTCGGGGACCTCACCGGGGACGGGATCCCCGAGATGACGTTCTCCTCGGACGATGAACGGGGCGCTGGTCGGGTGTGGATCGTGCCCCTGGGTCCGCTCCCGCGGTACGCGTTGAACACGGAGGTGGGCTGGTCGATCGTCGGTCACGTCCCCGGGGGGCGGGTGGGGTCGTCGATCGCGATCGGCGATGTCACCGGCGACGGCGTGAACGACGTGGTGGCAGGCGCCTACCTGGCGAACGGCGGGGCTGGCGAGGTGTATGTGTACGCCGGCCCGGTGAGCGAAGACGCCGCGTTCGTGGACGCCGTGGCGACCCTGCGCTGGCAGGGGGACGCCGGCGGGTGCGGCCACGCCGTGGAGGTGTTGCAGGATCAGGACGGCGACGGCCATGACGAGGTCGCGGTGGGCTGCCCCGGTGACCGGTCCTGGGAAGGCGAGCGTCCGGGCCGGGTCGAGTTGTACTCGGGGGCCGACCTCATCGGTACCCTGGGCGCGGAGGACGCGACCCTCGTGCTCCACACGGTCAACGACCCCGGGCCAGCCTGGCCCGACGCCTTCGGATCCGCCCTGGCCGCTGGCGTGGACCTCACCGAGGACGGCCTGGAGGACCTCGTGATCGGCGCGCCGTCCGAGCGGCGGAACGGGGGGCCAGGAGGCGTGTACGTGCTGCACAGTCCGGTGATCGACGGAGCGTAGGCAACGTCGGCGCGGCGCGCCTGACTCCGTCGCGGCCGCGGACGCGCTGGCGGTCCCGCTCACGGGGAGGCTCACGGCGGTGCGCGTTCCAGGCGCCCGGAGACCGGGTCGACGTAGAACCGCGACCGCCACCGCCCCGACCGGAGCGGCCGCACCCCCCGGCGGTCCGTCACCCACCAGGCGCCGTCGCGGCGCACCACCTGCACCGCCACCATCTCCAGGAGGTGCACGAACACGTGCTCCTGCAGGAGTCCCCGGCGGTCCAGCCCCGCGCAGAGCTCGCTCCACACGTCGTCCCAGCGGCGGCCCACCCGGGACGCCAGGAACCGCTTGAGCGGCCCGAGGTGGTCGTCGAAGAACTTGGTCCCCCGGCGGTCCATCGGCTCGCGCGAGGGCCGGTCCTCGAGCGGGAGCTGGCGCCCGGGCTTCTTCCAGCCGGCGCCCCCCCGCCCGCGGGTGATCAACACGTCTCGCATGTCCTCCCTCAATTGCGCCTCGCACGCGCTTCGCACGAGCGAGGCGCAATTTCCGTGTCTGTCGTGTGGGTCAGGGGCTCCGCCCCCGACACCCCCGCGGAGGACCAGTCCCCCGCACCCCCTGCCAGGGGGCGCTTCCCCCTGGACCCCCCGCGTACCGACGTAAATCGAACCTGGGT
>JBIKWC010000474.1:0-3721 GCA_044356535.1 Myxococcota bacterium
GTTCACCACCGAGGGGCCCACGCGCGGGGGGGCCGTTGCCCGGCTGGACGTGGACGGCGTCCTGGACTTCCGAGTGGATGGCTTCGCGTTCCCCCACGATGCCGTCCGCGACCCGTCCGACGACACGATCGTCATCCCCGAGGTGAACGGTTCCACCGCGTCGTGGATCGCGGGCGACGGCAGCTCGGCGGAGGTGCTCCGGGAGCTCGGCCCCGACACGCCGGACTGGCCGGGTCAGCTCCCGAACGGCGCAGAGCGCTTCGACTTCGGCGGCCGCCGGTACGTCCTGTTCTCCCACCGCGGACTCCCGCCCCGCCCCACGGGGACCGCGGCGCCGGAACACTCGACGGGGCTCCTGAGCTTGTGGGACATCACGACCCCGTCGCCCGCGCGGGTGTGGGTGTACCCGCCCGAGGGGAACCTGGACGTGCCCCACGGCGCCGTGTTCCGCTACTTCCGCGACCAGTGGTGGCTGTTGTATGCGCACACCCGCGGCGCCGATGGCGGGAGCACCGTCGGCCTCGCCGTCACCGACGACCCCACGCGCCCGCCCGCGTACGTCGCGGATCTCCTGCCCACGGGTCCCGGCGCACCGCTCGACTTCCTGCGCGGCGTCGAGCTCACCGCCGACGGGACCCTGTGGCTCGTCGACTCGGGCGTCGGGAACGGCGTCGGGACCATGACCCCCACCGGACGGCTGCTGCGCGCGACGTTCCCCGACCTCGCTCCCCGCGGGGCCTCCGGGGCGGTCGATCGGGACCAGGTGTTCGTCGACCAGGGGGTCGAGGTGCTCACCGGTGGGCTCGACAACCCGTTCGAGGGGTGGTTGTGGACCCCTACGTTCGGGTACTGAGGCCCGCATTCCCGCAGCATGACGGAGCCGTGACACAGCCCGCGGACCACCGGATTAGGCTCGTGGCCCTTCTGGAGGCCGCTCGATGTCCGCAGGGACCCTCGGTGCATGGAAGGGCAGCGGCCCCGCGGCCCGCTCGCCCAGCGAGCTGATCGGCGCCTGTCGGAGCTTCCGCGAGCCCGCGTTCCTGGTGCGCGGCGCCGACGGTGGCCTCGGCGCTGGCCTGGGTGGCGCGTTCGGCGCGGCCGGCGAGCCCGTGATCGGCGTGTTGCCGCCGCTGTACCCGGAGTGGCTCGGGGACCGCGCGTTCACCGAGACCCACGGGCTCCGGTTCCCGTACGTCACGGGCGCCATGGCCAACGGCATCGCCACGCCCGCCATCGTCATCGCGATGGCCCGCGCCGGGATGCTCGGCTTCCTGGGGTCTGCGGGGTTGTCGCACCCCTCCATCGCCGAGCGGCTCGACGAGATCGAGGCCGCGCTCGGAGGCACCGGGCTGTCGTGGGGCGCGAACCTCATCCACTCGCCCCACGAGCCCGAGCTCGAGATGGGCACCGTGGAGATGTTCCTGAAGCGCGGCGTCGTGCGCGCAGAAGCCAGCGCGTACATGGCGCTCAACCCGATGATCGTGCGGTACGCGTTCTCCGGGGTCCGCCAGCTCCCCGACGGCACGATCTTCCGCAAGAACTTCGTGTTCGCCAAGATCTCGCGCCCCGAGGTCGCCCGGCGGTTCATGTCCCCTCCCCCCGCCGAGATCCTCGACGGGCTGGTCCGGGCCGGCCACCTCACGGCGGAAGAGGCCGCCCTGGCCCGGCGCCTGCCGGTCGCCGAGGACGTGACGGTCGAGTCGGACTCCGGCGGCCACACGGACAACCGCCCGCTCGGGGCGCTGTTCCCGGACATCCTGTTCGTCCGCGACGAGTGTGTCCGCAGCCACGGCCGCTCCATCCGGGTGGGCGCAGCAGGCGGGCTCGGCACGCCGGCTTCGGTCGCGTCGGCGTTCGCGCTCGGCGCGGCGTACGTCCTCACGGGCTCCGTGAACCAGGGCTGCGTGGAGTCGGGGTTGTCGGCGCAGGGCCGCGAGCAGCTCACCAAGGCCGGCATCGCGGACGTCGGCATGGCCCCGGCAGCCGACATGTTCGAGCTCGGGGTCAAGGTGCAGGTCCTCAAGCGCGGCACCATGTTCGCGTCCCGCGCGCAGAAGCTGTACGAGCTCTACACCTCGCACCCCTCCCTCGAGAGCATCCCGGCCGACGAGCGCGCCCGGCTCGAGAAGGAGATCCTGCAGGCCCCCGTCGAGCAGGTCTGGGCCGGCACCGAGGCGTTCTTCGCGAAGCGCGACCCCCGCGAGCTCGACAAGGCCCGCAAGGACCCGAAGCACCGCATGGCGCTCGTCTTCCGCTGGTACCTCGGCCTGTCGAGCCGCTGGGCCATCGCCGGCGACGCCCCGGGCGCCCTCGGCCAGGGCCGCAAGCTCGACTTCCAGATCTGGTGCGGCCCCGCGCAGGGTGCCTTCAACGACTGGGTGCGCGGCAGCTTCCTCGAACCGGCCGAGGCCCGCACCGTGGTGCAGGTCGCCGCCAACCTCCTCGAAGGCGCCTGCGTGATCACCCGCGCCCAACAGCTCCGCGCCGCCGGCCTGCCCGTGCCGAGCGAAGCCTTCCAGTTCGCCCCCCGCAAGCTCGAGGTCTGACCGTGACCAAGAACGACCCCCTCGCCAAGCCCGACGCCGTCCGCCGCACCCTCGAGCCCATCGCGGTCGTGGGGGTGTCGGCGATCTTCCCGGGGAGCGTGGACAAGACCGGCTTCTGGAACGACATCCTCACCGGCAAGGACCTGATCCGGGACGTCCCCAACACCCACTGGCTCAAGGAGGACTACTACGACCCCGATCCGGCGGCGCCCGACAAGACGTACGCCTACCGCGGGGCGTTTCTCGACCCGGTGCCCTTCGATCCGCTCGAGTGGGGCGTCCCCCCGTCGATCGTCCCCGCGACCGACACCACGCAGCTCCTGGCGCTCGTCGTCGCCAAGCAGGTCCTCGAGGACGCCACGCGCGGCCGCTGGCCGAACGTCGACAAGGAGCGGATGAGCTGCATCCTCGGGGTCACGAGCTCCCAGGAGCTGCTCGGGACCATGGTCAGCCGCCTCCAGCACCCGGTCTGGAAGAACTCCCTCCGCGGCCTCGGGTACGCCGAGGACGAGGTCGAAGCGATCACGAAGCGGATGAGCGAAGCGTACGTGCCGTGGCAGGAGTCCACGTTCCCCGGCCTCCTCGGGAACGTCGTCGCGGGCCGCATCGCCAACCGCCTCGATCTGGGCGGCACCAACTGCGTCACCGACGCCGCCTGCGCGAGCTCGTTCTCCGCCATCTCGATGGGCGTCAACGAGCTGTGGCTCGGCCAGTCGGACCTCGTGATCTGCGGCGGCGCCGACACGATGAACGACATCTTCATGTACATGTGCTTCTCGAAGACGCCCGCCTTGTCGAAGTCCGGCGAGTGCCGCCCGTTCTCCGAGAAGTCCGACGGCACCCTCCTCGGCGAGGGCCTCGGCATGGTGGCCCTCAAGCGGCTCTCCGACGCCGAGCGCGACGGCGACCACATCTACGCCGTGCTCAAGGGCGTGGGCGCGTCGTCCGACGGCCGCAGCAAGTCCGTGTACGCCCCGGTGCCCGAGGGCCAGGCCAAGGCCCTGCGCCGCGCGTACGAGCAGGCCGGGTTCCCGGCGTCCACGGTGGAGCTCGTGGAGGCCCACGGCACGGGCACCAAGGCCGGCGACGCCGCCGAGTTCGAGGGCCTCCGCCAGGCGTTCGACGAGACGGGCCGCAAGGACCGCCAGTGGTGCGCCATCGGCACCGTGAAGTCG
>JBIKWC010000217.1:0-12919 GCA_044356535.1 Myxococcota bacterium
AGGACGAACGGCGTGGTCGGAACCAACCGAGAGCCGATCGGGAGAGGCCCGTGCTGGGTCTGCCACGTGCGCGCCACGGGATGACCGCTCCAGAACGCATAGTCGCCGAGGATCTTGGCTGCCCACCCCTCGACATCTGCGGCCATGGGCTCGAACGCCCCGGTCTCGGGGTCGAAGGTCGAGATGCCCCCACCTCGAACGCAGAACTGGGTGCCGAAGGCGTCCTCGGCGAAGAATACGGCCCCGTTCGCCATGCCTTCATAGTCCGACCGCCACAACGGGAAGTCGTTCCACTGGTAGAGACCCCGCTCCGGCGGCGTTCCGATGTCGGGGAACACGTGCAGGGCTCCCTCGAAGGCGTAGAAGCCGTTCTTGACGCGAAGAAGTCGACCGAGGTTGTCCCCTGCGACCACCCCGAACGCCTCGCCGAGGCAGCTAGGTTCCGGTTCCTGGCTGCGAAGTGCATCCCCCGCGATGCTCGCGAGCTTCAACAGGCGCGGAGTCAATCGGTCACCTTGATCTCGACCTGGCTTCCGTCGGGGAGTCCTCGGCACTGGTGGCCCATGCACGATCCGGCTCCGCGGTTGTCGCTCGGCGAGATCGGCTTCACCGACGCGCCTTGACCACCCTCCTTGAACATGGCCGGGGGATACTCGTCGCGATTCATGCCGGGCACGGGGTCGGTACCGCCAAGACTCTCCCGTCGCCGCCCCGCGGCTCCGCCGCGGTCGATCGTCAGCGTGGTTGACTTGCCCGCAGCTTGGGCCTCCTCGACATGTCCAGCCGTCTCGGGGTAGCGCCCCCGGCTGATCGTGACCTCCTTCGCTCCCTTTGAGGCTCCAAGGACGTCGTCGGCAGCTGACCTAACCAGGTCCGCGGCGGCGTCCACCGCCTCGGTGACCGCCGCCTTCACCGACGCCTTGACCCCGGCCTTCGCGCCGAGGGTCGCGACGCTGGTGCCGCCGAACACCGGCGCCATCGCGGACACCGTGTCCATCGCCGCGAAGTTCGCGTCGACCACCATGCCGACGATGTCACCGTTCCAGGCGCTCATCGCGGCGCTCGCCCAGCCGTTCCCCGCCGAGTACGCGTCCACCGGGGTCGTCGGCTCGAACCACCGCCCGGACCGGTCCACGAACGCGTTGCTGTCGCCCGCCGCGTAGACCCCCGAGTACCCCACCGGGTTCCGCAGGTCCCCGCGCGTCAGGCCCAGGTACAGCAGCGGCCGTACGGTCCGGACGGGCGCGCCCGTCCGGCTTTCGCCCCGGCTGGCGGGCCCTCCTCTCGGAGGCCCCTGGCCGTCCGGCTGCAGCCACATCCCGTCCCGCAGCGCCAGGTGACGCGCACCCTTGTGCACCACGTCCGCCGTCCGGTTCACCTCCTCCCCGTGGTACCCGTGCACCACCCAGTTGTCCGTCGTCACGTTGTACTTCGACAACCGCAGCCCGAACGCCCCCAGCAACTCCTGGCTCGCCGTCGTCGGGCCCCGCGTCTGCAGCGCCTGCCCGTCCACCCCCTGCAGCACCACCACCAGCTCGCCGCCCCGCAGCGACGCCATCGGCAGCACCTGCTCCGTGTCCACCCACGTCCCCGCCGACGTCGCCCGGCGCTCCCACCCCGCGTGACGGAACACGTGTGTCTCCGACGCCCCCACCGCCCGCACCTCGTACGGGATGTTGTCGTCCACGTCGTACGCGTACTTCTCCGTCGTCGCCCCCACCCCCGTCTTCACCACCTGCCGCAACCGGCCCGCCCCGTCGTACGAGAACGCCCGCTGCGCAGCGAACGCCGGCGCGCCCGTCGTGTCCCACTGCGTCAGCCGCGACTGGTCGTCGTACCCGAACGTCTCCAGCACCGTGCCCGCGCCCTGCGGACGGTCGCGCCACGGCACCTCGTTGTACGCGGTCGTCGTCCCGTAGTTCCACGACCACTGCCCGCCCGTCGACAGCCGCTGACGCATCGACGTCGGGTTCCCCGCCACGTCCCGCGTGTACTTCTCGAAGTTCACCCCAGACGACGGCGAACCGTCCACCACCCGCTCGATGCGGCCCAGGTGGTCGTACGTGTACGAGATGGGCTCCGCGTCGAACAGCTTCCACGACAGCCGTCCGCCCGTCGTCCACTCGAGCTGCAGCGCCCGGTCCGCCAGCACCACCCCGGCCCCCGAGGTCTGCTTCCACGTCCGGCCCACCAGCTGCGTGCTGCTCGATCGGTGGTCCTGTGAAGACCACCACGGGTTCCCCGTCCCCTGCTGCAGCACCCACCCGTCCGACAGCCCCATCGACGGGTCGTACGTGTACGTCACCGTCGTCGTCGGCGTCGGGCCCGGAGGCGGCGTCAGCACCTGCGTCGTCACCTCACCGCTCGGCGCGTACGCGCTCGTCACCACCGACCCCGACGGCCAGCTCGTCGACAACACCCGGCCCTGCAGGTCGTGCGTCATCGTCAGCGCACCCACCACCTGCTGCAGCTGCGGCGTCGCCGCCGTCGTCGTCCGCTTCGTCTGCGTCACGTGGCCCAGCCGGCCGTACACCCCCGTCGCACCGTACACGTACGTCGTCGAGCCCCGCTCGTCGGTCACCTCGTCCCGGGCACCTTTCCACTGCCCGTCCCACACCCACCCGAACACCAGCAGCCCACCCAGCAGCGGGTCCGTCACCTCCTTCGACACCGTCCGGCCCAGGTCGTCGTACGCCCACGTCACCGACGCCGTCGCCGACAGCCCCTCGTACTGGTGGTGCGGGTTCGGACCCTCCCAGTCGAACCGGTACCAGGTCTCCCACGCATCCGCGGGGTCCGGGCGTCGCTCCACCGTCCGAACCCGGCCCGCCCCGTCGAACCCGTACCGGTACCCGTTCCCCGCGCCGTCCTCGAACTGCTGCACCCGGTCCCGGCCGTCCCACGTGTACGTGGCCACCTGCACCGGCGCGCCCGCGAACCCTTGCCACACCTCCGTCAGCCGACCCAGTGGGTCCACCACCTCCTGCCGCTCGTACCCGTCCTCCAGCACCGTCCGCGTCGTCAGCGGAGCCGGGTGGTCCACGTGCGTGTCACCCGTGTCCGCGTCCCAGCTCCACAGCGTCTCTCCCACCGCGTCGACCCGCGTCCAGCCCCGCGTCAGGCCCCGGCTCGACGACAGCTGTGGCGGGAACACCGGCGGCAGCGCCTCCACGTGCGGCTCGCTCGTCCGACGCGTCGCGCCCCGCACGTCCTGCTCCGTCTCCTGCACCACCCAGCCGGCCACGCCCTCCTTCCAGGTCTGCACGGGACGCCCGAAGCCGTCGGAGACCGTGCGAGCCTCGGCCTGGTCCACGAGCACGCCGGTCGCGTCGTACTGGTACGACACCTCGGCCGTCCACCGCGGCACCGTGGCGTCCTGGTACGTCGTGGACGAGAGCTGGTACCCCACGCTCGCGCCCTGACCCTGCAGCCACTGTTCCTTGCCGCGACCGAGGCTGTCGTACACCGAGGTCCGCACCACCCCGTTCACGTCCGTCGACGACGTCAAGCGGCCCATCGCGTCGATCGTCTTGCTCGACACGTGCCCGAGCGGCTGCGTCTCCGTCAGCCAGATCGACTCGCCGAACGACGGGTTGCTGTACGACACGTCGCGCTCCAACGGGCCGTCCACCGCGCTCACCGCGCCCCGCAGGGTCCGGGTGAACTGCCACACCAACGAGTCGCTGCACAGCGCACCCACCTCGCCAGCGCACACGACCTGCTTCGTCAGCTGGCCCCGCGTCACTGCGGTCGGCGAGCCGTCGTACTCGAACGTGGCCCGCTCCACCAGCTCCGGCAGGCCGGTGTCCGGGTCCGGGGACCAGGTCTCGCTGCTCGACGGGCGGTGCAGCGCCTTCGTCGCGTCGGAGACCCAGGTGGTATGGACCTCGACGCCGTCCGAGTGGGTCTGCTGCAGCACATTGCCGTGCGTGTCGTATTCGGTGTCCGTGGACCAGGTCGTGGAGTACCCCTGGGGACCGGAGGTGTTGTACAGGTCCGTCTCGACGTTGTCCGGCCAGCGCCGATCGAACCAGCTGTCGGGAGCAGGGGACGATGAAGTGTAGCTCCGCTGCACCTCCCACTGTGGCGTGAGCAGCGGTGCACCGCCCTCCATCCAGGCGTGGTTCCAGTCCGTCGACATCCGTTCGCGCACCACCTCCTGATGGAGCACCGAGAGGTCGTACTCGGTCTCGAGCTCGCCGTAGACCAGCCACGACTGGGACGTGATCCCCGGCGGGACATCCAGCTCCAGCAGGTCGTATCGATCCTGCACGAGGTGCTCGGTGGTCACCAGCTCGAACCCGAGGAACCGCCCTGGGAGGTGGGCGGCGTCCGTGTAGTCGAACCGGCGGTATCCGCGCCAGCCGCTCACGGCGTCCACCGTGTACTGGCCCACCAGCACCGGCTTGTGGGTCGGTGCGTACACGTCCACACCGAACGTTTCGCCCACCGGAGACATCGTCGCCGACGAGCCCCACTCGAGGACGGTCCACCCACCGTGGCACGGGGTGTGCGCGGATCGCAACCGAACGACCGGAGATCGGTGGGGATCACGTCCCCAGGCTCGCTCGGGCCGTACCCCAGGCGGGGTCCTGGCACCGCAGAGGCTCATTTCACCAGTGAAATCGATCCAGGTTCGATCGACCGCGGTACGCGGGGGGTCCAGCTGTCCGCTACCCCCGAGGCGCCGTCACCGCGCGGGCCGCCCGCAGGCCGTCGAGCGCGGAGCTGACGATGCCTCCGGCGTACCCGGCGCCCTCCCCGATCGGGTACAGGTCGACCACGGTGGTGCTCTGCTGCTGGTCGTCGCGCAGGAACCGGACCGGTGAGGTGGTCCGCGTCTCGGGCGCGATGAGCACGGCGTCGGGGCCCGCGAAGCCCGGCAGCTTGCGGTCGAACGCGCGCAGGGCGCCCTTCATGCCCTCCACCACGCTCGGCGGCAACACGAGGCGCAGGTCCACCGGCACCACCCCCAGCGGGTACGACGTGCGCGGCAGCTCGGTCGAGGGCTGGTCCGCCAGGAAGTCGACCACCCGCTGGGCAGGCGCCGCCTCCGTGCCGCCGGCCAACGCGAACGCCTTCTGCTCGATCCCGTCCTGCCAGCGGAAGCCCGCCATCGGGTCGTCGGCGCCGTACTCGCTCGGCGGCACCTCGACGATGATCGCGCTGTTGGCCCAGAACGCGCGGCGCGCGGCGAAGCTCATGCCGTTGACCACCACGTGGCCGGGCTCGTTGGCGGCGGGGACCACCATCCCGCCCGGGCACATGCAGAACGTGCGCGCGGGAGCGCCGTCCTCCGGGTTCCAGGCCAGGCGGTAGCTGGCGGCAGGCAGGTCTCCGCGCGCTCCGCCGTAGTTCGCGGCGTCCACGAGGGCCTGCGGGTGCTCCACGCGGGCGCCGATGGCGATGCCGCGCGGCTCGGCGGCGGCGCCGGCGTCCACCAACATGCGGACCGCGTCGCGGGCGGAGTGACCGGTGCCCACGAGGACCGGCCCGCCGCGCACCTCGGCGCCGTCCGCGAGCACGACCCCCACACACCGGCCGTCCTCGACCAGCAGGCGGGTGACCCGCGCGTGGAACCGGACCTCGCTCCCCAGGGCCCGCAGCCGCGCCCGCAACGGGGGGAGGAGCTCGCGGATCTTGTCGGTGCCGAGGTGGGCCCAGGACTCCTTCACGACGTCCGGGTCGGCGCCGAACTCCACGAGCTTGCGGAACACGTAGCCGAGCTCGCCGTCGCGGCGCCGGGTGTATATCTTGCCGTCGGAGAACAGGCCCGCGCCCCCCTCCCCGAACACGAGGTTGTTCTCGGGGTCGAGCGGCTGCTGCCGACGCCACGAGGCGTTCACGGCGGTGACGCGCTCACCGACCTCACCTCCGCGCTCGAGCACGATCGGCGCCAGCCCCGACTCCGCGAGCCACAACGCGGCGAACATGCCGGCGGGCCCGAGGCCCACGACGATCGGGCGGGTGGGCCCGGGCTCGAGGACCACGGGGTCGTCCACCTCGAAGAGGTAGCGGGCGCCGTCGCGCTCGCTCCAGGGCCGTACGCCGTGGGGGCGCTTCGCGAGCACGGCGCGCTCGTCGTCGACCTCGACCCGGTAGACCGCGAGCCACCGCTGGCGGTGGTGCCGGGCGTCGAGCGACTTCTTGACCAGGACCACGGCGCGGATCCGGTTCGCGGTGACGTGGAGTCGGCGGGCGAGCAGGGAGACGGGGTCTTCCCCCTCCACCCACGGGGTCTCGGAGACGAGCAGGGCCATGCGGAGGGCTATCGCGGGGCGCGCGCGTTATGCCCAGGTCCCATTCGTAGATTGTTCAGGAGGTCCTCGTGGCTGTTCGCATCGCCATCAACGGGTTCGGTCGCATCGGTCGCAACGTGCTCCGGGCCGGCTTCGGTCGCCCCGAGTTCGAGTTCGTGCACATCAACGACCTCACGAGCCCCGACATGCTCGCGTACCTCCTGCGCCGCGATTCGGTGCACGGGACGTTCGAGCGCGACGTGAAGGTGGTCGACGGCGGGATCTCGATCGACGGCAAGGTGGTGCCCGTCACCGCCGAGAAGGACCCCACGAAGCTCCCGTGGAAGGCCCAGAACGTCGACGTGGTGCTCGAGTGCACGGGCGTGTTCACCTCGCGCGAGCAGCTCACGGTCCACCTCAGCGCCGGCGCCCGCAAGGTCATCCTCTCGGCCCCGGCCAAGGCCGACACCGACGTGGACGCCACCATCGTCCTCGGCGTGAACGACGACGTGTACGACGGCGCGAAGCACCACCTGCTCTCGAACGCGTCGTGCACCACCAACTGCCTCGCCCCGCTCGTGAAGGCGCTGCACGCGGCCGTCGGCATCGAACACGGCCTCGTCACCACCATCCACTCGTACACGATGGACCAGAACCTCCTCGACGCGCCGCACCGCAAGGGCGACTTCCGCCGCGCCCGCGCCGCCGCGCTCAACATGGTCCCCTCCTCCACCGGCGCCGCCAAGGCCATCGGGCTCGTGATGCCCGAGCTCAAGGGCAAGCTCAACGGCATGTCCATGCGCGTCCCCACGGCCGACGTGTCGATCGTCGACCTCGTGTTCCTCGCGAAGCGCGCGACCACCAAAGAGGAAGTGAACCAGGCCCTCGAGCAGGCGTCGGCCGGCGCCCTCAAGGGCATCCTGTTCGCCACGCACGAGCCCCTCGTGTCGTCCGACCTCATCGGGAACCCGAACAGCTCGATCGTCGACCTCGACCTCACCCAGGTGATGGCGGGCAACATGGTCAAGGTCTTCTCCTGGTACGACAACGAGTGGGGCTTCTCCTGCCGGATGCTCGACCTCGCGAAGAAGATCGCGGGCTGACGGACATGGACCGCACCATCTCCATCCTCCCGAAGACCCTCGCCGACCTCGATCTCGCCGGCAAGCGCGTGTTCCTCCGCGTGGACTTCAACGTCCCGATGGAAGACGGCGTGATCACGGACGACACCCGGATCCGCGGCGCGCTGCCCACGATCGCGTTCCTCCGCGAGAAGCAGGCGAAGATCGTGATCGGCTCCCACCTCGGGCGCCCGAAGGGCAAGGGCCACGAGCCCGCGTACTCGATGGAGGCCGCTGCGGCGCGCCTCGCCGAGCTCGCGGACTGCGAGGTCGTGTTCGCGCACGAGGTCGTCGGTGACGAGGTCGCGGAGCTCAGCAAGGAGCTGGCGCCGGGCGGCCTGATGGTCGTCGAGAACCTCCGGTTCCACCCGGGCGAGAAGGACAACGACCCGGAGTTCGCGAAGCAGCTCGCCCAGCTCGGCGACGTCTACGTGGACGACGCGTTCGGCGCCATGCACCGGGCAGACGCCTCGATCGCAGGCATCGCGAAGCTCCTGCCCGGCGGGGTCGGGCTCCTCGTGCAGAAGGAGGTCGAGGTGCTCGGCGGGCTCCTCACCGACGAGGGCCGCAAGGACAGGTACCCGTTCGCGGCCATCCTCGGCGGCGCCAAGGTCTCCGACAAGATGGGCGTCATCGAGGCGCTCACGAAGCGCATCGACCACCTGTTCGTGGGCGGCGCCATGGCGTACACCTTCCTGAAGGCGCAGGGCGTGGCCGTCGGCTCTAGCAAGATCGAGGCCGACAAGCTCGAGCTCGCCACCCAGCTCCTCGACAAGTGCCGGCTCCGGAACGTGAAGGTCCACCTCCCGGTCGATCACGTCGTGGCCGACACGTTCTCCGAGTCGGCGGCGGCGTCCGTCGTGACCACCATCCCCGACGGCAAGATGGGCCTCGACATCGGCCCCGCCACGGTCGCCGAGTGGGGCCGCCTCCTCGCCGGCTGCCGCACCATCTTCTGGAACGGGCCGATGGGCGTGTTCGAGTGGGACGCGTTCTCCGCGGGAACCAAGGGGATCGCGCAGGTGTTGGCCACGTCCACCGCGAACACGATCGTCGGCGGCGGCGACTCCGCTGCGGCGCTCGCGAAGTTCGGCCTGCAGGACAAGGTCACGCACGTCTCCACCGGGGGCGGCGCCTCGCTCGAGCTGCTCGAGCAGGGGGACCTCGTCGGGCTCCAGGCGCTGCGCAAGTAGCTGGCGGCGCGGTCTCGCAGAATCTTCGAAGGATCTGCGGGGCCGCGACACCTACCGGACACGGAGGCGCCGTGATCACGTGGCTGGCAGGGTGCTCGGGCGGCGGGACGTTCTTCACCGGGGCTCACAGCGGCTTCGCAACCGCCTCCTTCCTGGAGGTGTCCGCGACCGGGGCGGGCGCAGCTCCCCGGCTGATCGTCGACCTCGCCTTCGACGGGACGCTGCTCGTGACGTGGTTCGACGACGACGGCGTGCGTTCGGTGAGCACCGACGTCCTCGGCGATCACCACGAGGTGCAGCTCCTCGGGTTGCTCCCCGACCGTGAGTACGAGTTCGAGGTCACCGCGTTCGCCGACCGCCAGGGCGCTGCCCAGGGCCACGTCGCGTGGACGACGCCGCCGCTGCCGGCCGATTTCCCCGAGGTGTCGACCGTCATCGAAGGCGCCATCGACGGCACCGACACCCTCGTGGCCATGCGGACCGGGGCCGACGACCAGCCGAGCGGCACCGACTACCTCGCGGTGATCCGGGGGGACGGCCGCGTCGTGTGGTGGACCGACCTCGCGGAGCCCATCCAGGACGTCTCCGCGTCCCCCGAGGGGTTCGTGGCGCTGGTGGGCACGACCGAGCCGCGCATCGAGCGCTGGACCTGGGGCCTCGCGCGCACCGAAGCCTGGAGCGTGGGGGGCTCGGGGACCCGGCTCGACACCACGTGGCCGGGCCCGCTGCACAGCTCGTTGCAGCCCCTCCAGGGCGGCGAGTACGCCACCCTCCAGCGCGTCGGCGTGGAGGGGACGGCGCTGCCCCTCGACTACGACGGGACGCTGGGCCTGGGTGCCCGCACGTACGGCGACGAGTACGCGGTCGTGTACGACGGGGCTTCGGGCCGGGTGGTCGCGGAGACCGCGCTGTCCACGTTCTGGCCGGAGGCGCGCCTCGGGTGGGGCAGCCTCGACGACGCCCCCGAGGGGGTGGACCGCTGGGCCGACGCGCGCCGGCTGGTGGTGGACGACGACGGCTCCCTGCTCTGGACGCTGGCGAACCAGGACGCGATCGTGTCCTACGCGCCCGCGACCGGCCGCGTGGAGTGGGTGCTCGGGCAGCCGTACGGGTTGCCGCCGCAGCTCCAGTCGCGCACGCTCCTGGGCGCCACCGACCTGCCGTGGCACCCGGGGAGCGCGCGGTGGGGCGAGGTCGACGCCGACGGTTCCCGCAATCTGCTCGTGTACGACTCCGGCCGGTTCGGCACCGCGCCGCCGACCCCGCCCCTCGCCGAGACCACGTCGCGGGTGTTGGGCTACGCCGTGAACGAGCGCACCCGCACGGCCACGCTCGCGTTCGAGCTCGCGGACGCCGGCACCGGACCGCTCTCGAGCGCCATCGGGTCGGCCACGCCACAGCCCGACGGCTCGGTGTTGGCCGTGTTCGGCGCGGTCGGGGTCCCCGCCGAGGCCCACGTCGTCGCCTACGACCCCGCAGCCAGCACCGTGCTCCGCCACCAGATCGTCCGCGCCGGGGGTCCGGGGGTCGAGATCCGCGCGGCCGTGGGGCTGCCGCCCATCGACTCGTTCGTCACCATCGAGACGAGCGACGTGCGCACCACCTCTGCGTTCACGGGCGACAGCGGCAACTGACCCCCGAGGGGGGTGTCGGGGCCCTTGGCCTACCACCCATCAGGGAGCGGGGAACGCCGCCGCTACCTTCTTGTCGGCGACGAGCTTCGCGAGCACGTCGACGCCTGCGTCCGCCCCGCTGCAGCCGCCGAGCGCAGAGGGGTTCGCGCACCAGGCCGTGGTCGGCTCCCCTTTCCACTTCGCCATCCGCGCCTCGGCGACTGCCAGGATCGGTGCGGCCAGCGCAGCCCGCGCGGCGGCCGTCTCGGCTTCGATGGCCTCCACCTTCGGCACCAGCGCCTGCAGCTCGGCCTCCGTCGTGGCCTGCTCCATCGCCGCCTCCACGACCTCGCGGGCGTCGTCGTCCTGGCGGTCGAGCGCGGTGAGCGCGCCCCGGGCCCCCGCGCGCAACACGTCCACGACCCGCAACCAGCGCTCCCCCTCGCCCACCACCGGCTGGGCCTCGACCGCCACCGGCGCGAGCGCGGGCCACGGCCGGGCGACGATGGCCCCGATGGCGGTGTTCGCGGCGCTGTCGGCGTCGACCGCCTTCGCGAGGTCGGCGTTGAGGTTCCGCCCCACACACGCGGGGTTGGGCATCGTCTTGCGTGGGCTCCCGGGGATGCGGGGCCCGGACGAAGGCAGCGGGATCTCCCCTTCGCACTGCGCAACCACGCCCACTGCAGCGGCCGCGCGCTCCACCGCGGCGGTGAAGGCCCGGTCGTAGTCTTCCACCAGCTGGCCGGCGAACCGCTGGGTGGCGGCGTGGTTCTCCGCATGGGCGGCCTCGAGGGCCTCCAGGCGGGCGCGCTCGGCCGCGGGGGCGCGGTCCCCCAGCAGATCGAGGGCCACCCGGTACTCGCGGATCGCGGCCGCAGCGCGCTCGAGCTCCTGGTTGCGGGCGCCGAACGGGGCCTGCAGCTGCTCGGACGAGCTCGCGTACAACCCGGAGAGCCCGGCGAGGTCGTCCGGGTGCCAGTAGCCGACCGGATCCGCACCCCACGCCACCGCGCCGACCAACAGCCACATCGGGAACTCCAGGAGTCGTGCCTAACCTTCGACACCCCGCGCAGTTAGAACGTCCGCCCGCTGCGGGCATCGACGGTCCGCGGCCCACGGAGTGCACCATGATCGGCTTCCAGCGCAGCGAACAACAGCAGGCCCTCCGCGATCTCGCCCACAGCTTCGCCGAAGCCGAGATCCGCCCCCGCGCCGAACACCACGACCGCACGATGGAGTTCCCGTGGGAGGCCATCCACGCCGCCCACGCGCAGGGCCTGATGAACACCCACATCCCCGAGAAGTACGGCGGGATGGGCCTCGGCTGCCTCGACGCCGCGATGATCAACGAGGAGATGGCCTGGGGCTGCACGGGGATCGGGACCGCGATGGAGGCCAACGGCCTGGCG
Organism: Myxococcota bacterium; assembly: GCA_044356535.1. GTDB lineage: Bacteria > Myxococcota_A > UBA796 > UBA796 > JACKER01. The sequence continues at coordinate 11,576 of JBIKWC010000217.1, forward strand.
CTCGAGCCCGTGATCAGCGGCGCCTCCGACTACCTGCTCCAGAAGTACGTCGCCCCGATGGTCGAGAAGCCGATCATGGCGGCGTACGGCGTCACCGAACCCGGCGCGGGCTCCGACGTGGCGGCGCTGCGGACCACCGCGGTGAAGAAGGGCGACCGCTACGTCCTCAACGGCACCAAGATGTGGATCACCAACGCCGGCGTCGCCGACTGGTACTTCGTGGTGGCCTACACGGATCGCGAGGCCGGCTACAAGGGCATGACGGGCTTCATCGTCGAGCGCGCCTGGAAGGGCGTGCAGGTGGGCAAGAAGGAGATCAACCTCGGGCAGCGCTGCTCCGACACCCGCGGCATCACCTTCACCGACGTCGAGATCCCCGAAGAGAACGTCGTGGGCAAGGTCGGCGGCGGCTGGATGCTCGCGATGGGCGCCTTCGACCACACCCGCCCGCTCGTGGCGTGCGCCGCCGTGGGCCTCGCCCGCGCTGCGCTCGAGCACGCGATGAAGTACGCGTCCGAGCGCCACACCATGGGCAAGCCCATCGCCCAGCACCAGGCGGTCGGCTTCATGCTCGCGGACATGGCCAAGGACATCGAGGCCGCCCGGCTCCTCGTCTGGAAGGCCGCGTGGATGAAGGACCAGGGCCTGCGCAACACGATGGAGGCGTCGATGGCCAAGGCGTTCGCGGCCGATGCCGCGCACCGCATCGCCTCGGACGCGGTCCAGATCTTCGGCGGCTACGGCTACAACTCCGAGTACCCGGTCGAGAAGCTGCTGCGCGACAGCAAGATCTTCCAGATCTACGAGGGAACCTCGCAGATCCAGCGGATGATCGTGGCGCGCGAGCTGTTCTCCCGCCGGTGACGGGTTAGCCGCCAGCCATGCGCAAGACTCTCCGCTTGCTGGCGTTGGCCGCGGCGCTCTCGTCCTCGGGCTGCAAGAAGAAGACGACCGAGGTCGTCGAAGACACCCACCAGAACACGGTGGAGGTGGCGTTGCAGGTCGTGGCCGTTTCACCCGGCACCATCGGCGCTGGCCGCCAGACCTCGGTGACCATCGTGGGCTCCGGCTTCCTGCCCGGCGTCACCGCGCGGGTGGGGGACCAGTCCGTGACCGTGAGCTTCCGCAACGCGAACCAGCTCGACGCCAACCTCCCCGCACTGAACGCCGGCATCTACGACGTCACGGTCACGCTCCCGGACACGACGGACGCCACCCTGCCCTCGGGCCTCAGCGTGCGGGGCACCGAGGTGTCGGGGATCGGCGGCGCCGCCATCGACTCCTGCCGCAAGGTGGTGTTGTACTTCGACACCAACAGCTCCTCGCTCACGCCCGAGAGCCGCC
>JBIKWC010000218.1:0-12905 GCA_044356535.1 Myxococcota bacterium
CCAGGTGCACCTCGTGGTACCAGACCGTGTCGAAGGCACCCAGCAGCGCCTGCACGATCAGCACCGCGCGGAACCCGTCCACCTCAGGCCAGGATGCGCCGCGCCGTCCGGAGCGCCTCCACCAGCGCCTCCAGGTCGCCGCGGGTCGAGTAGCACCCGAGCGAGGCCCGCAGCGTGCCCGTCACGCCCATCCGGCGCATCGCGGGCTGCGCGCAGTGGTGGCCCGTCCGCACCGCGACGCCCTGCTCGTCGAGGAGCGTCGCGAGGTCCTGCGGGTGGACCCCTTCGATCACGAACCCCAGGATCGACGCCTTCCGCGGCGCCGTGCCCACGAGCCGCAATCCGGGGACCGCCGACAGGAGCTCCGTGCCGAACCCCAGCAGCTCGTCCTCCCAGGCCGCCACGCGCTCGCGGCCCAGCGCCGTCAGCCACTCCACCGCCACCCCGAGCCCGATCGCCTCGGCGATGGCGGGGGTACCGGCCTCGAACCGCGCCGGAGGCTCGGCCCAGGTGCTGTGGTCCAGGAACACCTCGCGGATCATCTCGCCGCCGCCCTGCCAGGGCGGGAGCTCGGCGAGGAGCGCGCGGCGCCCCCACAACACGCCGATGCCCGTGGGCCCGTACAGCTTGTGCCCGGAGAACGCGTAGAAGTCGCAGCCCAGCGCCGCCACGTCCACCGTCCCGTGGACGATGCCCTGCGCGCCGTCCAGCAGCACCTTGGCGCCCACCGCGTGCGCCGCCTCCACCACGGCCTCGACCGGCATGCGGGTGCCGAGCGCGTTGCTCACGTGGGTCATCGCGACCAGGCGGGTCCGGGGGCCCAGCAGCGCGCGGTACCCGTCGAGGTCGAGCGCGCCGCGGTCGTCGACGCGCGCGATCTTGAGCACCGCGCCCGTCCGCGCCGCCGCGAGCTGCCAGGGCACGAGGTTGCTGTGGTGCTCGATCTCGGAGACCACGATCTCGTCGCCGGCGCGCAGCGGGAACGTGGCAGCCAGCAGGTTCACCGCCTCGGTGGTACCGCGGGTGAACACCACTTCGTCGGGCGACGACGCGCCCAGGAACCGCGCGATCGAGGCGCGGGCGTCTTCGAAGCGGCGCGTGGCGTTGGCGGAGAGCTCGTACAGGCCGCGGTGGACGTTCGCGTGTTCGACCCGCTGGTAGTGGTCGAGGGCGTCGAGCACGGCCGTGGGCTTCTGGGCGCTGGCGGCGGAGTCGAGCCAGATCAGCGGCCGACCGCTCGAGTGGGGCTGCGACAACGCGGGGAACTGGGCCCGGACGGCCTCCACGTCGTAGCGCCCGACCTCCTGGCTCACGACCGCCACCGGCGCACCTGGGCGTGGAGGGATTCGCGCAGGGCCTCGGGGGCGCGCTCGACGGTGGTGGCGGCGAAGCCTTCGACCAGGAGCTCGCGGGCGGCGGTGGGGTCGAGGCCGCGCTGGCGCAGGTAGAACAGCGCCTCGGGGTCGAGGGAGCCGACGGCGGTGCCGTGCGAGGCCTTGACGGCGTCGGTGTGGATCTCGAGCTGGGGCCGCGCGTTGGCCACGGCCCGGTCCGACAACAGGAGCGCCCGGTGGATCTGGGCGGCGTCGGCACCGTCGGCGCCGCGGCGCACCACGACCCGGCCGGTGAACACGCTGCGCGCGGCGTCGTCGACGAGCGCGCGGAAGTCCTGGCCGGAGGTGCAGGACGGGGCGTCGTGGTGGATCGCGAGGTGGTGGTCGACGTGGGATTCGCCGCGGATCACACACAGACCCGCGAGCGAGGTGGTGGCGCCGGCGCCGCGCAGCCGCACGGCGACGTCGACCCGGGTGACCACGCCGCCCCCGACGAACGAGACGAGCGTGTACGACGCGCCCTCGGCGACCTGCACGGAGACGAAGCCGCCGTGGTACGCGCGGGCACCGGAGTCCACGACGCGGACGTGCGTGACGTGCGCACCAGGCGCGAGGTGCAGGGCGTCTTCGGCGAGGAAGGTCCCCTCCCCCGCGAAGCGCTGCACGAGGAGGTGGTCGCCGGCAGGCACTGCCCAGCGCTGGCGGGCCGCCGACAACCCCCGACCGGTCTGCACGACGTCGTCCGTCGTCGTCCGGTCGATCGGCGCGGTGAGCCCGTCCACCACCCGCTGGAGGCCCCAGGCGTCGCGGTCGGCGTCCGGCGGGGCGGGAGCCGCGGGCTGCAGGGCGGAGAGCTCGGCGGGCGCGAGGCCCTCGAACAGGCGGCGGGCGGGGGTGTACTTCCACGCCTCGTCGCGGGAGCGCGGCAGGAGCGAGGCGAGCAGCTCGGCCGGCGCGGACAGGTGCTGGCTCACGCGGTCGCCTCCCGGACCCACTGGTACCCGCGGGTCTCGACCTCGCGCGCGAGCTCGGCGCCGCCGGTCTGCACGATGCGGCCGTCGAGGAACACGTGGGTGAAGTCCGGCACGAGGTAGTCGAGCAGGCGCTGGTAGTGCGTGATCACGAGGATCGCGCGCTCCGGGGAACGAAGCCCGGTGACGCCGTTCGCCACGATGCGCAGCGCGTCGACGTCGAGGCCGCTGTCCGGCTCGTCGAGGATGGCGAGGCGCGGCTCGAGGAGCGCCATCTGCAGGATCTCGTTGCGCTTCTTCTCGCCGCCCGAGAACCCCTCGTTGAGCGAGCGGTGCAGGAGCTCCTTGTCCATCTCCACGAGCTTCATCTTCTCGCGGGCGAGCCGCAGGAAGGCGGCGGCGTCGAGCTCGTCCTGGCCGCGGGCCTTGCGGACGGCGTTGAGCGCGGTCTTGAGGAACACGCTCGTCGTGACGCCGGGGACCTCGACCGGGTGCTGGAACGACAGGAACACGCCCTTGCGCGCGCGCTCCTCGGGGGCGAGGCCCAGCAGCGACTCGCCGTCGAGCCGCACGTCGCCCTGGGTCACCACGTAGTCCGGGTGGCCGGTGATCACCTTGGACAGCGTAGACTTGCCCGACGCGTTGGGGCCCATCACGGCGTGGACCTCACCGGGGCGGACCACCAGGTCGACGCCCTTCAGGATGGGCTTGCCGTCGATCTCGGCGTGCAGATTCAGAAGCTCCAGCATCGTTCACCCCACCGCCCCTTCCAGGGACACTTCCAGCAACTTGCGGGCCTCGACGGCGAACTCCATGGGGAGCTCCTTGAAGACCTCGCGACAGAACCCGTTGACGATCATGCTCGTGGCGTCCTCTTCGGTGAGGCCGCGCTGCCGCAGGTAGAACAGCTGGTCCTCGCTGATCCGTGAGGTGGACGCCTCGTGTTCGAGCGTGGCGGAGCCGGTGCGCACGTCGACGTACGGCAACGTGTGCGCGCCGCAGCGGTTCCCGAGGAGGAGGCTGTCGCACCGCGTGTGGTTGCGGGCCCCGACGGCGCCGCGGTTGATCTGGACGAGCCCGCGGTACGTCTGCTGGCCCTGGCCGGCGGAGATGCCCTTGCTCACGATGGTCGAGCGGGTGTTCTTGCCGAGATGGATCATCTTGGTGCCGGTGTCGGCGACCTGGTGGTGGTTGGACAACGCCACCGAGTAGAACTCGCCCACGGAGTCGTCGCCCTGCAGGATGCAGGACGGGTACTTCCAGGTGATGGCCGAGCCCGTCTCGACCTGGGTCCACGAGATGCGGGACCGCGCGCCCTGGCAGCGCCCGCGCTTGGTCACGAAGTTGTACACGCCGCCCTGGCCGTCCTTGTCGCCCGGGTACCAGTTCTGGACGGTCGAGTACTTGATGGTCGCGTCCTCCATCGCCACGAGCTCGACGACCGCGGCGTGGAGCTGGTTCTCCTTGCGCATGGGGGCGGTGCAGCCCTCGAGGTACGACACCTGCGCGCCGGCCTCGCACACGATGAGCGTGCGCTCGAACTGGCCCGTGTTCGCCTCGTTGATGCGGAAGTACGTGGACAGCTCCATCGGGCACTTCACGCCCTTCGGGATGTACACGAACGAGCCGTCCGAGAACACCGCGGCGTTGAGGGCGGCGAAGTAGTTGTCGGTGTGCGGCACGACCGAGCCGAGGTGCTTGCGCACGAGCTCGGGGTGTTCGCGGACCGCCTCGCCGAAGCTGCAGAACACGATGCCGAGCTCGGCCAGCTTCGCCCGGAACGTGGTGGCCACCGACACGGAGTCGACGACGGCGTCGATCGCGATGGTGGGCTCGACGCCGGCCAGGGCAGCGCGCTCCTGCAACGGGATGCCGAGCTTCTCGAACATCGCGAGGATCTCGGGGTCGACCTCGTCGAGGGACTTCTTCTTCTGCTTGGGGGCCGCCCAGTAGGACACGCCCTGGTAGTCGAGCGGACCGTACGCGAACTGCGGCCAGTGCGGCTCCTCCATCTTCGACCACGACCGGAACGCGGCGAGTCGCCACTCGAGGAGCCACGCGGGCTCCTGCTTGCGGGCGGAGATGTAGCGCACCACGCTCTCGTCGAGGCCGGGCGGGAGCTTGTCGGTCTCGAGGTCGAACGAGAACCCGAACTCGTAGTCGGCGCGGCTCTCGACGAGCGCCTCGGCGTCGGTGGGGGGGGGACGTTCGGTGCTCATGGGCTCCTCTGGAGGCTCTGGGCGGCGTCGGGATGCAACAGGTCCGCGAGCATGACCCGCGACAACACGCTGCTCACGGCTTCGTCGAGCGCGTGCCACACGGGACGCAGCGCGCAGGCGCCCTGGTGGACGCAGCTCGTGAGCTGGCCGGTGTGCCCGCCGCAGAAGGCGTCTCCGAACAGCGGGGTATCGAGGGACCGCATCACCTGGGCGAGCGAGATGGTGTCGGCCGGGCGGGACAGGCGGTACCCGCCGCAGGCGCCGCGCTCGGAGTCGAGCAGCTCGCCCTGCCGCAGGACGCGCAGGAGCTTGGCGGCGTAGTCGAGCGACAGGCCTTCGGCTTCGGCCACCTCGCGGATGGCGAGCACGGCTTCCCCGCCGGCCGGCGCCCGTCGGGCGACCTGCAGCAGGCAGCGCAATCCGTACTCTTCCTGGGCGGTCAGTCGCACGCGGGCACCGTAACGTGCGGCGCGGGGGCCGCCGGATCGGGCGCTCGATGCGCCTACGGAGCCCAGAAGAAGGCGTTACCGGCGTTGTCGGCCATCATGCGCCCCGCCGTGGACCAGGCGACGGCCTCGAGCTGTCCGTCGAACAGCAGGTGCTCGAGGAGGGCCCCGGTCTGCGTGTCGAACACCACGCCGCCGTCGAACGAGCCCGACAACACCTTGGCGCCGTCGGGCGAGAACACGAGGCGCGTCCCCGCAGCGCCGTCGGCCATCACGACCGGGGTGAGCGTGGCGGGATCCCACACGAGGATCGCGCCATCCACACCCGCCGTGGCGAGGTGCGTGCCGTCGGAGCTCCAGGCGACCGCCACCACCCCGCCGACGTGCCCGGGGAGATCGGAGAGGCGCAGGCCCGTCCGCGCGTCGAGCAGCGCCGGGAGGCGTCCCGACACCGCGAGCATGGCCCCGTCCGGAGACTGCACGAACTTCGCGGTGACGTCCGGGCTCGTGGAGAACGGCTCGCCGAACGCCACCTGCTTCACGGGATCCCAGGCCTGGGCCTTGCCCGACCCCGCGTCCACCACGAGCGTGGGCCCCGCCCACTGCAGCTGCTGGTGTGCGCCGCCCGTGGGGATCTCCTTGAGGACCTTCCAGCGCTTGGGGTTGCGGGTGTCCACGAGGGCCACGCCGGTCGCGGTGACGCCGGCCAACACGGAGCCGTCTCGCGAGTAGGCGAACGGCTTGCCTGGCAGGAGGGGAACCGCGGGATCGAACTGGGTCCCGGAGGGGTCGAGCTCGACGAACTTGCTCCCCACCCAACCGGCCACGCGGCCGTTGGGGGCCCACGTGAGCTGGGTGGTGGAGCCGGGCATGGCGATGGAACGCTCCGGGATCCTGCGCGCCGGGGGGGCTGCGAGGAGCGAGGTGGTTCGGATGCGGCCCGTGTCCACCTCGGTGACGGGCCTGTCCGTCGGGAACGGCGCAGAGAGCTTGCTCGTGTCGAACACCTGGAGCGCCCCGCTCTCGAGCCCCACTGCGAGGTGGTCGCCATCCCCCGCGGCGGCGACCTTCACGACGGGACCCTTGGTGGAGAACTCCGCCAGCAGCTCCTGGTTCGCGGCGGCCCGCACCTCGACGCCTTTCGGTCCACCGATCGCGACCCAGGTACCGTCGCCCGACAGCGACACCGCAGCCCCCGCCTCGAGTTCGAGCCGGCTGCCCGGAGGATCCGGCGGGGACCACACGCGGACGCCGTCTTCGTCTTCCAGCAGCAGCACGAGCCGCCCGTCCGGGTCGCGGACGGCGTCGAGGTAGCGCTGATCGCTGCGTCCCGAGTCGAACGTGCGCAGGAGGTCGCCTGTCCACAGGTGGTACACGAACAGGCCGTACCCGGAGTCGACGTACAGCAGCGGGTCGCGTGGATCGAGCCACAGGTCGTCGAAGTTCTTGAAGCCGCGCGGGGCGTCGTTCAGGACGGAGGCCCCGCGGCGGTGCACTTCGTGGTGCACGCTGTCCTTGAGCAGCACCACGTCGCCCAGCGGGCCGCGCAGGTAGCGGACCGCCTTGCCCCGGTTGGGGACCCCTTCGAGCGGTGACACGTCGCCCGAGCTCACCTCGACGGAGACGAAGTCGCCCTCCCGGACCCCGAGGACCGTCGCGCCATCGGGGGACAGCCGAGGTTGTCCCAACGAGTCGCCGACGACGCGACCCTTCCCCTTCCCGTCCATCACCACGACGGGTCCGGTGCGGCCCGCCCCGACGACCCGGGTGCTGTCGGCGGACCACTCGAGGGTCTCGATCGGCGCCCGGACCACGGGCTTCGCGCCGAGGAGGAGCAACGACACGACGCCGAGGAGGGGACCGGACCTGCGCACGACCGCCATCCTAGCTGCTCCGAAGCCGAGGGGCCACGCACCATCGGAGAGCCGCGATACCGGGCCCCCGATGACCACGACCCTCGTCGCCCTGGTGACCGTGTCCACCGCCGCGCTCCTGGTGGGAGAGGCGCGGGGGTGGTTCTGGCTGCGGGCGATCGCGAAGACCGCAGCGAGCGGGGGGTGCGTGCTCCTCGCCTGGGCCACCGGTGCGGAGGGGGCGCTCGGCACCACGCTCCTGGTGGCGCTCGGGCTGTCGTTCGTGGGCGACGTCGCGCTCCTGGGGAAGTCGAAGCCTGCGTTCCTGGTGGGCCTCGGCGCCTTCCTGGTCGCCCACCTCGCCTACGTCGCGACGTTCCTGCAGCTCCCGGGGTCGGTGGCGGCCGGGGGTGTCGCGCTGGCCCTGCTGGTGCCGTTCGTGTTCGCGGTGTGGCGGTGGCTCGGGCCCCACGTGGGCTCCCTGCGGCGCCCCGTCCAGGCCTACGTGACCGCGATCTGCGCGATGACCGCGGCGGCGGCGTGGGCCTCCGGAGCACCCGGGGGCGCGCTCCTTCCAGCGGCAGCCGTGACCTTCGTGTTCTCCGACCTGTGTGTGGCGCGCGAGCGGTTCGTCCACCACGGCCTCGAGAACAAGCTCCTGGGGCTCCCCACCTACTTCGGTGCACAGGTCGCGTTCGCGCTCCTCGTGCCCGCCGCGAGGCTCGACCCGTGACCACCACCTCCCCCCGCCTGTGGGGCCTGTCCGATCTCCACGTGGGCTACCGCGAGAACCGCGAGTCGCTCGAGCAGCTGGGCGCGTTCCCGGACGACTGGATCGTCGCCGCCGGTGACCTCGGGGAGACCGAGGAGCACGTGCGCTGGGTCCTCGAGCTCCTGACGCCCCGGTTCCAGCGGGTGGTGTGGGTGCCGGGGAACCACGAGCTGTGGACGATGACGTCGAGCCCACTCCGCGGGGACGCGAAGTACCGGAGGCTCGTGGAGGTGTGCAGAGAGTACGGCGCACTCACTCCTGAGGATCCGTACCCCGTGTTCCCTGGCACCGACCTCGTCCTCGCGCCGTTGTTCCTGCTGTTCGACTACTCGTGGGGACCGCCCGGCGCCACGCCCGCCGAGACCGTCAAGTGGGCGCTCGAGGAGGGCATCCTCTCCGTCGACGAGCAGCGCCTGCACCCCGACCCGTTCCCCACCCGCGAGGCCTGGTGCCACGCCCGCGTGACGGAGACGGCAGCGCGCCTGGCTGCGCTTCCGCCCGGGACCCGCACCATCCTGATCAACCACTGGCCTCTGCGGAAGGACCTCGTGCGCCTGTTCCGCATCCCCCGGTTCACCCCGTGGTGCGGCACCACACTGACCGAGGACTGGCACCTGCGGTTCCGCGCGGAGCTCGTGCTCAGCGGCCACCTCCACATGCGGGCCACCGACTGGCGCGACGGCGTGCGGTTCGAGGAGATCTCGCTCGGGTACCCGCGCCACTGGCGACCGGAGACGGGCGCTGCCGGGTACCTCCGCCAGGTGTGGCCCGCGACGACGCCCCGTATGCTCGGCGACGCCGGCCCCGCCTGGCACCGCTGATGTGGTCGCTCCTGGCCGCGTGGACCTGGGCGGCGCTGGCGTTCCCCGTGGTGGGCGTGGTCGTGGCCTTCGCGGGTGGTGCGGTCCCCAGGGTCGCCCGGTTCGGGTTCGGTCCCCACCGCTCGCTCGGGGTGCTCTGGGGCGTCGACTGGCAGGTCGGCTGCCTGCCGATGGGCTCGTTCGTGTCGTTCGGGGAGGACGTCCCGCCGCCCGCGTGGGTGGGGTTCGTGACCCATGGCGTGGTGGGTGTTCCGTGCCTGCTCGCTGGCCTGTGGCTCGCGCCGGAGCACCTCGCCGGGGCCGCGCGGATCACCTGGGCCTGGGTATCGTTCGGCCGCTCCCCCACGGGTGGGCCGATCGGGACGCTGGGCCACCTCTGGCGGAGCGAACCCGATGACGTGACAGGCTACGTCCTCGCGACTCTGACCACGCTCGCGGGGTGGAACCTGGCGCTCGTGCTCGGCCAGGCGGCTGCGAGCAGGGTGCCCCGCTCCGGCATCGTCGGCGCCGTGTTGTACGCGGCGTGGGCCGGATGGGCGGTGTGGCTGGACTGGACGGCGTGACCGCGTCAGGGTATCGAACGTTCAGATTGTTTTGAACGTCGAGGTTCCAGTGACCGAGCAGGAGATCCGCGAGCGCCACTTCGTCGACCAGTTCGGCGTGTTGTTCGTGCGTTCGGGCGGCTCGGTCACGATGGGCCGCATCCTCGGCCACCTGCTGATCTGCGACCCCCCCGAGCAGTCGCTCGTCCAGCTCGCCGACGCACTGGGCATCAGCAAAGGCTCCACGTCCCAGCTCACCCGGCACCTCGAGCAGATGGGGCTCATCCTGCGCACGCCGGGTCCCCAGGGCGCCCGCGGGACGTACTTCCGGATGCGGTCGGGCGCCTGGGTCGAGATCCTGAGCGAGCAGATCGCGTTGACCCGGCTGTTCCTCGCGGTCGCAGACCAGGGGCTGGAGCTGCTCCACGACCAACCCGACGCGCGGAGCGCCCGCCTGCAGGATCTCCGGGGGTTCTACACCGTGATGGAGCGCGAGCTGGCGAGGATCGTGAACCGCTACAGCGAGGACGTCCGGATCAAGGCCGCAGCGCGCGACCCGCAGCGTCGCTAGGAGAAGTCCACATGATGTATGCATTGCTTGCTTCGCTCGCCGGCGCCGCGGAGCCGACGATGGAGGAGCTCCTGCTCGCGACGGACGACGCCGCCCGCGGCGACCAGTCCATGTCCGTCATCTCCATGCAGGTCAAGACCGACCGCTACGAGCGGACGATGAAGATGCAGGCGTGGTCCAAGGGCACCGAGAAGTCGCTGATGCGCATCCTCGAGCCCGAGAAGGACGCCGGCGTCACCACGCTCAAGGTGGAGGACAACCTCTGGAACTACCTGCCGAAGGTGGACCGGACGATGAAGGTCCCCTCCGGGATGATGTCGGGGAGCTGGATGGGGAGCCACTTCTCGAACGACGACCTCGTTCGCGACTCGCGCCTGTCCGAGGACTTCACGTGCGCCTTCACCGGCCGCCCCGCAGACAGCGGCGGCAACTACGTGATCACCTGCACCCCCAAGCCCGACGCAGCGGTGGTCTGGGGGAAGGTGGCCGCCACCGTCCGCCCGGACAAGGTGCCGGTCCAGGTGGAGTTCTGGGACGAGGCGAACGTCCTCGTCCGCACCATGGCGTACGGCAACGTCAAGGACGTGGGGGGCGGGCGCATGATGCCGCTCGAGATGACCCTCACCCCGCACGACAAGCCCGGTGAGTACACGAAGATGGTCTTCGAGACCCTCGACCTCACCGTCCAGCTCGACGACGGCATGTTCTCCCTGCAGAGCCTCCAACAGCGCTGATCGGGGGTCCCCGTGTCGTTCCTCGTCACCGTGGCCTGGCGCAACCTCTGGCGCCACCGTCGCCGCAGCCTCATCACCGCCACCGCGATGGCCGTGGGCGTAGCGTTGTGCATGGCGTCCATTGCCTTCCAGGACGGCATGTTCGACCTGATGTTCCAGGTCATGGTCGAGCAGCAGCTCGGCCACGCGCAGGTCCACCACCCGGACTACCCGGGCAAGCGCGTGCTGCAGGACACCCTCCCCGACGCGGACGCGCTGGTGGCCAGGGTCGAAGCGACGCCGGGAACGGTGGTGGCCGCGCCGCACGTCCAGGGCTTCGCGCTCCTGGGCACCGAGACCCGCAGCACCGGGGCGCTCCTGGTGGGCCTGGATCCGGCGCGCGAGCTGAAGGTGTTCCCCGCCGCCGAGCGCGTGAAGGTGGGCCGGTTCCTGGGGCCCGACGCCGCCGGAGAGCTCGTCCTGGGCTTCAAGCTCGCCGAGGAGCTGCACGTCGGCGAAGGCGACCAGCTGGTGGCCGTGACGCAGGCCTCCGACGGCTCGCTGGGCAACGCGCTCTACACCGTGGTGGGCCTCGCGAAGACGGGGAGCGCGCAGCTCGATCGCAGCGGCGCGTGGATGCACCTCGACGACCTGCAGGCGCTGCTGGTCCTCGACGACCAGGTCCACAGCCTCACCGTCATCTCCGAGGACGTGTCCACGATCGACACGTACGTCGCGGGCCTGCGCGCCACGCTGGGCTCGGACACGGTGGAGGTGCTGCCCTGGTCGGAGGCCTCGCCGCAGGCGGCGCAGCTGATCGGGATGCGCAACTTCTCCGCGGGCATCGTGCTCGGCATCGTGTTCGGCGCCGCCGGGTTCGGGATCCTGAACACCATGATGATGTCGGTGTTCGAGCGCACCCGCGAGCTCGGCGTGCTCAAGGCCCTCGGCATGCGGCCCCTCCAGCTGGTCGGGCTGGTGCTGGTGGAGAGCGTGTTCCTGGCGGGGCTCTCGGCGACGATCGGCCTGGCGCTGGGCGGCCTGCTCGACACCTACCTCGTGACCTACGGCCTGGACTTCTCGGCCTCGCTCAAGGATGGCTTCTCGTTCGCAGGCATCGTGATGGAGCCGGTGGTCAAGGGCTCGTTCCGCCTCGGCAGCGTGGTGGCCATCGTGGCCGCACTGTTCGTCGTGAGCGTGCTCGCCTCGCTGTACCCCGCGCTCCGGGCCGCCCGCCTCGAGCCCGTCGCCTCGATCCGGTCCGAGTAGTCGAACCCCCTTTGCGCTCGGAGACCCGATGCTGGTCCTCGCTGCCCGAAACCTGTTCCGCAACACGCGCCGCACCGTGATCACGCTGCTCGGCATCGCGTTCGGCCTGATGATGGTGGAGGTGGCCATCACCCTGCAGGCCGGCCAGTACGCCGAGCTCGTCGAGAAAGGCGTCAGCTCCCTCGCCGGGCACGTCGTGGTGCAGGCGGACGGCTGGCAGGACGGCAAGGACGAGCTGAAGGTGTTGACCGGGGCCAGCGCAGTCACCGACGAGCTGCGGGCCGCGTTCCCCGGGGCCACGGTGACGCCGCGGCTGCTGGTGGGCGGGCTCCTCACCTCCCCTCGCGGCAGCGTAGGCGTGGGGCTGTCCGGGATCGACGCGGTCGCCGAGGCCACCGTGCAGGAGATCGACGGCCAGGTGAAGCAGGGCACCTGGCTCGACGGCGACGCGCGCGGAATCGTCATCGGCGAGAAGCTCGCGGAGTCCCTGCAGGTGAAGCTCGGCGAGAAGGTCGTGTACCTGGGGCAACACGGCACCGCGACCGAGGTGCAGAGCCGACTGTTCCGCGTGAAGGGCATCTTCCGCACCGGCGCCGCCGAGTTCGACGGCTTCCTGGCGTTCGCGGACCTGCCCGCGGTGCAGGAGGTCTACGGCACCCCCGACGTCGTGCACCAGGTGGCGCTCCACCTCGCGGACCCCGAGCAGACCGACGCCGCCCTGGCCACCATCTCCGCCTCCCTGGCGGGCCGGCCCGAGGTCGACGTGTTGCCGTGGCCCCTCGCCATCCCCGACGTCGTCGGGATGATCGCCGTCGACAAGAAGTCCAACAACGTGATCATGTTCGTGATCGGCTCGATCGTGACGATGGGCGCGCTGAACACGGTGTTGATGTCGGCGATGGAGCGGACGCGCGAGTTCGGCGTGATGATGGCCCTCGGCCTGCGCCCCCGCCAGCTCGCCCGACTGATCCTCACCGAAGGCGTGCTCCTGGGCCTGCTGGGCGCGGCGATGGGCCTGGCCCTCGGCCTCGGCCTGTCGTACCCGCTGGTGGAGTACGGGCTCGACTACCGCGACACGCTCGGCGAGTCGTACGAGTCCGGTGGCATCGTCGCCTCCGGTCTGTTGAAGGGCAGGTACAACCTGCCGCGCGGCGTGGGCTACGCAGGCATCGCGGTGGTGATGACCACGTTGTCCGCGCTGTATCCGGCGTGGTTCGTCTCGCGGCTCCAGCCTGTCGCCGCCATGCGCCACACCTGACCTCATGTGTTCCGCTCGAACGAGTCCTGGGAGGACCAGATGTCCATCGTGAGCTGCCGCGGCCTGACCCGCGAGTACCAGCAGGGCGCCATCACCGTGCAGGCGCTGCGGGGCGTGGACCTCGACATCGCGCCCG
>JBIKWC010000475.1:0-3712 GCA_044356535.1 Myxococcota bacterium
ATGTCCGGCGCCTTGATCTCGTGCAGGGCCGAGTACAACGTGGTCGACTTCCCGGACCCCGTGGGACCCGTGACGAGCAGGATGCCGTGGGGCCGCTGGATCAGCTCCCGGAAGGTCTCGAGCGTCTTGCCGTACATCCCGATGCGGTCGAGCGAGAACACCTTCCCCTTCTCGAGGATTCGCATGACGACGCGCTCGCCGTGGCGGACCGGGACGGTCGACACGCGCAGATCGATCTCGCGGCCACCGAGCTTGCGGCGGATGCGACCGTCCTGGGGCAGCCGCTTCTCTGCGATGTTCAGGCCCGCCATGATCTTGATGCGCGCGATGATCGTGTTCTTGAACTTCGACGGGGGACGCAGCGACTCCTTGAGCACGCCGTCCACCCGGTACCGCACCACGAGGTCCTTCTCGTAGGGCTCCACGTGGATGTCGGAGGCGCGCTCCTTGATGGCCTGCGACAACACCGCGTTCACGAACCGGATGATGGGGGCCTGGTTCGGGTCGTCGAGGAGCTCGGCGTCGAGCGCGAGATCGGCCTCTCCCTCGACCTCGTCGTCCGCCTTCTCGATGATGGCCTCGGCCGACGAGGCGGCCTTGTCGTACGCCTGCTGCGTCATCTCCCCCAGGAGCTTCGAGGGGACGATGACCGGCCGCACGGGCAGCCCGTACAACACGCGCAGATCGTCGAGCACGCCGAGTGCCTGCAAGTCGACCATCCCCACCACGAGCTGGTTCGACTCGTCGACGTACAGGGGCAGGATGCCGTTCTCCCGCGAGATCGCGTGGGGCAGCGCCCGGATGTGCTCGACCTGGATGGTGGCGAGCTCGATGGAGTCGACCACCGGCAGTCCGGAGAGGTTCGAGTAGGCCTTGGCCATCAGGACATCGTTGATGCCCTCGGTCTCGAGAAGGGCCTGCCGGAGCGGGATCTCGCGCTTGATCGCCGTGGCCCGAGCCTTGGAGACGGCGTCGCCCAGGATGCCCTGCGCGGCGAGAGAGTCTTCGAGTCCGGAGCGGCGGATCGCCATCAGTTCCCTCCCGCCGGTGCCGGCGCGGACTCGTCCTCGATCTCGAGCCCGCCGCCCTCCGGCACGGTGCCGGCGGAGGAGCCTGGGGCCTCGGCCCGCGAATCCTCGAGGGCGTCCTCGATGGCGGTCCGGGTCTCGGGCGAGAGCTCGCGGTCGTCGAGCTTGAGGTCGGGCCCGAGCGACGCCGGTCCGCGGAACATCGTCGGCTCGTCCACGAAGTTCATGGAGTAGCGGAGGAGGTTCTCGAGCTCGTCGAAGAACTCGGTGCGGGACTTCCCGTAGAACCGACGGAGGAACTCGGCGCGCTGCGCCTCCTTCACCCGCTGGATCTCCATCACGTCGTCCGGTCCGTCCACGATGTGGGGGGTCAGGAAGATCAGGAGGTTCGTCTTGCGCTGCTTCTCGACCTTCGAGCGGAACAGCGCGCCGATCACGGGGATGTCTCCGAGCACCGGGATCTTCGACTCGGTCAGCGAGTCCGTCGTGCCGACGAGCCCGCCGATGACCATGGTCTGGTTGTCGCGCAGCATCGACACGGTCTGGAGCTTGCGGTTCGACGTGATGAACCCGCCGCCGGCGGCCGTGACCTGCGCGCTCTGGGCGCTGTCCTCGACCTCCTGCACCTCGATCTCGAGCTCGAGGGTGACGAAGTTCTCGGAGTTGACCCGCGGCGTGATGTGGAGCGTGATGGCCACGTCCTCGCGCTGGAAGCTCACCACCGGCTGGCCGAGGTTGTTGAGCCCGGACGTGGTCGGGAACGGGATCTTGCGGCCGACCGAGATCTCGGCCTCTTCGTTGTCGAGCGTCATGAGCGACGGGTTGCTCACGATGTTCGTCATGCCGGTCGACTTGATCGCGTTGAGCACGATCCCGAACGCGGGGACGGCGAGCGTGGTGGGCGTGCCGTCGAGCGGGTTGATGGTCGGGATCTCGATGGACTCGCCGAACACGCCCATCGCGAGGCCGGACAGCGAGTCGGTGGTGAGACCGAGGCTGCTGGCCCCGAGCTGCGAGCCGATGAACCCGGCAGCGCCTTCGGCTGGCTGGCCCGGCACATGCGCGGCGAGCCCGAGGTTGAGGGCATCCTCGGACGAGAGCTCCATCACGACGGCGTCGACGAACACCTGGCGACGCTCGATGTCGAGCTGCTTGATCACCGACTCGACCACCTTGAAGTCGTCGTTGTCGGCGATGATGACGAGCGAGTTCGTGTTCTCGTCGGCGGCGATGCGCATCCCGGAGTCGAACGCCGCGATCGCGCCGCCTTCGTCCCCTTCCTCACCCGCCGTCGCCTTTCCACCCGCTGCTGGTGCCTTCGCTCCCGCCGCCGCTGCGGCCGCAGCCTGCGCCCGCCCCGCCCGCCCCGTGCGCGCCGGCGTCTGGGCGCTCGAGCCCCGGGAGCCGCCCTGCGAGAGCGACGAGAGCACGCTCTGCACCTCGTCGGCCTTGGCGTACTTGAGGTACACGACGTGGATCTCGCCCTCGGGCGTGACGTTCACGTCCACCTTCTCGATGATGTCGCGCACCGCCATGTGACCGTCGTCGTTGGCGAGCACGATCAGCGCGTTCGTGCGCTCGTCCTCGACGACCTTGGCGATGAACTTCGACTCCTCGCCGGCCGACACGCTCTCGCTCGGGGTCGGGGTCGGGGTCGTCTCGCGGCGCCGCGTCGTACGCGTGGTCCGAGAAGGCGTGGCGGGCGTCGCCGAGGCCTTGGGCTCGTCGGCGGTTCCGTAGAGCTCCGAGATCAGGGTCTTCACGTCGGCAGCGGTGGCGAACCGCAGCGTGTAGACCTCCATCGTCGACTTCGGGCTCGCGACGTCGAGCTCCTTCATCACCTTGTAGACCTTGCGGATGTTGGCCGCCGTGTCGGTGATGATGAGGGTGTTGGTCGGCGGGTACGAGACGACCTTCGCCTCGGCCGACAACATGTTCTGGATGACCTTGACCATGTCGTCGACGCGCGTGTTGTCGAGCTGGACGAGCTGCGTGACGTACCCGTCCGACTCCGAGGGGGCCCCGGAGCGGATGGGGATGGGCTTGGTGCCGGCGTCGGCGGCCTTGATGATCTTCGCGGTCTTGCCGGTGACCGAGATGCTGTAGCCGCTGACTTCGAGGGCCGACAGGAACGCTTCCCACGCGGCCCCCGGGGACACGTCCTCGTTCGAGATGATGGTGACCTTCACCGCCTCCAGCGCCTTCACGTCCGAGATGATGAAGTTGATGCGGCGGAGCTCCGCGAAGAACTTGATCAGGCTCATCAGCGAGGTGTCGACGGGGAAGTTGAGGTTGACACTCGACGCCCGGGACATGTCCGCGGGCAGCTGCCGCTCGACCGGGGTGGTCGGCGAGACCGTGGTCGAGCCGTCAGGGTTCTGCGTGATCACCGTTCCGCCCGGCGTGGTGGTGGTGGTCGGATCCTGGGCCAGTGCGACCGAGGAACCCAGCCACGCGGTCAGCACGGCGAGGGACACGAGGCGGGTGACGAACGAGGAACGGATCACGGGGGGGTCCTTGCCGAAGAGAGATGGAATGCCTGGCTGCTGACGGAGAGCGCTCTGGGCTCCGGTCAGCGGACGTCGTAGCAGAGCTCCGAAGGAGAGCCGCGGCGCGAAACGGTGAAGCAGAAGTTCTGCTGGGTCTTCATGGAGTTGTAGGCCTCCATCGCACCCTGCATGGAG
>JBIKWC010000476.1:0-3711 GCA_044356535.1 Myxococcota bacterium
TGTCGCTGTCGGGGGCAGGTGTGCTCGTGATCGGGCTGTTCCCCCAGCGGGTGGGCCGGGTGGCGCGCGACCTCGAGGAGCGACCCGTGCGCGCGGCGGCGGTGGGCGTGCTCGCCACCGGGTTCCTGCTGCTGTTCAGCCTGCTGTTCACGCTCTTGACGATCGGTCTCGGGTCCCCCGTCAGCGCAGGCCTCGTGGCGGTGCTCGGCGCAGCGTGGCTCCTGGGCTTCGTCGGGTTGTGCCAGGCGGTGGGGGACCGGCTGCCGTTCGACCAGAACCAGCCGTACGGGCGGTGGCTCGCGTTCCTCGTGGGCGTGCTGGTGCTCACGTTCCTCGGTTCGCTGCCGTGGGTCGGCTGGCTGGTGGTGGGCGCCGCGAGCACGCTCGGCATCGGGTCCGCGCTGTCCACCCGGTTCGGACGCGGCTGATCCACCGCTGCCCGCCCTCGGCGGTCGCGCGCCCGACCACAATGTCACCATCGCGTTGACAGGAGGCCGCAGCGCACGGTAACGAAGGCCTCCCACGCCGAGGCTCCGCATGCACCGTCCCCTCGCCTTCCTGCTCCTCGCTGCCTGCACCGGATCGGGCCCCTCGGCGGACAAGAGCGCGGCCGTGGTCGAGCCCCCCGCCGACACCATCCTCATCGGCGAGTACGGATCGATGACGGGCGCCGAGGCCACCTTCGGCCAGTCGACCCACAACGGCATCGTCCTCGCGCTCGAGCAGGTGAACGCCAAGGGCGGCGTGAAGGGCAAGCGCATCGAGCTCAAGCACTACGACGACCAGGGCAAGACCCAGGAGGCGGGCACGGTGGTGACCCGGCTGATCACCGAGGACAAGGTGGTCGCCATCCTCGGCGAGGTGGCGTCCAGCTTGTCGATCGCGGGCGGGCGGGTGGCGCAGCAGTACGGCGTGCCGATGATCTCGCCCTCCTCCACCAACGCGAAGGTCACGGACGTGGGGGACATGATCTTCCGCGTGTGCTTCGTCGACGAGTTCCAGGGTTTCGTGGGCGCGAAGTTCGCCAGCGAGAACCTGAAGGCCACGAAGGCCGCCACGCTGTACGACCAGGGCTCGGCGTACTCGAAGGGCCTCAAGGACGACTTCGGCAAGGCGTTCGTCGCGAACGGCGGCCAGGTGGTCACGGAGCAGGCGTACACTGCCGGTGACCAGGACTTCTCCGCGCAGCTCGGCACCATCAAGGCGGGCGGCGTGCAGGTCGTGTACCTCCCCGGGTACTACACGGACGTGGGCAACATCGCGATCCAGGCCCGCAAGCTCGGGATCGAGGCTCCGATGCTCGGCGGCGACGGCTGGGACTCCGCCAAGCTCGCCGAGATCGGTGGGTCCGCCATCGAAGGCAGCTTCTACTCGAACCACTACGCGGCCGAGGAGGCCCGCCCCGAGGTGGGCGCGTTCGTCCAGGCGTACCAGGCGAAGTACCAGGCCGTTCCGGACGGCCTCGCCGCCCTCGGCTACGACGCAGCGCTGGTGCTGGTCGCCGCGCTCGAACGGGCCCCGTCCCTGGACGGCAAGACGCTCGCGAAGGCGATCGCCGAGACGAAGGACTTCCGTGGAGTGACGGGCTCGATCACCATCGACGAGAAGCGGAACGCCCAGAAGCCCGCGGTCGTGGTCGAGATGAAGGGTGGCAGCCCCCACTTCGTGGCCTCGGTCGCTCCGGGAGGCGGCGCCCCGGTGCCCGCCGAGAACTGACCCGCCGTGGTGACGAAGCTCCTGCAGACGTCGATGGACGGCGTGGCCGTCGGTAGCCTCTACGCGTTGATCGCGCTCGGCTACACGATGGTGTACGGCATCCTGCGGTTCATCAACTTCGCGCACTCCGACATCTTCATGCTCGGAGCCTGGTTCTCCTACCTGATTGCGAAGGTGTTGGGCTTCAGCGAGCCGGGCGCGGTGCACCCCTTCTGGGCCGCGCCCGTCGTGATGGTGGGCTCCATGCTCGCGTGCGGGCTGCTCGGCTACCTCATCGAGCGCCGCGCCTACCGTCCGCTCCGCAATGCCCCCCGCATCAACGTGCTCATCACGGCCATCGGCGTGAGCCTCCTCATCGAGAATGCCGGCCAGCTGCCCATGTTCCTCGGCACCCAGCCCCAGCGCATGCCCACGTTGTTGCCGGAGTCCGCGCTGTTCACGGTGGCCGATGTGGACGTACACGTGGTCGACGTGGTCGTGATCGCCGTCGCGTTCGCGCTCATGGGGGCCCTCGAGTGGCTCGTGTACCGGACGCGCCTCGGCCTCGCGATGCGAGCTGTGTCCTACGACATCCGCACGGCCGCGCTGATGGGAATCAACGTCGATCGGGTCATCTCCACCACGTTCG
Source organism: Myxococcota bacterium (assembly GCA_044356535.1). Taxonomy (GTDB): domain Bacteria; phylum Myxococcota_A; class UBA796; order UBA796; genus JACKER01. The sequence continues at coordinate 2,345 of JBIKWC010000476.1, forward strand.
TCATCGGCTCGATGCTCGCCGCCGCCGCGGGGTTCCTGTTCGCCACCAAGTACCCGGGGCTCAACCAGCCGGCGCACAGCACCTGGGTGCTGCTGGGCCTCAAGGCGTTCGTCGCCGCCGTCATCGGGGGCGTCGGCAACCTGCGCGGGGCCATGGCGGGGGGCCTGCTGATCGGCCTCGTGGAGCTGTTCGGCGCCGCCTACCTCTCGCCCCACCTCCGCGACGTCTACGTGTTCACCCTGCTCATCCTGGTCCTGTTGTTCAAGCCCGCCGGCATCCTCGGGACCGCCGTGACGGAGAAGGTCTGATGGGCTCACCAACCCACGTGCCCACCGACCTGCAGGCACGCGCGAAGGCGCTGCGGCCCGGCCTGGGCTCGATGGCGACCAGCGGCCTCGGACCCCTCGTGGGGGTGGTGCTGCTGGCCCTGCTGATGCACTTCGTGGTGGGGCCGGCGCTCGGGCCGTTCCTCGCCAAGCTCCTGACCGACGTGGGGATCGCCATCGTCGTCGGGGTTTCGTTGAACCTCGTCAACGGGTTCACCGGCCAGTTCTCGATCGGGCACGCCGCGTTCATGACGGTCGGGGGCTACACCACCGGCGTCTGCGTGTACTACGGTCACCTCCTCTTGTGGGGCTCCTCTGCGCGAGTGGGCGGCTTCCTGGGCTCGTCCGAGCTCCTGTTCGTCGCCTCCGTGTTGGCGGGCGGCCTCGGTGCGGCCGTAGCCGGCTTCGTCGTGGGCCTGCCTTCGCTCCGGCTGCGCGGGGACTACCTCGCCCTCGTGACGCTCGGGTTCGGCGAGATCGTCCGTGTGCTGGTCACCCGCACGAGCGACGTCATCACCGACACCGGGGAGCTGGCGGCGACGCCGTGGTGGCAGCTCCCGAGCCACGTCGGCGGCGCGCTCGGGTTCGACGGTCTGCCGTTCCTCACCAACCTGTTCCTCGTGTGGATCGCGGCCGGGGTGGTGTTGCTGTTCTCGTTCCGGCTCAAGCGCTCCGACCACGGTCGCGCCCTGCTGGCCATCCGCGAGGACGAGATCGCGGCCGAAGCGATGGGGATCCCCACGACGCGGTTCAAGGTGCAGGCGTTCGTGTACGCCGCCTTCTTCGCGGGGGTGGCCGGCGCGCTGTTCGCCCACGAGATCGGGACCACGCTCAACCCGCGCGAGCTCGGGTTCCAGAAGTCGTTCGAGATCGTGATCATGGTCGTCCTCGGTGGGATGGGCTCCGTGAGCGGAACCACGCTGGCCGCCATCGTCCTGACGCTGCTGCCGGAGCTCCTCCGCGGGTTCTCCGAGTACCGGATGGTCGTGTACGCCATCCTGCTGATCGTCGTCATGCTCGTGCGGCCGCAGGGGCTGCTGG
>JBIKWC010000477.1:0-3709 GCA_044356535.1 Myxococcota bacterium
GAACACGCCACCGTCGACGAGCGAGTCGTAGCCCTCGTCGTGGCGCCCGGACTCCACGTCCCAGTCGAGGTTGAAGTCGCCCAGCATGACGACGGGGAGCACCTGGTCCCGCCCCCAGCTGTTGAGCAGCTCGGCCTGCTCGTGCCGCTTGGGCTCGTCGGTCCGCCAGAGGTGGTTCACGACGACCAGGAGCTCCTGGTCCGTGGCGCGGAGGCGCATCCGACCCACGAGCGGGGCGCGCGCCGTGCCGCCGACGTTGATCTCGTCGAGCTCCTCGCTGTCCTCGAGCGAGAACACGGCGTCGTCCCATGCGAGCACGAGGCGGTCCGTCCACCCGGTGGTGCCGAGGACGTAGTCGAACTGCTGGTCCGAGCCGGCGTCCGCGGCGGCATCGACCAGGGCCTCCGCTGCGTCCGTGTCCTCCACCTCGGCGAAGCCCCACAGGGCCTCACCGGGCATGTCGGCCACGACCTCGTCGGCGACGACCTGCGCGTCGGAGCCCCCGGACTCGATGTTGAACCCGATCACCGTGAGCTCGGTGAACGCGGGCTCCGGAGGGGTGGAGGTGTCCCCCGTGGACGACGAGGTGGTCGGGGTACACGCGGCCAGCGCGACGAACGAGACCACGGAACCTCCGGACGGGACCGGAAGGTACCCCCCCGCCTCTCAGGTCGCCAGCAGGACCTCGAGCGCAGCCTTGGGGACCACGCCCAGCTGCACGCGCTCCACGACGCCGTCCCGGAGCACCACCGTGGTGGGAGTGCCCATCACGGAGAGTCGGGCGGCAGCGTCGGGATCGACGGTCACGTCGACGATCGCGACGGGGCGCTCCCGGGCGAGCTCGCGCACGAACGGCTCCATGGCCTTGCACGGTCCGCAGCCGGGAGAGTGGAACCACACGAGCTCCACGCCTCTCCCGGTGATCCCGGCGACCCCTTCCACCTTGCGGCCGCGCGCCACCTGGGACTGGACCCCCATGTACAGCTGGAGGAGTCCGCCGAAGACCAACACGCCGACTACGAACGCCAGGGCTGTCCAGGCCACGGGGCCTCCTCTGCTCTCCGGTTCCATCCACGGTCGGAAAGGGTTCGGCCGGTCGCCACGGGAGACGGTCGCCGTTAGGGACGGCCGCGGAGGCCGGGGTTGGACGGAGGGCGGCTCGAGGTCACGCTGCACGGGTTCGCCCTCGTCGTCACCGGCCCGGCCGGCGCGCTCGCGCTCGGGGCCGAGCTCCTCGCGCACTTCGGCGCCACTCCGTCCTCCGGCGGCAGCGCTCCCCTCGCGCTCGAGGTCGTGGACGGTCCCCCACCCGCGCCCACCCAGCTGCGGACGACGGCGCAGCACCTCGACGTGGCGATCGCGCGGGACGGGGCGAGCCTGTGGCTCACGTCACCCACGGCGACCACCCGGATCGAAGCCGACGGTCGACACAGCACCACCTGGACCCGAACCCCGCTGCCGCTGCACGTGTTCAGCTGCGTGTTGTTCCACCAGCTGCGGCTCCGCGGGCTGTACGCGCTCCACGCCGGGGCCGTCGCCCTGGAAGGCCGCGCCTGCCTGGTCGTCGGCGCCTCGGGGACCGGCAAGTCCACGCTGGTGTTGGGCCTCGCGCGCGCGGGCTGGGCCCTGGTGTCGGACGACTCGGTGTTGCTGGCGCGCCGCGGATCCGGCCTCGAGGTCCTGGCGCTCCGGCGCGGCATCTTCCTGGACCCGGCGACCGCGGGCCCGGGCGAGTGGCGAGCGTGTCCCCTGCTGGAGGGGCGCAAACAGGAGCTCCTGGTGCCCGACCTGGTCCGCGCCGCGCGCGCCACCCCCGCGCTGCTGTTGTCGTCGGAGCTCGTCCACCAGGCGGAGACCTCGTTCGAGCCGCTGTCGCAGGCCGAGGCCACGTTCGCGTTGGCCCGCGAGAGCCGCCTCGGCGAGCTGGACCGCGACGGCGCCTCCGACCACCTCCAGGTCCTGTCGTCGCTGGCGGCCACGACCCCGGCGGTGCGGGCCCGCCTGGGACGCGACGTGGTGGACCACCCCGCAGCGGTCGCAGAGCGGCTCCGGGCGCTGCTGGAGGCCGCGCGATGAACCCACACGACGTCGTCTACACCGCGTTCCCCGACGGGACGGCCGCCCTCCTCCACCCCGAAGACCTCGCCTTCCACGCGCTGAACGGGACGGGCGCCCGGGTGTGGGCCGCAGTGGTGGCCGGAGAGCCCCTCGCTGGCGTGGTGTCCGCGCTGGCGGCGGAGTCGGGGGCTCCCCGCGCAGAGGTCGCCGACGCTGTGGGTGCGTTCCTCGACGAGCTGGCAGCAGCGGGCTTCCCGGTGCCGTCCGAGCGCCCGTGAGCGGTCACCCGACGACCCGCGCCACGGCGTGTGCGTAGCCTTCGGTCGACCACCGCTCGAGCATCATCCCGGCGGCGACGAGCTCGGCTTCGAGCTCCTCGCGCGAGAAGTAGTGCTGCCACGTCGGATCGAGCACGTCCCCGAGCTCGGTCGGCTCGCGCCCCGTCACCCCCGCCACCGCGTTGGCCACCGTGCGCACCAGGTGGAGCCGGCGGCTGTCCCGCGTGCGCGCGAAGAACGAGAGGAGCACCGGTGCCCCCGGGCGCAGGCTGGCCCGGAGCTCGCGCAGGAACGCGACCCGGCGGGCCCCGCCGCGCACGAACGTGTAGGAACCCCACCCCACCACCGCGGCGTCGAAGGTCCCGCAGCCCACGAGGGCGTGATCCCGCTCGAGAGGCAACACGTCCCCGACCATCCCGAGCCGGAGCAGCAGCCCGTTCGCCCGGGCCCGTAGCACCTCGTTGCATTCGCCCGCGACCACCTCGTAGCCCGACCGCCGCAACGCCACGACCTCGCGACCGCCGCCAGCCGCCGTCAACACCACGCGCCCGCTCGGTGGGAAGGCTGTGGCCAGCACCTCCCGCTCCCAGTCGAACCAGCCGCGCAGGTTGTGGTCGTCGGTGTCGTGGTACGCATACCTCCGGGCATACGCCTCCTCGTCGATGGCGACCAGGACCTCGGGTGGCGCCGCGCCGAGCCACAAGCCGCCGTGGACGGCGCGCGCCACCACCCCCACGCGCGAGGGCTTGAGGAGGTGCAGCGCCCGATCGGCCGCGTACCACGCACGGACAGGCAGCGCGCTCACGATGGCCACGACCACGTCACCTGGTACTCCGCGCGGGGGTCGGTCCGCTCGTACACGGGCTCGCCGTCCCGCTCGAGCCAGGCGTGGCCTTGCACCGGGCGGACCCCGGGACGGACGCCGAACCGGACCACGAGCGTCCCCCGAGCGGGCCGGACGTACCGCAGCAACACCAGGGAGCGCAACACGCAGTTCGCGCGCAGCGGGCCTCGCTCGACGGCCAACAGCCGGTCGGTGAGCGCCACCACGCGTTCGGGCGGGGGCACGCCCCACGGCAGGCGCCCTCCGCGCCCGACCAACCGAACGGTGGTGGGGAGTGGGGCGACCTGCAGCAACGCCGCTGCAGAGGCAACCGCCAGGGTGGCTCGGGCGACGAACATGCGCTCACGCCACCCGAGGCGGCGGAGCGCGCGTCGCCAGCGACCGCCGCTCAGCTCCTGGCCTGTCCGCTCACTGCTCGAAGCAGTACAGCGGGCGGGTCGTGTTGCAGCTCGAAGTGCCGGCATCGGTCCACTGGCCGTTGTACCGGGTGACGCTGCCGCGGCGGCCGGTGCCAGCCGTGGTCGACCAG
>JBIKWC010000219.1:0-12873 GCA_044356535.1 Myxococcota bacterium
CGAGCTGATCCGGCAGCGAGCCCTAGCGGATGGCGGAGAGCCGGTATCCGTCGTACTCGCCGTCCGGTCCGCGGTGCAGGAGCGCACGTCCCATCTTGGACAGGGACTCGAAGTCGTTGATGTTCTTGTCGAACAGGTCCTTGTCGACCGTGAACTTGTTTTCGCCGGACTGGGTCACTCCCTCGCCGTCCGGTGCAGCCTCGTCGCCGCCGACCGCGGCGAGCAGCCCGTCCGACATCGTGAGGTACTCGACCGTCCCGTCGCCCTTCTGCAGCCCGACCCGGTCGCGCTGGATCGAGACCACGGTGCGGTCGTACAGCAGGTGGCCGAGGTTGTAGGCCTTCGGCAGGTCCTTCGTGTCGGCGTCGGCGATCAGGGCGGAGCTGAGGGTGTCCGGCTGCGCCACGATGGTCCCGAGGAGCTTCACGTGCAGCTCGGACTTCACGACGCCCTCCCCCGGCGCACCAGCGGGAGCCGGGTTCCACGTCGCGATGACCGTGGAATCGAACAGGTTCCGCCTCATGATGCCTTCGAGGTACTGGTCGATCGTCAGCTGCTGCGACCGCGCCGGCTTGCCGCCTTCCTCGCGCGCCACCGCCACGGTCGGCCGCTCCGGGACCTCGTCCGGCACCACGAACCGACCGAGCGCCAGGTTCAGGGCGAACGCCGACCCCGCAGAGATCAGCGTCACCAGAACCAGGAAGACGGCCCACCCGCCCAACCTTCCGTTCACCGTTCCCTCCGGATCGCGACGCGTCGGGTAACACACTCTGCGGGGGGGAATCCCGGCCGCGAGCAGCTTCCATGGCCCTGAGATGCAAGCAGCATGCCACCCGCAAGGTGGTTGGGGAGCGCGCTCGTCCCTACCCTCTTCGCGGGCCACGCCCCACTGCCGGACAGACTGTCACGGCGCTGGAGGGGGGGGCTGGGCAGACGACAAGTTGTCACCGCGCAGGGCGGCCCACCGAGGGTCGGGGAGGAGCGCCAGCCCCGCGATGAGGTCGAGGTACCGATCCGTGTGCGGCGTTCCCGGCTCCCACCTGCGAAACACCACCTCGAGTGCGTCGGGCTGGCCCCGGGCCCAGTACTTGAGCAACGTCGGCGACCACCCCACCGTGTCGCGGAACAGCCGGAGCAGGACCTCCTCGTCGAGGGGGACCTCGCGGCGCCAGGCGTGCCACAGGCTCCAGGTCTTCTCGGGGTGGTAGACGAGGCAGTCGCGGACCGCCGCCGCCGGGTCCACCTCGCCACCAGCCTCGATCGCGGTCGCCAGCGCGACGAGCGTCTTGATGGCAGCGCGTCCGGGCGGGCCGGGGTCCCGCATGCGGAGCCGGGCCAGCCGCCACGCCTCGAGCGCCGGGGCGACGCCCTCCTTGCTCCGGCTGCCCACCGCCACCATCGCCGCCCGCTGGGCCCCGCCCCCCATCGAGACGAGGTGGAGCAGGGCGGCGTTGACCTCGTCGGAGGCCTGAGGTCCATCCCGAACGTCGCGGAGCCTGCTGGCCAGGCGGCGGCGCACGGCGGGGTCCCGATCCTCGGCGAGCGCCATCATCGTCCCGGCCGGGATCACCGGCGGCGCCCCCATCGGCAGGGGGTCGAGAGAGGTGTGGCGCATCCACGGAAGCAGGACGTCCGGCAGCTCGCGCCGCACCACGGGATCCGGGTGGGTGACGAGCGCCGCCACCGCCTGCAGTTGGCTCGGAGACGGGGGGAACACTGGGTGGTCGCCGGTCCGCACGAACAGGCTGCGGAGGTCCTGGGCGGTGACGGCGCCCGGCTGCAGCCGCGCCAGCTCGGCGTCCCGGCTCGCTTCCGCAGCCAACACCACCGCGGCGGCGCCCTGGCCCGGAGGGACCACGATCGGCCCTTCGGACCACCCGCCGTCGGGCCGGAGCCCGTAGAGCCTCCAGTCGTCGTCGCCGGCGCGGCCCCACCGGAACGTCACCGGTCCGCCCGCCGCGGGGCACCGGATCCAGGTCTGTTCGGACACACACTGCCCGGAGGCGCCGTCTGCAGCGACGTCACTCAGCACCCCCGCCTCCCGGTGCACGCCCACCCACAACACCGCGGCGTCGGCCGACACGGACTCGATGGGCGTCGCTGCCAACGCTGCCCCCGGCGCGAACGCGATCACCTCGAGATCTGGAGCCGCATGATGGTCTTGCCGATCCCGATCGTGTCACCCGACTGGAGCTTGGAGAAGTTGATGCGCCGGCCGTTGTGGTAGGTGCCGTTCGTCGAGCCCAGGTCGCGCAAGAAGATCATGTCGCGGCCGAACACCTCGACGACCGCGTGGTGGCGGCTCACCTCGACGTCGGAGAGCGGGACCTCGCCCTGGCGGCGCCCCATGCTCACGTTGCCTCTGGTGAAGCGGAACACCTTGCCGGCGTCCTGCCCGGCGATGACCTCGACCACCGCGTTCAAGCCAGGGGGGAGGCGGAGGTCCTGGCTGATCACGTCTGCCGGGGGCCGTCCCCGGTCGGCGCCGGAGCGGAGCTCCACGAGCTCCTCGTCGAGGAGCCAGGCGATCTCGAGCTGGGACGGGCTCGCGCGGCTCACGTCCGTGGCCTCGCGGGGATCCTCCCCGACGTACAGGACCATCCGACTCGAGCCCACGCTGATCTCGATCCCCGGCTTGAGCACCGCTTCGCGCACCATCCGGCCGTCGATCTGGGTGCCGTTCGTGGACCCCAGATCCTGCAACACGAACCCGCCCTCGCGCGCGACGATCTGGCAGTGGGCGCCCGAGACCAACGGATCGTCGAGGATCAGGTCGCCTTTCTTGCGACCGATGATGAGCGGACGGTCGGCCGGAAGGGGCACGTTCAGGCCCCGGCGGATGCCGCTCACGATCTGCAGGAACGCCCCGGCCGGGGTGTTGGCGTCGGGTCGATGGGTTGCAGGTTGCGGGCGAGCTCGCCCCTCCCGCGGCGCGTCGTCAGGCACTCTTCAACCTCCGCTCGTCAGCGCCTTTCCGGAACTGGTGGAAGCGGCCCGGGAGCTCGCGGCCGAGCAGCTGCTCCAATCGACGCCCCACCTCGAGGGTCCGGCCGAGGTCGACGCCGGTAGCCGCTCCCCTGCCCTCCGGGGGCTCCTGGCGGCCGTCGAGCCGCTCGAACACGTGCACGAGGTCCTGCGTACAGACGTTCCCCGCGGCGCCGGGCGCGTACGGGCAGCCCCCCACCCCGGACACGGAACCGTCGAAGCGGGTGATGCCTTCTGCGTAGGCGGCCCAGACGTTGGTGAGGGCGGTCCCGCGGGTGTCGTGAAAATGAAGGGCGAGCCTGTCCTTCTGGACTCCCGCGCGCACGAGCCGGCGCACGAGCTCGACCACCTGGATCGGGTGCGCCATTCCGGTCGTGTCGCCGAGCGCGACCTCCTGGGCACCCGCTGCGTACAGGTCGAGCACGAGCTGCTCGACGCGCGCCGGGTCCACCGCTCCCTCGTAGGGACAGCCGAACGCCGTCGACACGTAGGAGCGGACACCGAGCCCCTCGCTGCGCGCCGTGGCGATCACGTCCCGCGCCTCGGAAACCGACTCCTTGATGGTCCGGTTCACGTTCTTGAGGTTGTGGGTCTCGCTCGAGGACAGGAACGTGCAGATGTTCCGCACGCCAGCGTCGAGTGCTCGCTCGAGCCCGACCGGGTTCGGCACGAGGCACCAGAACCGCACCGCGGCCCGCTCGGGGCTGTCCTCACCGAAGGTCTCGTCCAGGGCCCGCACGACCTCGGCTGCGTCCGCCAGCTGCGGAACCCACCGCGGGCGGACGAACGAGGTGATCTCGATGTCCTCGAAGCCGGCGTGGACCAGCGCCCGCGCGAGCTCGACCTTCTCCCCGGTGGGCACGATCACCGCTTCGTTCTGAAGGCCGTCCCGAAGGCAGACCTCGAACAGCCGTACGGCCCGTCGGGAAGTGGGCTGGGTCACGGGCCCTCCAGATCCGAGAACTTAACCTGCGCCCGTCCCGCGAGGAAGCCCCCCCGTACGCGGTCGGTCAGGAGGCCTTCGCGGGTGGGACCCAGAACAGGATCCCGAACACGCCGGGCCCGCCGAGCCCGTTGTCCATGAACGACCAGTACCCGTCCACGTCGAAGGACAGCGACGGGGTCATCTTCTCGCCGATCACGCCCACGCGGACGTTGCGATCGATGGGGCCTACGCCCCAGGAGTCCTGCGCGATCCCCTCCGCGTAGAACCAGAGCTTGCGCTCGGACGTGCCGCTCGGGGACGCCATCAGAGCGAGGGCGTTCTCGTGGGTGACCTCCGGACCGTCGAACACCTGGTAGCGGAAGGGGTCCCACTCCGCGAACGGGTGGTTGCGCACGAGCATGTTCGATCGGCCGTACACCCAGAACCGGTCGTCCCGGACGTTCAACTCCACCTGCGCGCGGCCGATGGGCCGGAGCGCGAACGACCGGGGGCCCTCCCGATCGGTGTCGCGGACGAAGAAGCCGGGCTCCACGCCCCCCGAACCCGACAACACGAGGAACCCGCCGAGGAGCGTCTCGCGGACCCGGACGTCGGCCTCGTACCAGAGGAAGTACACGTCGAAGGCCCCACCGAGCTCCGTCTTCGCCGACTTCTGCGCGGAGACCTCGGTGAACCACGCGGCGAACACCGCGGCGCCGGCGGGTCGGGTCCGGGCCGCGAACCCGAGCTCGGGCCCCGCGAAGGCAGCGGAACAGGCGAAGATCACGGTCCGCGGCCGTCCACCGCGATGAGCGTCCAGTCGTACGGGATGTACTCGAGCGTCGCGCCTTCCGGCAGGTCGGAGCGGTACTTCGAGATGAACTTCAGCGCCCCGCCTGCAGGCTCGAAGTCCTCCTTGTACCACTCGAAGATCTGCGACGCCTTCACGACCGAACCCTCGATCTTCACCTTGTCGGGGTTGTTGCAGAACAGCCGGGCCTGCTCGTCGAGGAACGCCTCGAGCCCCTTGGCGGGGAAGGCCGAGGACGGCAGGACCGGACAGCCGCCCGACTGGCAGTTCAGCGCGAAGTGCACGCGCGGGTCGGCGTACGTGGGGCGCACGATGCCGTTCTCGAGCTTGTACAGGTCGAGCTTCTCGCCGCCCACGACGTACCGGGTGGCGTAGAAGAAGTCGATCTTGTCGTCGATCACGCTCTTGAGTCCCGGTCGGTCGATGACCGCCGTGATGGCGATGGCGTTGTACGCGTTGATCCAGTACGCGAGCTCGTCCTCGCGCGTCGGGAACAGCGCGGGATCCGAGGTCGGCGACACCTCGCCCAGGAACGCGACGTACCGGTCGAGCTCCGCGCGGTTCTCCTGGATCCCCTTGTAGTCGACCTTCCCGTCCCGGACGTTGGCGGCGAGCACCCCGTCGAGGATCTCGTGCGGGAAGCCCCCTGCCGCGAAGTCCGCTTCCACGTCGACTCGCGGCTTCACCGTGTGGAAGCAGCCCACGGTGGTGATCAACAGCGGAACCATGCCCATCCTCCGGTGCGCACTATACGTGCCGCTCATGCCGACGGATCTCGACGAGCCCGTATGGGTGGACTGCGACCCTGGGCTCGGCGTGCCGTTCGCAGACGTGGACGACGCGCTGGCGCTCTGGTTCCTGCACGCCCGCGGCGTTCGGCTCGCCGGGTTCTCGTCGGTGTTCGGCAACACGTCCCTGGCCCACACCGACCGCGTGCTGCGGGCGCTCGGCGCACGGTTCGGGGTTCCGGTGGTCACCGGAGCCGGCCACCCCGGAGAGCGCGACACCGACGCGGCGCGAGCGCTGAGGACGTTCGAGGGGACCGTGCTCGCGATCGGCCCGATGACGAACATCGCGGCGGCGCTGGCGGCGGGCGCGCGGTTCCGGCGGCTGGTCGTCCTCGGTGGCACCGATCGGCGGCTGCCCAACCTGCGGCCGCTGCACACCACGGAGCTCAACTTCGCGGTCGACCTCCCCGCCGCGGCCGAGGTGCTGGCGTGTTCGCGCAGCGGCTCGCTCCCCCTCGAGGTGGTGCCGATGGAGCCCTGCCGCACCGTGTGGTTCGGCCGCGCCGAGCTGGCGCACTGTCCCGACTGGTTGCGGGCGGGCTGCCGCAGCTGGCTCGCCACGTCGCCGCTCCGGACCGGGGCCTTCCGGTTCCACCCCTGGGATCTGCTCGCTGCCGCCTGGCTCGTCGAGCCGTCGTTGTTCCGGAGCGATCGCGCGGGGGTCACCCTGGACCATCGTCGGGTGAGACGAGGGCACGTGTCGTACGTAGAGGGGTCGGCCGTCATCGTCCGCTCGGTGGACACCGAAGGTCTCCGTCGGGTTTGGATGGCTACCCGAGAGCGGGCACGGTAAGACGCCGACCGCCCGCCCCCCACTTCGCAGGAGCGCAGATGTACGCGTATACCGCAGCCGAGATCGCGAACCTCGAGCAGCGGCTCGCCGAGACGCTGGACCGCATCTCGCCGGAGTTCCGCACGCCGAACCAGCTCCTGGGCCAGAAGCGCACCATCGGCTGCGTGGCGCTCGAGATCACGCAGCGCTGCAACCTCGACTGCTCCATCTGCTACCTCTCGGAGAACAGCGAGAGCACGCCCGACATCCCGCTCGACACCATCTTCCGACGGCTCGATCGCATCGCGAAGGACTACGGTGTCGGGACGAACGTCCAGATCACGGGCGGCGACCCCACCCTGCGCGACCACGACGAGCTCGAGCGCATCGTGCGGGGCGCGGTCGAGCGCAAGCTGTTCCCGGCCCTGTTCACCAACGGGATCAACGCCTCCCGCGAGCTCCTGCAGCGGCTCGCCGGCGCTGGGCTCGTGGACGTCGCGTTCCACGTCGACCTGACGGAGAAGCGCAAGGGGTACCGCAGCGAGGTGCAGCTCAACGAGGTCCGCCACGAGTACGTCGAGCGGGCGCGCGGCCTCGGCCTCAACGTCATCTTCAACCAGACCGTGTTCTCCAAGAACTTCGCCGAGGTCCCGGACATCGTGCGCTTCTACAAGCAGCACGCCGACGTGGTCGGGATGGCGAGCTTCCAGCTCCAGGCCGACACGGGCCGCGGCGCGAACCGCCGCCGCAAGAGCGAGGTCGACCTCGACAGCGTCAGCCGCCAGATCGAGGCCGGTCTCGGCGCCCCGCTCGTCTGGGACGCCATCCACGTCGGCCACCCGGACTGCCACCGGATGGCGTACGCCGGGGTCTTCGGGAGCGGAGAGCACGTCGCCTGCTTGTTCGACGACCCGCAGATCGTCGCCGAGATGATGGCCGTGGTCAAGGACACCTGGTTCGACCGCCGCAACCCGCCGCGGGCGGTGGTCCAGGCGCTCCAGGCCGCCTACAAGGCGAAGTGGATCGGCAAGGGAGCCCGCTACTTCGGACGCCGCGTCCTCGAGAACTGGCGCCCCCTGCTCGAAGCGCGGGGCAAGGTCCACAAGCTCTCCTTCTTCATGCAGAACTTCCAGGACGCCGAGAACCTCGACCACGAGCGCATCGACAACTGCTCGTTCCACTGCATGACCGAGGACGGCGGCGTCTCGATGTGTGTCCACAACGCCTACCGCGACCACTACCTGGAAGGCGGGAAGGGCTACCCGGAGGGCTACCAGCAGCTCCGCTCGAACGACGGCTTCCACCCCTGCCGCCCCGGTGGCCACGGCGCCCCCGCCGCAGCCAAGTAGTCTACGGAGGATCCCATGAGCCACGACCACCACTACTACGACCGCGCGCACCTCGCGGAGTTCGGGAAGGTCTCGGACGCGAGCCCCGACCTCGGAAAGAAGTTCTTCGATTGGTACGGGGCGGTGTTCGCCGAGGGCGCGCTCACGGCCCGCGAGAAGTCGATCGTGGCGCTCGCGGTGGCGCACGCAGTGCAGTGCCCGTACTGCATCGAGGCCTACACGACGGACTGCCTGTCGAAGGGCGTCGACCACGAGCAGATGACCGAGGCGCTGCACGTCGCCGTCGCGATCCGCGGCGGGGCGTCGCTCGTGCACGGCATGCAGATGCGCGAAACCGTCAAGAAGGCGGGGATGTGACCATGGACGGAGGGCGCGGAGGAGAGCGTTCGGAGGACCTGGCCACGGGGCTCGGCGCGGGGTCCGCGGTGCGGAGCCTCCTGTCGCGCAGGACACCGCTCGTAGATCCGGCGGCACAGCTCCGGATGCTCGACGCCCTCGAGCTCGCGAACGGCGACTTCGAGGTCGCGCTGAAGGCAGCGGGCTTCGACGGCCTGCACACCCGCGGCGTCTCGATCTTCCAGATCAACATCGGCAAGCTCTGCAACATGACCTGTCGCCACTGCCACGTGGACGCCGGGCCGGACCGCTGGGCCGAGACCATGGACCTCGAGACGGTGGACGCCTGCCTCGCGGCGCTCGACCGCACGAACGCCACCACCGTCGACATCACGGGCGGGGCGCCCGAGCTCAACCCGCACTTCCGGTACCTCGTCGACGAGTGCGTCAAGCGTGGCAAACACGTCATCGACCGCTGCAACCTCACCGTGCTGCTCCTGCCCCGCTGCGCCGACCTCCCGCAGTGGCTCGCCGACCGCGGCGTCGAGGTGGTCGCCAGCCTGCCGCACGACCGCCGGGCCAACACCGACGCCCAGCGCGGGGACGGCACCTTCGAGAAGTCGGTCCTGGCGATGCGCGCGCTCAACGAGGTGGGCTACGGCAAGGGGGATCCCGCCCGTCGCCTCACGCTGATGCACAACCCTGCGGGGGCCTACCTGCCCGGCAGCCAGGCCGCGATCGAGCGGGAGTGGAAGGCGTCCCTGCAGCGCAACCACGGGATCACGTTCGATCGCTTGATCGCGCTCAACAACATGCCGATCTCCCGGTTCCTCGAGTGGCTCGACTCCACCGGGAACCTCGCCCCCTACATGAAGAAGCTCACGGACGCCTTCAACCCCGGCGCGGTGGGTGGCCTGATGTGTCTCGACACCCTGTCCATCGGGTGGGACGGCCGCATCTACGACTGCGACTTCAACCAGATGCTGGCGATGGACGCCGACATGGAGCGGCCACACGTCCGCGACTACCGGCCCGAGCTCCACGACGGGCGTCGCGTCAAGACCGCCCGACACTGCTTCGGCTGCACCGCCGGCGCGGGCTCGTCTTGTGGCGGTTCCACCTCCTGACCGGGATCAGCGTGGAGCTCCGTAGAGGCGCTCCAGCACCGAGGTCGGCACCCCGAGCCGCCACGCGGTCGGGAACAGGTTCATCGCCACCACCGACCGCACCGGCCGGGCGTAGTACCGCCGCGCAGAGACCCGGATCTCGGGGTGCACCACGCGCAGGGCGCCCTCGCCCCAGAGCCGTCGACACAGGTCCACGTCCTCGAACATCCGCAGGTCCTCGCGGAACCCACCCACCTTGCGGAACACGTCGGCGCGGACGAACAACGCCTGATCCCCGTACGGGTGCCGGGTCACGCGCTGGCGGACGTCGGCGAGCCGCATCCACGCGGGAGGGGGACCCGGAACCCGATCGTCGACGGTGCGGGTGTGGAACGCGCCGCCGACCACCCCGTCGACCCCGAGCGCCGCCTCGATGGCCTCCACCGACCCGGGAGCAGGCTCCCCGTCTGCGTGGACGAACCACAACACCGTCCCGCGCGCGGCCGCGGCGCCGAGGTTCATCTGCCGGGCGCGCCCTTTCGGCCCCTGGACCACTCGGACGCCGCGAGACGCCGCGAGCGCGACGGTGCCGTCACGGCTGCCACCGTCGCTCACGACGATCTCGGAGACCCCGAGCCCAGCGAGGTGATCGAGCACCGCCACGATCCGGCCCGACTCGTCGAGCGTGGGGACCACCACCGAGACGGGCGGGCGATGGAACGGAACGACGGCCACGCGGGTCGTCTATCGCGCCGTATACTGCGACGCCGGAGGAAGGATGTGGGTCTGGTGCTGGGTGATGGCGATGGCGGGCGACGAGGCACCGGCCGTCGAGGATCCCCCGGCCGAGGTGCCCCAGCCGGCCCCGGCGGCACCGGCACCGGCACCGCCACCGGCGATGGACCCCTCGATGCGCGGCCACTTCGAGAAGGCCACGACCGCGATGCTGGCGGTGGCGTTGGGCCAGGTGTCGGTCGCCAAGGAGGCCGCGGGCGCGCTCGCTGACGCGCCGGGGGTGCCGCCCGTCCTGCACGACGCCGCGCAGGCGCTGGAGAAGTGCGGCCGGCTGGAGTGCGCGACCGAGCGGGTCTCCGACATGGCCCGCACGTGCGCCGAGTGCCACCTGGACACCGGTCACGGCCCCCGGCCCAGGAACCTCACCACGCTTCCAGGCGCCACCGCGCGGGAGCGACACATCTACGCCGCCACCTTCGCGTGGGTCGGCCTCGTCACGCCGAAGCAACCCCTGTTCCTGTTCGGGCTGGCGAACGTCGTCCCACCCGTCGAGAAAACAGGAGGAACGAAGCAGCTCGTCGAGGCCCGCGATGCGTTCCGGGCCGCGCAGCAGGCCTCCGTGAGCGCCGAGACGCTCGAGGATCGGAGCGCCGCCTTCGCGGACCTCCTGGCGGCCTGCGCCGGGTGCCACGAGGTGTCCGGGGTGCCCGCGAAGTGAACGCCCCCCTCGCCATCGTCACGGGAGCCAGCCGCGGCATCGGCAGGCACGTCGTCGAGCGGCTCCGACGCCGAGGGCACCACGTCGCGGCGCTCGCCCGGTCGGCCGACGAGCTCCAGGCGCTCGCGGCGGCCACCGGCTGCGAACCCCTCGTGGTGGACGTGGGAGATCCGGTGGCGGTCAAGTCCGCAGTCCAGGGTCTGCTGAGCCGACACGCGGCGTGCGACCTGCTCGTGAACAACGCGGGCTACGGGCTGCGGGCGGCCGTCGAAGAGCTCGGGCTGCCGGAGTTCCGGCGCGAGCTCGAGGTCAACCTGATCGCGCCGGTCTTGCTCTCCCAGCTCGTGCTCCCCGGGATGCGGAGCCGCCGACGCGGCACGATCGTCCATGTGGGGAGCGTCGCGGGCCACGTCGCCACGCCGCTGTCCGGGGCCTACGCTGCCACCAAGTTCGGGCTTCGGGCCATCGCCGACGCGCAGCGGGTCGAGGTCGCCCCGTTCGGTGTCCGCGTGGTCCTGGTCGAGCCCGGTCCCGTGACCACCGGGTTCGCCGAGACCGCGGCCCAGGGGTCGGCGAAGCTCGTGTCGGACCCGTGGTCGCCCTACCACCTCGTCTACGAACGGCTCGCCACGCACCTCCGCCAGCTCCACGCCGGCAACGCCTGGCCAGCCGATCTCGTAGCCGAGCGGATCGTCGGGGCCGCGCTCTCCGACGATCCCCCGAGGGTCGTCGCCGCGTACGGCTGGTTCCTCTGGGCATCCATGGCGCTCCGGACCACCGCGCCAGGTCTGTTCGACCACCTCGTCTCGCGGCGGATGGGGTTCGCACAGCTTCCGCAGGAACCGCCCGGAGACCCGGGACCACGCCCACCCGCAGCGGGCTGATACGCCGGGGCACCGTGTCCGACCGCGCAGCAGGTACACTCCGGGCACGGAGAGTGAATGGATTCCGTGAAGATTCCCTCGCCCCACCTGGAGGGCGAGGCCGCCAACGCAGCCCGGCGACTCCTCGACAAGGTCACCGCGTGGCGGACGTCGAGGGACGACAAGCAGCTCGACGGCGAGGTGACCGAAGCCGAGAGCAAGCTCCGGCGCGGACCGAACCTCCGCCCTGGCGAGATCCTCGACCGGCGGTTCCTTCTCCTCGAGGCCAAGGCCCCGTCATCGCTCGCCGGGCGGTGGCGCGGCTGGGACCTCGAGACCGACCAGGAGGTCGGGGTTCGCGTGCTGCAACCACAGCACCTCACCGATCCCACGTTGTACGAGCGGTTCCAGGCCGGCCCCACCGCGCAGAAGCGGCTCGCGGGCACCGACCTCGCGCCGGTGATCACCTTCGACCAGGACTGGTCGGGCTTTGCCTACTGCGTGTTCGGGGAGCCCGGGGTCAACCTCGCGTCCCGGTTGGGGTACCTCCCCGTCGACGAGCGGGCGCCCCTGCTCCTCGAGATCGTGGAGGCCGTGGAGCGCTTGCACCGGCTCGGCGCCGTCCATGGCGCCCTCGCGCCGGAGTCCGTGTTGCTGGGAGAAGACGGCAGCGTCGTGCTCACCGACCTGGGCATGTACGGCGGGGCCTCCATCGGCCTCTACACGGCGCCCGAAGCGGCTGCGCCCAACACGATAGCCACCTCGGCAACCGACGCCTACCTCGTCGGCCTGCTCGCGCTCACGGTGCTGCGCGACGCAGCGCTTCCCTACTGGGTCTCGCGCGACGCCACCGACATCCTGGTCGAGATCGAGGACCCCGCGCTTCGCGACGTGCTGGGCCGGATGGTCCACTGGAAGGCGGAGCAGCGCCCGCACCTGTCCGTGTTGACCGAGGTCCTCCGCGGCGACGTGGAGCGCCAGGTCTCGCTGGCTCGCGCCGCCGCCGCGAAGGGACGGCACGGCCTGGCCGTCACCCGCTTCCGCGGGGTGGTCGCCGCGCGGCCGACCGACCGGAGCCTCCGGCGCGAGTTCTCGCGGGTCCTGGCAGACGCGGGCGTGTTGCCGGAAGCCGCCGTCTCGCTGTCCGAAGCGTTGCTCCTGTCCGGTCCCGAACACGGCGACCTCGCCGAGGACTTCGCCGCCCTGCGTGCCCTGGGTGACCGCACCGGGGACCACGCCCCCTACGAAGCCACGCTGCAGGCGCTCTCGTCCGAGGGAGTCCCCTCCCGCGACGTAGCCCTGTTCGAGCTCGCCAGGTTCCACGTCGATCGGCTGTCCGATTGGGAGCGCGCCCTCGAGGCCCACCAGTCCCGCGCCCAGGCCGAGGAGGCCCTCCGCAGCCTGTTCGACCTCGCGCGCGCAGCAGGTGACGCGCGTCGCCAAGTCCGCTGGGGACGGGAGCTCTACGGCGCCCTGGAACCCGAA
>JBIKWC010000478.1:0-3693 GCA_044356535.1 Myxococcota bacterium
ACGATCAGCCCCTTGCGCCCGATGCGATCCGACAGCCCTCCCGTGACGAGCTGCGCCAGGCCCCACACCGCCGGGTAGATCGCTGCGAGCGCGCCGATCGCGGCCAGATCGAGGCCCGCGCCTGCGTAGAGCATCGGGAACAGGCCCCAGGCCATCCCGTCGTTCAGGTTGTTGACGAGCCCGGCCTGGCTCACGGCCGACAGGTTCGGGTCCCGCCACGTGGCGCGGGCGAACACCTCGCCCTGCGTGAGCCCGGCTTCGCCGCCGACGTGCCCGCGGACCTCGTGCGCCACGTGGTGGCGCGTCTCGCGGACGAACAGCACCGACGCCAGCAGGCCGAGCACGATGAACCCGACCCCGAGCCAGAACGGCTCCGGGCGGAGGTGCGTGGCCTCTGCGATGGCGCCCGTGAGCAGCGCCGACACGGCCACCGCGAGGTACCCCGCGAACTCGTTCAACCCCATGGCGAGGCCGCGCTGCGAAGGCCCGGCGAGGTCGATCTTCATCACCACCGTGGTCGACCACGTGAGCCCCTGGCTGACACCCAGGAACAGGTTCGCGAACAGCACCCACTCCCAGGACGGCGCCCACATCAGCAGGAACGGGAACGGCAGCGCCACCAGCCAGCCCGCGACCAGCACCGCCTTGCGCCCGAAGCGGTCGGACAGGCGTCCGGCGAAGTAGTTCGTGAGCGCCTTGCTGACCCCGAACACCACGATGAACGACAGGGTGGCGGTCTTGGCGACGAGGCCGAACTCCTGCTCGGCGAGGGCCGGCAGGATGCTGCGCTCGAGACCGATCGTCGCGCCGACGAGCGCGTTGACGAACACGAGCAGGGTGAACTGGGCGGCGTTCGCCCGCAACCCGAGCTGGACGGGCGCGCTCACGCTGCGGCTGCGGTGACGGGGAGGCCCGCCGCACGCCACTCGGGCAGTCCGCCCTCCAGGCGGCGCGCGTCGAATCCGGCCTCGCGCAGCCGCTGGACGGCTTCGTCGGCGAGCACGCAGTAGGGGCCGCGGCAGTAGGCGACCACCACGCGATCCCGCGGCAACGTGGCGGCGAGCTCGTCCAAGCGGGCGAGCGGCATCGACCGGGCGCCAGCGACGTGCGCCGCGACGAACTCCTCGGGCGGTCGGACGTCGACGACCACGACCTCGCCCCTCGCAGCGCGCTCCAGCAGCTCACCCATCCCGACGGCGTCGAGCCCGGCCCGGTCACCGAAGAACGACCGGACCAGGCGCTCGAGCTCGGCGTCGCGTTCGGCGGCCACGTCGCGCACGGCGGCGTGCAGGGCGCCCACGGCCGGGCTCGCGAGGCGGTAGTGGACGTACAGTCCCTCCTTCCGGCTCTCGACCAGGTGGGCGCCGCGCAGGACCTGCAGGTGTTGGGAGGTGTTGGCGAGGCTCATACCCGTGGCCTCGGCGAGCCACTCGACGGTGCGCTCGGTCTGGGCCAGCAGCTCGACGAGCTCGACGCGCTTCGGGCTCGCGAGCGCCTTCGCGACGCCGGCGACGCGCTGGTAGAGCCGGTCCTTGAACTCCCGCTTCCGCATCTGATCACCTATTCAATAGAGTTATTGATTATACGCGCTGCGGTAGAGGGCAAGGTGGGTACGCTCGCGGTTCTCCGAGCCCCCTGGAGCCGCCCGCGCCGGCCCGGGAGAGTTCGCGGAGAACCTGACAGGTCGCCGCGTGACATCCGCCCGGCTCGCGATAGTGGCGCGCGGAGGTGGCGATGTGGTGTTCCCTGGCGTTTGCGGGCGTCCCCCTTCCCTACGACCCGGCGCCCGCGCCCCGCTCCGGGGTCCACGCGCCCGTCGAGCTCCCCGAGCGGGCCGACCTGCCCCTCACCCTGCGCTCCGCGGCGGGGCCCCGTGTCGAGGTCAGCCTCCGCGGCGCGCGACCCGTGCCAGCCACTGGGGGGGAAGGGGCCGGCGTCCTGTTTCGGGGCGCCCTCCCCGGCGTCGACGTCGAGGTGGGTCCCATCACCGGAGGGGTGGAGGACTGGCTCGTGTTCGCCAGCGCCCCCGCCCGCGAGACCGTCACCTACGACGTCGACCTCCACCAGGTCGCCGGGCTGCGGCTCGTCGAGGGCGTCCTCGAGCTCCTCGACGCCGGTGGAGCGCCGAGGTTGCGCGTCCGCCGGCCCGTGGTGGTCGGCGCCGACGGGGTCTCGCACGCCGCAGCCTTGACCGTGCCCGATTGCGCGGTGGACCGCGACCCCGCGCCGCCGTGGGACCGGCCCGTCACCGCGCCCGGGAGCGACCGCTGCTCGCTCGTCGTGTCGTGGGGCGAAGCCGTGGGGGACCCCGTCCCCTACCCGGCCCGGGTCGACCCCGCGTGGACCGAATCGACCGTCCTCGTCACGCCCCGGCACTCCCACGCGGCCGCGCTGCTGCAGGACGGGCGGGTCCTCGTGGCGGGCGGCTACACCGCGCTGGGCTCCACCACCTACGTCACCGACGCCGAGGTGTACGACCCCGTCACGCGGACCTGGGCCGTGACCGGCTCCATGACCCGGGGTCGAGCCAAGACCCTGGCCTTCACGCTCTCCTCGGGCCGGGTGCTGGTGCCCGCCGGCGACGATGGCCTGCTCCCCACCGCCGACCTGTACGACCCGGGCACGGGGACCTTCCGCGCCACCGGCGCCATGCGGTCGGGGCGCGACGACCCTGGCAGCGCCCTGCTCCCCGACGGGCGTGTGCTCGTGTTCGGGGGCTGCACCGCCTACTCCTTCACCTGCACCGCGCTGTCGGACGACGCGGAGGTCTACGACCCCGGGACCGACACCTGGACGTCCGTGGCCACCGCGATGTCCGATCCACGCCAGGACGCGACCGCGACGCTGCTGCCCGACGGCCGGGTCGTGGTGGCCGGCGGCTGTCGCATGCCCGGCGCCGCCTTCTCCTGCTTCACGACCGCGACCTCGGTCGACGTGTTCGACGCGACCACCGACGCGTTCGTGCCGGTCGCGTCGTTGCCCACGGGGCTGCAGGGCCACTCGGCGGCGCCCCTCCCGTCCGGGGAGCTCCTGGTCGTGGGCGGCACCAGCAACGGCGTCGTCGTCCGCGACGCGTTCACCTGGGACCCCCTGGCGGACACCTGGACCGCCGTCCCGAGCGCCCCCCGCGACCACAACATCACCGAGGCTGCCGTGTTGCCTTCGGGGTCGGTGTTCGTCGCGGGCTCGTGGGGTTCGAGCGCCTCCTTCGACGCCATCCTGGCGAACGTCGACCGGTTCGATCCCACCACCGGCACGTGGCGGGGCGAGCGGTCGATGGCGCGGGCGCGCGGGGCGGGGACGACGACCCGGCTGGCGGATGGCCGGATCCTGGTCGCTGGCGGCTTCGACGGGGACGCGGCCGGCATCGTGGGGGTGAACCCCACCGCCGAGGTGTTCGACGAGGACTGCGACGATCCGGACGACGACCAGGTCTGCGCGCCCGAAGACGTCTGCGACGGGGACGACCGGCTGGACGACGACAGCGACGGGCTCCCCGACGCCTGCGACGGCTGCCCCGCCCACCCCGACCCGGGCCAGGAGGACGCAGACGGCGACGGGTTCGGAGACGCCTGCGACGACTGCCCCGATCCCTCCGACCCCGACGACCTCGACCGCGACGGCTTCTGCGACGGCGTCGACCTCTGCCTCGGGTTCCCGGACCTCGACGACGACGACTTCGACGCGATCCCC
>JBIKWC010000479.1:0-3689 GCA_044356535.1 Myxococcota bacterium
GACGGGGCGCTGGCGGGGTTCGAGGCGCTCGAGGTCGACGGCCGCCCCTGGGATCTGGCGTTCGCGTGGTACGGCCGCGCGCGGTGCAGGCTGCGCCAGGGCCGACCCGACGACGTGGAGGCCCTGTTGCAGCAGCTCCGGGGCCTGCCGGACCTGGATCCGCGGCTCCGCGCCCACGAGGACCTCCTGGTCGCGCTCCGGGCAGATCAGGCGGCGGACTGGACCGAGGCCCGGGCAGCGGCCGAACGTGCGTTGCCGGCCTTCGCCACCGACGCCGGGGTGGAGGCGCTGGACTGTCTGGTGACGTTGGCGCGGGCAGCCCGGGGGCTCGGGGAACCGCTGGGCGCTCGCGCACACGTGGACGAGGCCCTCCGCCGGGCGCCGAAGGGCCGGCACCGGGCACCGGTCCTGCGCGAGAAGGCGAGAGTGGAGGCGGCGCTCGGGTGCCAGGAGGCGGCCACCGCGGCCTGGGAGGAGGCGTTCACCACCCTCCTCGACGCCGACGGCGGCTCGGCCGGGCGGGCGCTCCGGGCCTCGTCGGACCGCGCCACGGCGGATCTCGAGCGGGTGCGCGCCCTCGAGCTCGCCACCACCCACGACGCCCTCCAGCGGGCCTACCGGACGGTGGAGGAGCAGGTGGTGGAGCGCACCCGCGACCTGCAGGCCGAGGTCGGGGAGCGCCGCGCGGCCGAAGCGCGCGCACTCGCCGCGAACCGCGCGAAGAACGAGTTCCTCGCCAGCATGAGCCACGAGCTGCGCACCCCCCTCAACGCCATCATCGGCTACACCGAGCTCCTGCTGGACGACCCCGCTACGGGCGATCGGGCCGATCTGCAGCGCATCCACACCTCGGGGCGCCACCTGTTGTCGCTGGTGGACGACCTCCTGGACCTGGCCCGCGTCGAGGCCGGCCGGCTCCCGGTCTCGGCCGCCACGGTCGACGTCCCGGCCCTGGTCCGCGAGGTCGCCGACCGCCTGGCGAGCAGCGCGCGCGCCAAGGGCACCTCGCTCGAGCTGCGGGTCGCCGCCGACGTGGGGACCTTCCGGACCGACCCGCTGCGCCTGGCCCAGGTCCTCCAGAACCTGGTGTCCAACGCGCTCCGCCACACGGTCGGCGGCGCGGTCACCGTCGACGTCTCGGTGCGCGGCGACGTGCTCCGGTGCGAGGTCACCGACACGGGCACCGGCATCCCGCCGGCGCTCCTGGAGCGGGTGTTCGAGCCGTTCGTGCAGGGTCCGTCGGGCGGGCGCGCCGGGCTGGGGCTCGCGCTGGTCCGCCACCTCTGCGAGGCGCTGGGCGGCGCCGTCACGCTGCAGTCGGAGGTGGGCCTGGGCACCACGGCGCTCGTGTCGCTCCACGCCCTCAAGTAGAGTCAAGCGCCGAGGCCAGACGGCCGGTCTCCATACGGACAACCCAGCAGCGCTTCGCGGCTACCAACTTGGGATCAACGTAGTCCAAGTCGTCCGCTCGTCGTGGGTAGCAAGCCACAACTGTCCACGCGCAGTGAACAGGGACGCGTGGCCCAGCTGGTCACACCGATCCACAGCCACGCGCCACTCTCCGATGTCGTCCAGCACGAGGGTTCGCAGCACGTAGGATGTACCGAACGGCAGCACAGGCACAGCCGCTTGTGCTGACGCGGGCTCGCCACCAACGACGCTCAGGTATCCCGTTCTCAAAGCCGGGAACCCGTCCGCATCCGCCCGCTCCACCAGGGTCGCAGGCTCCGTCTCAGAGAACACACCTGTCTCGAGTTCAGCCGCTTCCTCGATGTCGTGCCCGTCTCCGACCGACCACGTGAGCTTCAGCAGCCCGTCGGTGCGGAGGGCAGCTGAGAAGCGATCGGCGGGGTGCGACGCCTGGGCGGTGACCACGGCCGGGGAGAGCGGCGCGCGAGCGGGCCGGAGCGCCACCCCTGGGAAGGCGTCCGCCAGGACGCCGAACATAGACTCCGCTGGCAAGGGGAGGTCGTCGCACGCGAGGGCCAACATCGATGCCGCCTCCCCACCTGCGTCGCAAAGGCGGGCCAGCGCCTCCCGACGCGCGTGCTTCGCGGACCGATCGGCCTGGATGCCATCCAGAATCAGTGGTCGCAGCGCATCCAGGGCCGCGGGATGCGACGCCGACAAGCCCAAATCGTCGTCCAGCGCGTGGCAGAGCTCGTGACCCAGTACCCGCACGAGCTCGTCGCCATGTACGGACGTGTCGATCCGGACCACATTGTTCCGATAGCTCCCTGCCAGCTCCGCCGACTCGAGAGCTCCCGCGTCACGCTCGAACCGGACGGCCCGAAGCCGGACAGCGCCACCTGTGTCGGCGTCGAACCGGGCCAGGATCTCCTCTGCCTCAGCGCGCTGCGCCGTGGTCCCACCAACGATGGACACCTCGTCCAACGGGGCGTCGTTGCACCCAAGTAGGAGGATGGCGACCCAGCGGTGCACAGTCACTGTGTTGTGGCCAAGCCTTCAAGGTGAATCTCGATCGTATCGCCACCCTGTGACTGCTCGATGTTGAACGTCCAAGCTCCTGTTGCGGTCGACATGTGACCCACCCCCGGGGAGGACGCATCAAGAGTCAGTTTGGCGCGCGCGCCGTTCCAAGAACCAGTCCCAATGGCGCCGGCGCTGTCCATCTCGGCGGCAGTTACATAGTAGTAGCCCCCGCCTACGACACTAATGTCGACCGGGTGTCGAAACGTGAAGACCCAGTCCGTGAACGTTGCTCCACCGTACTCACTGTCCGCGATCCAAAAGAAACCGCCAAGGAACTCGGCCGGTCCCACACCCAGCGCAGCGACTCCGGAGACACTCTCATAGAGGGTGTCAACAGGCCCAGTAATGGAAATGTAGGAACCAGCAGGCGCAATCGAGAGATGGTAATCTACGCCCTCGCGCGCGTATTCATAGCCGTCGGGGCACTCGCCTGTGAAGGACGGGGGCGGACTGATCTCGAACTCGCCGCACTCTGGGCCTGGAATGGTCGACCAGAGGTTCGAGCAACCTGCGTCGTTCATCGCATCCAGCAGGTCGTTTCGATACGCGACCCAGTTCGGGTCGAGAGTCGGCAACTGCCAAGCGCAGCACCCCATGCTGTCGATACAGCCGTCCCAACACGAGTGTAGGGAGCAAGCGTCTACCAGGGCAAGGGTCTGCGTCGTTGTCCTGGCAGTGCAGTCACTGCCTAAAGCGCACTCCTCCTCGACGAAGGAGGGAGTTCCCGGACGCCAGCCAGGCGGATCAGCCCCCTGGTCCCAAAGGCAGTCCAGTACTGCAGCAGGAACAAACTGGGACTGCTCGCAAGAATGACCAAGACTCCCGCCGCAGTCGATCGTCGAAGGCAGCGTCACGCACTCACTTTCAGGAATGGTTTTTAGGGTGCCTTCGGACCCACAACCACCGAGGATTGACGCGAGAGCGGCTCCGGCAAGAACAAATCGATTCTTCATCTAGAACCTCTCGAGTTGTCCTCGATCGTCTGGACGAAACGTAGCACATCCAGGAGAACCTGGCGCTCCTAGGCAAGTAAGGACATGGAAAACAACGGGCAACGCTCGCCGGTGATCCCGGACCATGCGTCGGGTAGACGTCCACCCATGGCGACCACCCCAATTGTGTAGGAACATGGTATGTTCCTGTTGATTCAACACGAACAACAGGAGGGTCGCCCCATGGGTGAACGGTCCCAGCGT
>JBIKWC010000480.1:0-3688 GCA_044356535.1 Myxococcota bacterium
ACGGACGGCGCCGACCAGTACGACGTGCTCGACGAGGACGACGACAACGACGGGATCCTCACCTACCTCGAGACCAACCAGACCGAGATCGCGCTGGGCCAGGACGACCAGGACTGTCTGTGGACCGACGACAACAGCAACGGCGTGGTCGACGACGGAGAAGTGGACCCGATCCCGGTCGGGGACGGCATCCCGGCCCACCGCGACCTCGACACCGACAACGACGGGATCCCCGACGGCCAGTCCGATCCGGACGACAGCTCGATCCTCGAGAACTTCGGTGAGGACGCGGACGGCGACGGCCAGGACAACATCGACGACTGCGACCAGACCGGCTGCCGCGGCGACTCCGACGGCGACGGCCTCAAGAACTACGAAGAGACCCGCGCCTGTTGCCGGATCTACGAGGTCACCGCCGACGAGGCCGTGTTCGGCGGCATCATCTCCACGAACCGCATCGTGACGGTCTGCGACCAGCTCGACGCCGGTGACTACAGCGAGTGCGGCTGTGTCCTCACCAACACCCGCGACTTCGACCTCGACGGCGTGATCGACCCGGACGAGATCGATTCGCTCGGCGCCCCGCAGCCCGACACCGACGAGGACGGGCTCGCCGACGTGCTCGACGACGACGACGACGACGACGGGCTCACCTCCCGCGAGGAGAACCTGTACGAGCGCGCCACGGACTGCACCCTGTCCCAGTGGGACGAGGACCAGGTCCGCGAGACCCTCACCTGCTCTGCGGTGTTCCGGCCGCAGTTCGACCTCGCCAACGTCCAGTGGGCCTACCGCTGCTCGGACTCCCTCGAGGACGCCGGCGAGCTCATCACCTTCTGCGACGAGCAGTCGAACGTCGACGCGCCGGACGCCGTGATCGTCCCCGCTGGCGCCGATCGCGCCGGAAACCCGCTCGCCCGCGACACCGACACGATCGCGAACTACCTCGACAACGACGACGACGGCGACGGCTCGCTGACGCGCGACGAGCAGACCCCGAACACCGACGTGGACTGCGACGGGTACCTGAACTGGTTCGACCGGGCCGACGACAACGGTGACTGCGCCGACGCCGACGGTGACGGGATCTCGAACCAGGAGGAGCGCGATCTCGGCTCGAACGAGTACGGCGACGACTCCGACGGCGACGGACTCACCGACGCCCAGGAGTACGGCGACGGCTCGACGCCGCGCGACACCGACGGAGACGGCGTGCCCGACCTCCTCGACGCGGACGACGACAACGACGGCGTCCCCACGGCTCAGGAGAGCCAGGGCGATTCGGACGGGGACGGCACGCCGGACTACCTCGACGACGACTCCGACAACGACGGTGACCCCGACGGTGGCGAGCAGGACACCGACAGCGACTGTGACGGCATCCCCGACGCCATCGACCCGACGGACGACGGCATCTGCGACAGCGGCGTCACCACGCTCAAGTACCTGCGCGGCAGCTGCTCCTGCGACTCGTCGAGCGCGAACAGCTCGCTGGCGCTGGTGTTCGGCGCCCTGGCCCTGGTCGTGCGGCGCCGTCGCCAAACGTCATGATTCGAGCCCGCGCTCTCCCAGGGCGCGGGCGCCGGAGTTAGAGTCCGACCATGCGACTCGATGTTCATCCGATGGTGTTGGCGGTAGCGCTCGGGCTCTTGAGTCCGGCCGTGCTCGAAGCCGATGAGCAAGAGGCGGAGTCCCGCCTCCACACCGTCGCGCCCCCGCCGGACGCCGCGGACAACGCCCAGTGCGCCGAAGGCGCGGACAGCTGCGTCACCGACGAGGCGTAGTCCCGTCCGGGTGCCCTACAAGAAGGGTGCGACCAGCTGCTCCCACGCGGGGAGTGGTCGGAGCCCCGTCTGGTTCGCCACGACCTTCCCACCCCGGTAGACGAACACCGCGGGGATCCCCGAGACCCCCAGCGACGAGGCCGTACGCTTGTGTCGCTCGGTGTCGATCTTCGCGACCACCAGCCGCCCCGCGTACCGCTTCCCGAGCTGGGCCAGGATCGGCGACAGGGATTGGCAGGGGCCACACCAGTCCGCGTAGAAGTCGACCAGGACCGGGACCGGGCTGGCGGAGACCAGGCGCTCGAGCTCGTCGTCGCTCACCGACACCGGGTTCCCCTCCGTCGCGAGCGGCGCCTTGCAGCGGCCACACCGGGGCGCTGCGCGCGCCGGGTCCACGCGGTTCCAACCTCCACACGCGTCGCAGCGGAACGTGGACGGCACGGGGCACCTCCACCCCCTGCCTGCACACGCCCGGGCACAGGACAAGCCGCGATCCCTCCTGGGACGGTGCACGGATGCTGCACGCGCCGGGCGGTACCTTGCTGCCATGAACACCAACCTCGCCGCCTTCGGTTCCGCCTCCACCACCGAGCACCAGCCCTGGACGTGGGCGCGGGACTTCGCGTTGCTCGGGCTGGTGACCTGCACCATCACGCCGCTGGCGGCCCAGCCCTGGTTGCCGCTCCACCTCGTCGGGTACAGCACCTGCGCGGGCGTGCTCGGCCTCCTCAGCGGCGCCGTCGTGGGTAGCGGGCTCCGGCTGCTCCTGCAGCGGTTCCCCGAGCGGAGCCGGGCGTCGGTGGCGTTCGTGTTCGGGCCGGTCGCTACGGGGGCCTGGGGTGCCCTCGTCGCGAGCGCAGCCGCGCTCGTGGAGCAGCCCCAGTACTTCGCCCTCTCCCTCCCCTGCGGCGCCATCGCCGGCGCCCTGCAGGGGCTGTGGTGGGTCCCGCTCAGCGTCTGGCTCGAGCGGCGCGACCTCCCGCGCTGGCCGGTCGCGTTGTTGTCCGCCCTGCCGGCGCCGGCGCTGGGGTTCGCGGGCGTGTTCGGCGTGGTGTTCGTGATCGACGCCGTGGTGTGATCAGCGCCGGGCCAGCACCGGACGCCGCTGGCGCCACGGCAGCTCCGCCTCGAGGCGGCGGCAGACCTCGAGCAGCAGGGCGTCCTCCCCGCGCCGGCCCACCAGCTGCACGCCGATCGGGAGGCCGTCGTCCGTGAGCCCCGCCGGGAGGCTGGCCGCCGGCTGCCCCGAGACGTTGAACGGCGCCGTGAACTGGCCGATCGGGGCGATGGCAGCGAAGGCATCGGCCGGGGACAGGCCCTCCATCACGCCGATGCGCGGAGCGGGACCACCCACGGTGGGCGTGATCCACAGGTCGAGGTCGCCACACCAGGCGTCGATGCGGGCCGACAACGCCGCGTGGGCCCTGGCCGCGTCGTCGTGGGACAGCGGGCGCCCCTGCTCCCGCAACCACCGGGTGACCGGCTGCACCGTCGACTCGCGCAGCAGCGGGATGTCGGCGGCCATCCGCGCCCACATCGGCAGGAACTCGTCGACCGAGCCCGCGAGCGCGTCGATCTCGACGACGTCGTGCCCCATCGCAGCCAGGCGATCGGCGACCCGGCGCGCGGCCGCTGCGAACACCGGGTCCGTCGGGCCCACCCCGCCCGCCGCCGTGAACCCCACCCGGAGGCGGTCAGGGACCGGACGGCACGCCGGCAACACGCCACCCAGCGCCGCGGTGAACGCGATGGCGTCGGCGACGTCGTGGGCCAGCGCGCCCTCCACGGACAGCCCGACCCGGTCGATCCGCGCGTCCAGGAACTGGTTGACGCCGCGGCCCGACTTGTACCCGAACAGGTGACAGAACGCCGCCGGGATGCGGATCGAACCGCCGCCGTCGGAG
>JBIKWC010000481.1:0-3667 GCA_044356535.1 Myxococcota bacterium
CACCTCGCCCGCGTCGGTGCCGAAGCCGAGCGAGACCCTCCCGCTGGCCTGGTGCGCGATGGGGCTGGCGCGGACCACGCGCGTGAGCCGGTGCTCGGCGTGCACCTCCCACGAGGCGGACAGCGTGGGAAGTCGTTCCTCCAGGAACCGGAACGCGTCCTCCCCCTCGAAGCGAACCTCGCCGGCCCCGAGCTCCCGGACGAACCGGGCCTCGATCTGGCTCTCCCACACAAGGCACCGGCGGACCGTCCGGCCGAAGGTCTCCACCGCGGGCGCGCCGCTCGGGACAGCGTCGCCGTAGGCCACGGCCCACCGCACCGTGAGGGACCCGTCGCTCTCCGCGAGCAACAGCCGCGCCGTGCGGGAGACCGCGGCCACACCGTCGAGCCAGGCCTGCGCAGCCTCTCGCAACCCGGTCCGGTCCGGCGGCTCCGAGCCGGCCGGCATCGGCGGATCCGTCACCTCGCGCCACAATCGGGTCAGGCCGCGGAGCCGGGACCAGAACGGCGCGGTCGTGTCCTGCACGAGGGCCAGCGCCCGGAGGGCGACGACCTCCGGCTGCTCGCAGCGCGCCGCCGCCGGCAGCGACAGCGCCCGGACAGCGACTGCGGCTTCCCCGCGGGCCAGCGCGCTCGCGGCCTCGGCCATCGCCCGCCGGATCTCCCACCACGAGCGGACCTCGGCGAGCGCGGGCTCGGGGAGCGCCGGGTCCGAGGCCTCCACGACCTCGGCCCAGGCGAGGAGCTCGTCGATGGAGCACTCGCCGGGTTCTTTCCTCGCCGGTTCCAGGTGCCGACGGACCGCGGCGAGGTCGCCACGCGCGAGGGCTGCGGCGCCCCGGAGGTGGCGGGCGTGGGCCTGAGAGGCGCTCGGGAGTCCCTTGAGGTCGACGCCCTCGAGGAGGGCCTCGATGGGGCCGTAGACCTGTGCCTCCCCTGTCTGATCCGCGAGCTCGAGGACCAGCGCGGGGACGGTGCGGGGGTCCACACCCAGCCGAGACGCCAGGGCTTCGGCCCGCCCGGGCCAACTGTAGGCGAGCGCCGAGAGGACGCGGTCCCGGAACACCGGGTCGTCCGGGTGCTCCGCGAGCAGCGCGTCCAGGTGCTCGTCGAGGCCGTCGCCGCTCTCGAGTTCCTCGACGAGCGGCACGAGCTCCGGTGGGGGGTTCGCGAAACAGTCTCCCGCCCTCGGGCCGTGTGAGTGGCGCGGCGGCAACACCGGCAACTCGGGCGCCTGGGTTCCGAGGACCACGAAGCGCATCCCGTCGACGGCCTCGACGGCGAGCACGCACGTGTCGCCGGTCGGGTCCGTCAGCAGGACCGCGTTCGAGGGCACTTGCACCTGGAAGCGGAGGGCACCCGTGGGCGTGAGCCCGGCGAGGCTCGCGTCGTCGTAGCCCGGCTCCAGCGCATAGAGGAGCCCCGTCGCCCGCGAGGCCGCGAGGGTCCGCCTCCTCCACTCGCCGGCGCGGCGGCTCACCAGGTTGCTCCCGTGCTCGTGGACACCCACGATGTCGATCCGGCCCTCCTGGGGCCAGAACCCCACGGCGACGAAGCCCTCCGGATCGCTCGGGTGGGCGCAGGCGGCGACGAGCTCGCCACCAGACCCGAGGACCACCAGGTGCTCCCGCTTGCCGTCGGGCGTCAGGGTCACGATCTCGCCGGTCCTCGTCTGGGCGACGGCCTCGGTCCGCCCGGGGACCCCGATCACCACGCGGATCTCGGACTCGACGAGGCGCTCGGGTCCCACGGTCGGCCGCCACCGCCACCGGTCGGCCCCCGCGCGCCACCAGACCCCGTCGACTCCAGCCGACAGACGCCAGAAGTCCTCCTCCCGCCCGAGCCGCGCCACGGGGATCCCGCGCTCGAGGTCGATGCACACGGCACGGAACGTGGTGACCACCCAGGCCCGGGTCGTGCCGACCAGGTGGACCTCGGCGTCGTCCCACTTGTCCGGCAGGCGCAGGGCGAGGCCGCGCCGAACCACCCCGGTCGAGAGCTCGACCTCGGTGAGTGCGAGCCAGTGGGCCGCGGTCTCCGCCATCCAGGCCACCTGGCGCTCGGGGTCGACGGCGACCCAGGGAGCTCCTCGTGCGACTGGCGTCCCGAGGTCGAACGAGTCTCCGTCGAGGAGGAGGTCCTGTACCCGCCAGGCCTGACGCACGGCCTCCTCCGCGCGGAGCCGGCGACGGGGCCACTCGCCTTCCGCGCGCGTCGCCATCGACAGGGCCGAGAGGGGATCGGCGGCGATCGCCTGCTCGAACGTGGCGACCCGGGTGGCCTCCAGCGCCCTCCCGGCGATGACCCGCTCCAGTTCCGCGAGCTTCGCGCGGCCCTCTCCGTCCAGGGACCGGACGGGGACCCGGGAGACGCGAGCGGCGGCGTCGCCGGAGCCGGCGTGGACGGCAGCCGTCGCGGCGTCGAGGAGCCCCTGGGCCCGCCTCCGCTCCCGGGCTTCGACAGCCTCCCTCGCCGCTGCCAGCAACATCCGCGCAGGCTTCGACCGCTCGAGGACACCGACGTGTGGCTCGAGGAGGGCGAGCGCGTCGTCCGGGCGGCCCCCGCCGTGTGCGTCGGCAGCGGCGACGAGCGCCAGCGCAGCGTCCGCCCCGGCCTCGGCCCTCGGTGACGCGATCGGGCCGAACCAGTCGAGCAGGCGCACGAGCCCCGGGGACGCCCGGCTCCGAACCTCGGCGGCCGCTGCTTCGTCGAGCGCCGACCACTGGACGAGGCCCCTCCGCGGGTCGTCGCCCAGCGCTCGCAGGACGGCGGCGACGGCCCCTTCGCGCTCCTCGGCCTCCGCCTTCGCGGTGAGCGCAGCCGACCGCCCCGCCGCCTCGCGGCGCCCCCCGTCCGCCGCGGCCTGGAACCGGGCGGCAGCCTCGCGCCACCGTCCCGCCCGCTCGAGGCGCACGCCGTCGTCGAACGAGCGGTCGGCGGCCGCCGCGGTCCGGTGCCGGGCCACCTCGGCCTCCGCCTCCCGCGCCGAGCGGTTCCGCGGGTCCTGCGCCAGGATCAGGCCGGCGAGCCGCTCCACCTCGTCCCAGGACTCGTGCTCGACAGCCGCCCCGAGCGCGGTCAGCTCTGCGCCCAGCCGACGCTCAACGAGCGTGGCCGCGCTCGCCCGCAGCGCGCCCGCCGCCACGAGCAGGCTGCGATCGACGGCCTCCATCCGATCCGCGGCCCGCCGTGCGCCGACCTCGTCACCGGCCTCGAGCCGTCGGGCGCCGAGCTCTCGCCAGGCCCCACCGGCGGACGGACCTTCGCACCGCCGGAGGACGGCTTCGGCAGCATCGCAGCGACCGGACCGGACCAGGGCGAGCGCGTGCAAGGCGGCCACGTCGGGGTGGGTCGCGACAGAAGTCGGGGTGCTCTCGACCAGGGCGACGGCGTCACCGGGCTGATCGAGGAAATCGAGGAGGAGCTCGACGCACCGAACGGCCGCGGCGGCGTCCCCCGCTCGGGCACGGGCGCCGAACGCGTCGGCGGCACGGTCGTACTCACCGGCGGCGACGAGGTCCTCGGGGTCGTTTCGGTCGTCGGTCAGGCGCGGTCGGCGGAGCGGGACCGGGTCCCGTGACACCTCGGCGTCCGGCAGCCCAGCTGCGTCGAGGCGCGCGAGCTCCTGGCCCACCCAGTCCTGGGCGCTCTCCCCGAGCTGGTCGCGG
>JBIKWC010000482.1:0-3657 GCA_044356535.1 Myxococcota bacterium
CTCGAGGCGACCTTCCTCGCTCATGCGCTCGGGTCCCCACGGCGGGTCGAACGTGAGGTCCACCTTGACCTCACCGACCCCCGGCAGGGCGCGGAGCTTGCCCGTCACGTCGTCCGTGAGCACCTGGCCCATGCCGCACCCGGGCGCAGTCAGGGTCATGGTGACGTCCACGTCGATCCGGTCGCCTTCGGGCTGCTGGCGGAGCGAGAGCTCGTAGATCAGCCCGATCTCGACGATGTTCAGCGGGATCTCCGGATCGTAGCAGGTGCGCAGCGCCTCCCACACCCGCTCCGCCGTGAGGGGGGCGCCCGGATCGAGCGCGGCCGACACCGCGCCCTCCTGGCCGATGGCCGAGGCGTCCGCCGCCGACACTCGCACGAGCCGACCGGTCTCGAGCTGGAGGGTGTAGTTTCCCCCCAGGACCTGCGTGATCCAGCCGCGCGTCCCCTCGGGGAGGAGCTGCGGGGTCCCGTCCGGGATCAACACGACTTCCAGGTCGCGCGCGAAGGTGACCTCTTCCCACTGCCGCATGCCGATTCCCACTCCGGCGGGTCCGTAACGTCGCAGGCGTCCGTGGGGTCGGATAGATTCGGCCGCGCTCTCCCGAGCGGGCGCGGAGGTGAGGAGTGACCGAAACGGAGCTGTCGGACACGCTGCGGTCGCTCGGCATGGACCAGGAGTCGGGGCGCACCCTGGCGCTGCTCCCCCTCGTCCAGGTCGCCTGGGCGGACGGCGCGGTCCAGGACGCCGAGCAGAGCCTCATCCTCGGGCTCGCCCAGACCCGGTACGCGCTGGGGCACGAGGGGCTGCGGCTGCTGAAGAACTGGCTCACCCACCGACCCACCCCGGCGTACGCCATCCGCGGGCAGCAGGCGTTGGTGGAGCTGTGCCACCGCGACGGAGCGGACGGCGACACGCTCCTGCGCGACGTCGTAGAGGCGGCCAAGCAGGTGGCCCACGCTGCCGGCGGCTACTTCGGGTTCGGGGCCGTCGAGGTGGCAGAGGCCGAGGTCATCGAGGAGATCGCCGCGCTCCTGCACATCTCCCACGCGAGGCCGTGGGTCACCCCCGACGACACCACCCTGCTCCAGGCCGACGCCGACGCCGAAGACGACGGCCCACCGCCGGAGATCCTGTTCCACCCGGGGTCTACCCACACCTCCCGCGGCACCCTCGTCCACGACGACGGCATCTCGGGGGAGCAGTCGGTCCCGGTCGACGACGAAGGCGTGGTGATCGGGCGGGCCCGCGAGTCCACGATCCAGATCACGTACGACGCGCAGGTGTCGCGCCGGCACGCCAGGGTGTTCTCCCGCGACGGGCGCTGGTACGCCGAGGATCTCGGCTCGGTGGGCGGCACCTGGGTCAACGGCGAGCGGATCGTGGAGCGCCGGTTGTTCGGCGGCGAGCGGATCCACGTGGGCTCGGGGGCGTTCTTCTTCCAGCTCAGCCCGCCCTGACGCAGGCTCCTGGGCTCACTGCTCGGACTGCGTCGCGATCGCAGTCCAGCCGTCGAACTCGGTGAAGTAGAAGTACGGGGTGATGGTGTTGCCCTTCACCTCCATGCGCCAGGCCGACTTCGTGTCGAGCTTCCACAGGAAGAGGTAGGGCAGCTGCTGGGCGAGCATCGCGTGCAGCTCGTGGTAGGCGTCCTGGGCCTGCGTATCGGTGGTGGCCTGGTCGTACGACGTGAGCAGCGCGTCGACCTCGGGGTTCGAGAAGTCGAACAGGTTGAGGGTGCCGCTGCCCCGGGACCGGGTGTGGAACTGGTGACCCACGTCCTCGACGACGCCGAACGACCACTTCCCGATCAACATGTCGAAGTCGCCGAGCTGCGCGGACTGCGCCTTGTTGACCCAGTCGTCGGCCGAGACCTTGTACACCTGCCGCTGGAACCCGGCCGACTGCAGCTGGTTGCCGAGCTGGTTGAGGAGATCCTTCGCCTCGAGGTCCAGGGGGGCGTTCATCCCGATCTTGAGCATCACCGGCTGCCCGCCGATGACCCAGCTCCCGCCTTCCTGGGTGGCCCCGGCCTCGGCCATCAGCGCCTTCGCCTTCGAGAGGTCGGAGCGCGACTTCACGGGGACGGAGCGGTTGTAGTAGGGCGACGAGGGGACGAACGGGCCAGAGATGAACTGGCAGGGCTGGGCGATGTCCTCGGGGTCGTAGCCCATCGTCAGCCGGCGGAGCTCCTCGCGATCGACCGACACGTCGAGGGCCTGGCGGACCCGCGCGTCGGCGAGGGCGCCCTTGTTCGTGTTGAGGGCGACGAACCACCACGAGCGCAGGTCGTAGGACTTGAGGGCCACGTCGTCCGAGGCGGCCACGTCGTTGCGGAGCGGCGGGGCCACGGAGATCACGCCCTGAACACCGCCGTTGAGCAGCGTCTTCACCTGGACGAGGGGATCACCACCTTCTGCGAGCTGCAGGCCCTCGATGCGGGGCGTGTGGTGGACACCCGGAGCCGCCGTGAACTTGACCTCGCGACGCCCCTTCGAGCCCCGCATCGGCCCCGTCCCGACCGGACGGAGCGAGAACTCGTTGTCGGGCGCGATGGTCGTGTTGCCGGCGAACGCGTGCTCCGGCAGGAGGGGGAACCCGAGCCGCTCGGTGGGGTTGTGGAACGCCTTCACGAACGTGATCTTCACGTCGCGCTTCGAGCCTTCGCAGCTCTGCAGGATCTCCTGGTACTGGCGACCGAGGAGCGACGGCGTGTTGGGGTCGAGGAGCGCCCTCACGGTGAAGCAGACGTCGTCCGCGTCGAACGCCTCGCCGTCGTGCCACTTCACGCCCTCCTTCAGGGTCAGCTGCACGCCCTTGCCGCCCTCGAGGACGGTGGCCGTGTCCACCAGGCGGCTCTTGAGCTCCGACGTGACGGCCGATCGGTAGTACAGTCGATCGAACACGAGCTCGTGGGCCCGCCGATCCACCATGGTCCGCGCGAAGAGCGGATTCATCGTGCTCGGAAGGGACTCTTCGTAGTACGTGACCTGGACTCCGGCCAGGAGCGCCACGCTCCCGAGGAGCGCTGCCACACGAAACGCACTCGGACGGGACATCTCCGAAGACTCCACGCGCTGCACGATACTCCAGAACGGCGACGGCTGCGAGACCACCCGATCCGGTCCCAGGAAGGCCGAGGATTGTCGCGGCTCACCGGGCGGACCCCCGAACCGTGGCCCAGAGTGGCGGGGCGGACCCGACCGACGATACCCGCCTCGTCTACCCACAGGAGTCCAGATGCCGTTCGAACTTCCCGCCCTCCCCTACCCGAAGGACGCCCTCGCCCCGCACATGTCCGCGGAGACGCTCGACTTCCACCACGGGAAACACCACAACACCTACGTCACGAAGCTCAACGCCGCCGTGGCCTCCGGCCCGTTCGCGGAGCTGTCCCTCGAGGACTGCATCCGCAAGGCCGCGACGGAGGGCAACAAGGCGGTGTTCAACAACGCCGCGCAGCACTTCAACCACAGCTTCTTCTGGAACTGCCTGTCGCCCACGGGCGGCGGCGCGCCCACGGGCAAGCTCGCCGAGGCGATCGTCGCGCAGTTCGGTTCGTTCGAGGCGTTCAAGACGGCGTTCGCCAACGAGTCCGTCAACCACTTCGCCAGCGGCTGGGGCTGGCTCGTGAAGGACGCCAACGGCGCCCTCCGC
>JBIKWC010000220.1:0-12687 GCA_044356535.1 Myxococcota bacterium
CGAGGAGCGGGAAGACGAGTGAGCCCGTCGCCCCAGCCACACTGGCGGTGGCGCCCGCGAGCCAGACCGCAGCCGTGCCTGCGCCCAGCGAGAACGCAGCGGGCACCAGCGCCACCACGAAGCGGAGCCCGTCCGTCCACAGGTACTCCCCCGGGGTGGCGAGGACCTCCACGACGCCCCACAGCCCGGCGCCGACGCCCGCGAGACACGCGAGGGTCGCGAGGCCCCCGAAGGCCGTGGCCACCACTCCGCCCCCGAGGAGCGCTGCGAGGCAGAGCGCTGCCAGGCCCGACACGCCGACCACGACCCCGGACAAACTCCTCACGATGGTCTCCACGGGCACCTCCAGGCGCAACCTCACCCGTCGGAGGCCACGCTCCGTGACCGCAGCGTGAACCCGTCGTGAACCGTTGGGCAGGTCACGGGCTACCGGCGCGCGTCGCCGCGAGCCCGTCCATCGCCTGGCGCCCGAGGCGCCGCAACAGGGGGCCCATCAGGGGCTCCGCGAGCCGCGACCAGCCCGTCAGCTGCACCTCCAGCCTCCACGTCACCCGCGTGAAGCCGTCGCCGTCCGGTGCGAGCGTGATGAGGTCGCGTGCTGTGCTGCTCGGCGACACCGCGCTCAGCTCGAGCCGCTCCGGTCGGTCGGCGCGCTCGACGCGGTAGGCCATCGGCAGCTCGCGCCCGGCGAACCGCACGCGCACGTCGAACCGGCTACCGACCCTGACGGGGCCGTCGTCGAGGCGCTTCGACGACACGACGCCCGGATCCCACGCCGCCGCGGAGGTGAAGTCCGCCAGGTAGTCGAAGACCGCTTCGGTCGACCCTCGCACGCGGCGGGTCTCGGTGGTGTGTCTCATCGGTTCATCCAGGGTTCGGTGGCAGCATCGACCAGCGCCAGGAGCGCAGGGAGCTGGTGGTCGCCAGCCCGGGTCCGGGCCAAGAGGTGCACCGGGTGCCGGGCGCGGTCGAACCAGAACGCGCCAGTGGGCCCGGGTGCGGGGTCGAGCGTCAGCCACACCACCGTGTCGGCCCCGGCGGCTCCGTCGCGGAGCATCGGCAGCGTCAACCGCCGGAACCACGGCATCCCAGCCGCGAGCCCCGCCGTGTCGACCCAGCCGGGGTGCATCGCGCTCGTCCACAGCGCGGGCCAGCGCGCTGCGTACGCTGCCGACAACATCACCTGGGCGCGTTTGGCGTTCGCATAGGTGACGTGTCGCTCGTAGCCGCGGTCGCGGCGCAGGTCGGAGAGGTCGAGCGCCTGGGTGTACATCCCGCCCGACGAGACCCACACCACCCGCGCCGTAGGCGCCAGCGCGCCCGCCTCCACCAGCCGCCGCAGCAGCAGCGCGTGCCCCAGCACCTGCGACGCCCAGATCCCCTCGTGGCCCTGTGGCGAGAGCGTGCGCTCCGTGGGCATGCCGCCTGCGTTGAGCACCAGCCCACCCAGCGGGCCCTCCACCGACGCCAACGCCGACGCCACCGCCTCGAGGTCACCGAGGTCGACCGGCGTGAAGGTCCGCCGCGGTCCGGCCGCCACTACCGCAGCTCCACGCGCCCGGTCGCGCCCCCAGAGCACCACCTCGACCCCGGCCGCTGTCAACCCCTCGACCGCCGCCAGCCCGATCCCCGAAGTGCCTCCCGTCACCAGCACCGGCCCGTCCAGCCGCCGCGGCGGGTGGTCGACGAAGGCGCGGGCGTGCCGACGAAAGCCACCGCGGCCGTAGGAGCCCGCGATGGACGCGTCCAACGCTCGATCGAGCCAGGTCATGCCGCCGCCTCGGGCACCCGTATCGATCCGAGGGGCCGCTCGGAGGTGCGGCCTATGGGCAGAACTCCAGGCTGCGGGCGATGACCAGCACCTCGGTCTCTGCGTTGGTTCCGGCGAAGTCCGTGGCCGTCACCTGCACCGTCAACGGCAGCCCCCCGAGGCTGCACGGGTCGATCGGGACCTCCGGCTGCACGACCAGCGTCAGGTCCTGGAACAGGCACGGATCGACCTCCACCTCCGGCGCCGTGGTTGCCCCCGAGCCACCAACGAACCCGCCGTACGGCGTGGTCGGGATCGGGTCCGGGACGGTTGCGGTGCCCTGGTACAGCGACCCGGTCTCCGGGCCCAACACCGTCGCGCGGACCCGGGCCCCCGGAGAGAACCCACGCACCTGAACGTCGAGGACCTGCGCGCCCCGGGACAACGCATAGAGGTCCCCGGCCCGGGGCCCCTGGGGCAACCGCACCACCGGTTCACACTGCGCCCGCTCCGAGCGGGTCGACGACCACACCGCCGAGCCGCCGCGCCCGTCCTCCGCCACCAGGAACACGTCGCCCCAGCCGAAGCGATCGGGCTCGTGGCGGATCGTCACCTGGTTCGGGTTGGTTCCGGCGCCGAGCTCCACCGTGCCCCCGGTCGTGAAGACCTGGAACTGCACGTCGTCGCCGTCGGGGTCCAGCCAGTTCACCACGCGATCGGCGGGCGGCAGGTCGCTGGGGTCGGCCTCCACCAGGGGCGCGCTGTTCGGGAAGTAGAACGTCCCCGTACCGAACGGCGTCGTCCACAGCGGGAGGAACTTCACCGCCACCGAGGCCTCTCCCGGCTCCAGACCCTCGAGGATCTTCGCCGGGTTCGAGAGCGCCGCCGTGGCCTCCACCCAGGTGGGCCCGGCCGCGATCGGATCGGCGCGCACCTGCCGGATCACGTCGCACACGCCGGGCACGCAGGCGACCGCCCACACCAGCAGCCCCGGGACCGTCACGTCGGTGTCGTCGCCGTCGATCAGCCCGCCGACCACCTCCGGGTCCACGTAGTCGGTCGCGATGCCCGCGAGGAACGGCCAGTTCACGGTAGCGCGGAAGACCGGGTCCGCGGTCCCCACCTCGGTGACGAACTGCAGCGGCAGCCCGACCGAGCCCGGCAGGGCCTCGAACTCCAGGCACCGGCCATCCACCGGCGAGCACATCCACAACACGACCTCGGCGCCGAGCCCCAGCCCGTCCGCCACCCACACCTCCAGCTCCACGGTCTGGAGCCCGGTCGGCTGCGCGGGCGTGGCCGTGATCGCCACCACCTGCAGCCCCTGGACCGTCGTGACCGGCAGCGGGGTCGAGCCGCAGCCAGCCAGCCACCACCAGAGCGAAGGGTTCATCAGAACTCCACCTTGAGCCCGAACGAGGGGAAGATGGGGAGCCCGTAGGTGGGACGGAACTCGCTCCAGTCCTCGCTCCACGCCGGGATCTCCACGTTGCGCCGGTTGGTCACGTTCTGCAGCTCCGCATACAGCTCGAGGTCCGTGCGCCGGTACTTCACGTCGTGGTCGAACCGGACGTCGAGCGAGAAGAAGGTGGGAGCGCGGTCCGACCAGGGGTCGCCGGTGATCGGCACCCACTCCTGCAGGTCCGTGAAGTAGGCGCCGCCGAGGATCGGGGTGAGCGGTGGTCCGCTGGCGAGGCGCGCCCGGGTCCCCACGCGCGAGCGGCGCGACACGGCCTGGCTCGCGATCAACACCACGTTCACCGGCTGGTCGGCTTCGGAGGGGCGCGGATCGAGCGACGGGCGCGTCTGCCGGATGGCGCGCGCGATCGACACCGAAGCCCACAACAGGCGCTCGTCGTTGGCCCACCGCCCGAACAGCTCGAGCCCGGTGCCGTGCCCCACACCTCCGTTCGCGAACGCGCCGAAGTCGCGCCCCGGGTCGAGCGACGTCTGGTCGAACCGGAACAGCTCGTCGCGCCCCACCACCTGGTCCCAGATCTCCTGCCGGTACACCGTGACACCGAGCTCGCCCCGGTCGGACAACGCGTAGTTGGCGCCCACGCTCCCCGTGAAGCTCTGCTCGAACCCGAGCGCCGGCCCCCGCACGTCCACGAGCTCGCGGAAGGCCGGGTTCTGGGAGTACAGGCCGGCCGCGCCCAGGAGCTCCAGCGATCCGAGGTCCACGACCGTCCGGAAGCGGGGGTCTGGCGCCACCTTCGCGGGGACGTCGGACAACTTGAGGACGTTCAGGCGCACGCCCGGGATCAGGTCGACGGGACCGAACCGGAAGGTGGGCTCTGCGTACAGCGCGGGGGCGAAGATCCCGGTCTCGTCGGATTCGGGGTCGTCGGAGAGCGTGTACAGGAGCTGCTGCTTGCCGGCGGTGCCGTCGAGTCCCACCCGGATCCCGAACCACGTGTCGGCCGGCACCCGGAGCGTCTCGGCCCGGAAGCTCACCCGAAACGGCGAGGATTCGCGCAGGGTCCCCGCCTTGCGGCCGAACAGGTCGACGGGGAAACCGAACGCGCCGAGATCGGTGTCCTCCCCGGAGAGCACGATCTCCTGCACCTCCGGGCCCGCGCTCACGGCGAGCTCGCTCCGCTGGCGGCCCCGGTCGGCGACGTAGCGCAGCTGCCCCTTCTGGAAGCCGGTGCGGTAGGTGACCGCGTCGATCCCGCTCGTCCCGATCAGGCGGAACCGGTCTTCGGACAGGAAGAAGGTGCCGGTGAACCTGTCCTTGGCGCCCACGCGCTGGACCACGTGGAGCTGGGCGTCGTAGTAGCGCGGCACCCGCAGGGCCCCCGCCTCGAGCGAGGCCAGGACCGGCTGGAGGAGCACGTCGGCGTACGACCGCCGCGCGGACAACACGATCGACGTGTCCTTGCCCATGCGCTGCTGCGTGAACACCGTGGCCTGGAACACGTCGGCCGACGCGCTCGTGTGGCCTTTCTTCGGAAGGTCGGTCGTGGTGTTGAGGTCGACGACCCCGCCGATGGCGCTGCCGTAGCGCACGCCGTAGCCCCCCGGGACCATCTCGACGGACTTCAGCAGATCGGCGGCGACGACGGTCGAGACGGCGGAGAAGTGGAACGCGAGCGGGATCCGCATCCCGTCGAGGAAGTAGCCCGTGTCCGATGCCTCGTTGCCGCGCACCAGGAGCTGGCCGCTGCCGAACGGTGCCCGCGCGACCCCCGGCAGGTTCTGGAGGGCGCGCACCGGGTCGCCGAACGAGCCCGGCAGGTTCACCACGAGATCGTGGTCGATCACGCGCTCCGCCGGCTCCACCTCGACCGACCCCACCACCTCGACGAACTCGTCGATCAGCGGGTCACCCTCCTCGAAGTCGGGCCGCTCCTCGACCGTCAGCGAGACCCCGTCGACGTAGCCGTCCGGGGGGATCCCCACCGACGAGGTCGTGGGGAGCAGCGCCGGCGAGTCGACCGTGAGCAGCCACACACCGGCGTCGAGCCCCGTGAAGCGGAAGTCGCCGCGGTCGTCGGTGACCGTGCGGACCGTGTGCTCGCCATCCTGCGACACCGCGCGGATCCGGACGTTGGCGTACACCTTCTTGCCGTTGCGCGCGCGGACCTGGCCCTCCATCGACAGCGGTGGCACCGAGGCCATGCGGTACAGCGTCCGGAACTCGATCACCGCAGGGACGGGGCGCCCCCGGTCGTCGAGCGCAGGGTCGAACCGCAATCCGTAGGCCGCCTCGACCGCCGGGCCGTCGAACCCGAACCCCGCGCCCTGCACGAGCTCCACGCCCGCCACGAGCCCCTGCTCGTCGATGGTGAGGCGCAGAAGCACGTCCCCTTCGCGGGCGCGCTCCAGGGCGCGCTCTGGGTATGCGGGGGGCGCATTGGTGCGCAGAACCGGGAGGGAGGGCCCCTCGGCTGCGTCGGCCCCGCACAGGTACAACCACCACACGGCCCGAGGGTACACCGCCGCCGACCGGGCAGGTACACTGCCGGCCGGAGGGGGGGTGGGTCGCTGGTTCGGCTTCGGCGTCACGCTGTACGCGCTCGGCTCGGTCGGATGCGGGGACGACTGCACCACGTTGTGGTTCCGCGACTTCGACGGCGACGGGTTCGGCGATCCGGAGAGCCTGGAGCGCGCGTGCGAGGCGACGCCCGGGTTCGTGCGCGACGCCCGCGACTGCGACGACGAGCGCGCCTCCACCAACCCGGACTCCCCCGACGGCTGCAACGGGATCGACGACGACTGCGACGGGGAGATCGACCCGGAGGGCACCACCTGGTACCCGGACTCGGACGGAGACGGGTGGGGCGTCACCGCCACCGATCTGGTGGCCTGTGAGCAGCCCGTGGGCTTCGTGGAGCGACCGGGCGACTGCGACGACCAGCGTCCAGGCACCTACCCCGGCGCCCCCGAGCTGTGCGACGACCGCGACAACGACTGCGATCTCGACGTGGACGAAGGCGCGAGCGGCGGCCGCATCTGGTTCGAGGACATCGACAG
The DNA here is from genome assembly GCA_044356535.1 of Myxococcota bacterium. Taxonomy (GTDB): domain Bacteria; phylum Myxococcota_A; class UBA796; order UBA796; genus JACKER01. The sequence goes on from JBIKWC010000220.1 coordinate 6,230, forward strand.
CGACGGGTGGGGCAACGCCCCGCTCTACCTCTGCAAGCTGCCTCCGTACGGGCAGGTCGCGGAGCAGGGCGGCGACTGCAACGACTACGACGGCAACATCAACCCGGGCGCCTTCGAGTGGTGCAACGGCGGCGTGGACGACGACTGCGACGGCCGGGCCGACAACGAGGACTTCGGGGGGGCGCTCGGCACCGTGGTGCTGCACCGCGATCAGGACGGCGACGGCTACGGCGCGAACGAGGACGAGATCCGCTGCTTCGAGTTCGGCGATCCGTTCTGGACCGCGTCCGACGGCGACTGCGACGACTTCGACGCCTCGGTGAACCCCGTGGCCTCCGAGACCTGCGGGGCGGGCGACGAGGACTGCGACGGCCTCACGAACGAAGCCGACCCCACGCTCTCCGACGGCTACCGCCGGTTCGTGGACACCGACGGCGACGGGTACGGGGGCCTCGACGACGCCCTCCGGTGTTCCCCGACCGAGCCCGGGTGGGCGCAGCTCGACGACGACTGCGACGACCTCGACCGGTGGGTGGGTCCGGACCGGTGGTGGACCGAGGACGCCGACGACGACGGCGCGGGCACGGGCGCGCTGGCGCTCGGGACGAGCTGCACGCCACCGCTGGCCGGCCAGCCCAACCTTTCGGCGGCAGACTGCGACGACGACGCCCCGACCGTGCGCCCCGGCGTGCCGGACACCTGCGGAGACGGCGTCGACGCCGACTGTTCCGGCTTCGATCGGCCGTGTGCCGGTCCGTGGTCGGGCCTGAACCGGGCGGCGCTCGTGGCGCTCGGCCACAGCGCAGGGACCGCTGCGGGCCTCGCCACCGGCGACCTCGACGGCGACGGACTGTCCGACCTCGTGGTGGCGCGGGAGGAGGGGGTGAGCGTCACGTTCGGCGCGCCCCCAGAACAGTTCGACGCGCTGGGCGCGGGCCTGTCCCTGCCGGGTCCGTGGGCTCCGTCGGCGGTCACGGCGCACGTCACGCCGGACGAACGCGACCTCGTCCTCGTCGACTCCGCGCTCGGCCAGCTGGTCTCGTTCCGGGTGGAGGGGCGGACCGCGATCGAGGTCGGGCGCCTGGCGGTCCCCGGCGCGGAGCACGCGCTCGCCCCGAGCGGCCTGCCGGCGGAGGGAGCGGGCCAGGTGCCGTTCCTGGTCTCGACCACCGCCGAGGTGGCGCGGGTCGCGTACCGTCCGATCTTCGGGCTGCAGCGCACGGCCTGGACCTGGACGGGGCCGGGCCCCGTAGCAGGTAGCGGCGACCCCGACGAGGACGGCCTCCTCGACCTGGCCGCCGGCGAGGTCGCGACCGACTCGGTGTGGATCTGGTCCGAGGCGTCGGTCCCGGGTCCGCTGGCGTCCACCGCGCACACGTCGATCACCGGCGCCCCGGGAACGGGGTTCGGGACGAGCCTCACCTGGGTCGACTGGAACGGCGACGGCGCGACGGATCTCGCCGTGGGCGCGCCCTCCGACGACCTCGGCGGGGTCGACGCGGGCGCGATCTACGTGTTCCTCGCGCCGTCGGGGACGGTGCTCTCGGCGGACGCGGCGCTGCTGGTGGTGGGCTCGACGGCCGGGGATCGGCTCGGCGCCTCGCTCGCGGCGGCGGACGTGGACGGCGACGGCCTCCCGGAGCTCGTCGCCGGGGCCCCGGACGCGGTGGTGGGGAACCCAGGCAGCGGAGCGGTCGTGGCGGTGCCGCACGGGCGCCTCGGGATCACGGACGCGCTGTCGGCGGCGGCGGTCTGGTACGGCGAGCCCCAGATCGATCTGGGGCTGGCGGTCTGGGCCGCGGAGTTCGACGACGTGGGCGGCACGGACCTGTTCCTGGCGGACCTCGATGGCGTCTGGTGGATCCCGGGCCCCTGATGAAGGTGTCCCGGTGGCTCCGACCATCGACGGTGCGGGCGCGGGAGTTCCGGCGCTCGTCGACGCCAGCGGAGGAGGCGCTCTGGCAGCTCCTGCGAGCGCGCAAGGTGGGCGGAAGGAAGTTCCGTCGTCAGAGCCGGACTGTGTCCCCCCTTGTCGGGGGGTGAGGGTCAAGTGTCCGGTCACACGCGGTCGTGCCGTGCGGTCGGCGGTCGAGAGCCCGGTGACCTGGCGGGAGTGCTCAGCCCCCGACCGTGAAGTCCGCGCTCTCCACCACCGTCCCGTCCGCCAGCTCCACCCGCACGTGGAACGCGCCACTGCCCAGCGGGAGCCCCGCGCCCGGCACCGGGTGGGTCGTCGGGAGCATCAGGTGCCAGCGGAACTCGCGCTCGGCAGCGTCCGTGTCGTACCCGGGCACCACCTCCAGGCGCCACGAGAACGGCAGGTCGTCGCTCGTCCACGGCGCGCCGTTCGCCCGCGTCACCGTGGCGCCCGACGCGTCCACCACCGTCGCCAGCGGCGCCCCGAGCCACGGGTCGTGCCCGCGCACCACCAGCTCGAGCATCGAGTCCGCCGCGGGGTCCGGCGCCAGGTCCAGGGCGATCGTTCCAGGATTCACCGGTGTGTTCGGCACGTAGGCCTCGTACGTCGGGTCGTCGAAGGGCGCGATCGGCGCGGGGAGGTCGCTCGGGACCGTGGCCTCGCCGTGGGTCCACTTCCACGCCTCGACCGCGCGGCCCGCGAGGTACTCGCCCTGCCGCGGTCCCCACAACGCGCCGCTCGCTTCGTAGCCGCCCTGCCACCAGTCGTCCTCGAGGATCGAGTACCCGAGGTAGTCCTGGGCGTAGCCGAAGAACGCCACGTCGCCCGCGCCCGCCGCCTGCAGGTCCGCCACGATCTGCTCGGCCAGCAGCGTGCCCGGCTCGCCCGGGAACGTGACGAAGTCCAGGCCCGCCAGGTGACCCGCCGTGAACTCCGTCTGGACCGGGGCCGGGAACTCGTAGTTGAACGGGAGGCAGCCGAGATCCAGGTCCTCGACCGCCGTGGCCGGGTCGCAGTCCTCCGGGGAGCCCGAGCAGTAGACCGCGCCGTACTCGAACGGGAACACGCCGTCTTCGTAGCCGATGGCCTGCCGGTCGATCGGCACGCGCCAGGTGCGGGACACGATCTCCGGGGTGTCGGTCCAGGTGAGGCCGGGCAGCGCGGCCTCCACCGCGTCCGCCACGAGGCGGCCCACGGCCGGGATGCGCGCCTGCTCTGCAGGGACCACGGACGGGGCGACCTCCGGTGACGGCGGCGACATGTCGGCGCCCCACGCGTTGAACATCGCGACGGTCACCGGCGTGTCGAACCGGTCCTCGACCATCTGCTCGATCCCGCCAGACACGTCCTGCGACAGCGTCAGCTGCTCGATCCCCAGCACCGTGCCGTGGACCGGGTACGACATCACCAGGCCGACGACCTCGCCCTGCTGCTCGAGCGCGATCAGCGGGAGCGCGTCGTTCGTGTAGTCGAGGCCGTCTTCGCAGCGGCGGTCATCGTGTCCCTCGGCGCAGGTCGCCATCCCGATCCCCACCCGCCCCGGCTTCAGGTCGGCGAGCGCGAGCTCGATCGCGTCGGCCATCCCGTCCACCACGCCTTCGTAGAACTCGGGGAAGAACGCGTCGGTGATCAGGTCGTACAGCCCGCCGCCGTCCACCACCCGGCCGGGGCCGCTGTGGGTGTGGGTGGCGCCCAGGATCAGGCCGTCGTCCAGGTTGCGGCCGGTGCGTGCCTCGACCTCGAGCACCACGGCGCGGCGCAGCTGCTGGAACACGCCGACGGTGTCGCTGCGGAGGAACACGAGCGTGTACCCGTCGCCCCGGGAGACGGCGAACGCCTCGAAGTCCGGGTGCTGGAACACCGACTCGGTGCCCGGGTAGAGCTCGGAGAAGGGGGTGTCGTTCTGCAGCAGGAAGCCGCCGTACCCCGCGGTGCCGATGCCCACGGGTACCGGCATGCGCACGCGGGCGACGCCGACCTCGAGGGGTCCCGGGCCGGCGGGGGGATCGACGGGGCCGCCGTCGTCCTTCCCGTCCTGGCAGGCGATCAGCAGCGCGGTGAAAGGGAACGGAACCATGGGTCGCTCCGGCGTTCCGAGGGGGCCCCCGAGGGTAGCCCACCCCGCAGCCGCCCGCCCGCGGGTTCGTGTTACGCGGGGCCCGACTCGGAGCCCCATTGCCACTCCCGCTGCTGTTCGCCACCGCCCTCTCCGCAGCCCAGGCCGCCGACGTCCAGTTCGAAGGCTTCTACCGGGCGCGTGGCCGGGCGTTCGAGACGCTGTCGCTCGACCGCGAGAACGCGGCGAACGAGGGTCTCGCCATGTACGGCGACCACCGCCTGTGGCTCGCGCCGCGCCTGCTCCTCTCCGACGCTGTGGGGCTGCAGCTCGAGTTCCGCGGCCTCGACGGCGTCAACTGGGGCGCGGAGCCCGAGCCGTACGTCGCCTTCGTGCCCCGCTCGCCCTTCGTGCTCGAGCAGGGCCTCGGCGCGCCCACCTCCGGCACCGACGAAGAGACTCCGCTGCTCGACTTCACGCTGTGGCGGGTCTACGGCGACGTCGACACGAAGATCGGCCGGTTCAGCTTCGGCCGGATGCCGCTGCACTGGGGCCAGGGGCTGTGGCTCAACGACGGCACCAGCCTCGACCGCGAGTTCGTCGACCACGGCGACACCTCCGACCGCGTGCAGTGGGAGTACCTCGTCGAGGAGCAGGTGTTCGTGCGCGCCGGCGTCGACGTGCCTGCAGAGCGCTTCGTCGGCCAGGGCGACGATACCCTCGCCGTCGACCTCGCAGCAGCCTACCGCACCGAAGACCTCCGCGCGGGCCTGCTGGCGCGCCTCGATCACACGGGCCCCCTGTCCGAGGACGCCGACTCGCTCAACGTCGTCACCCTCGACATCTCCGGGGAGGCAACCCTCGGCCGCATCCACGCCGGCGCCGAGATCGTGGGCCAGTTCGGAGGCGGCGACCAGGAGGAGCTCGGCCTCAACGACGCCACCATCACCGCGTTCGGCGGCGTGCTGGACGCCGACCTCACGCTCGACGCGTTCACCGCCCGGGTCCAGGTCGGCGGCGCCACCGGCGATGGCACCGTGAACGACGCGAGCATCAAGACCTTCACGTTCGACCGCGACTACTCGGTGGGCATGTTCCTCTTCGAGCAGCCGATGCCCGTGCTCGCCACGCCCGGCGCGGCCGCGAACGAGTCGAACGGCGGCCGGGACTACTCGAGCACCCTCACCGGGAACACGCTGTCGAACGCGCTGTTCGTCAAGCCCACCATCTCCCGCGCGATCGTCGACGGCCTCACCGTGTCGGGGTCGTGGCTCGGCGCGCGCACCGCCAAGGCGCCCGAGCTCAACGGCGAGAACCAGAGCCGCGGCTACGGCAACGAGTTCCAGCTCGGGCTGCGCTACGACCGCGTCGAGCACTTCGCGCTGGACTTCCGGGCGGGCGCGTTCCTGCCGGGCTCCGTGTACAGCGTCGGCGACAACGGCGTCGACCTCACGGGCTTCGACGACACCGTGTTCGGCGCGCAGCTCGGCGGACGGATCGAGTTCTAGCGGGTCCGTCGGAGGCGGTCGGCGTCGGCGAGCCGCCACGAATCGGAGTAAGGAATGGACCCACCAGGGAGGGTCCATGTTCGGGAAGATGGCAGCAGACGCGCTCGGAATCAGCGACATCGGCACGGTGATCTCGCCCGCCGACTACAACAAGGTGGACGCGGACGACTACATCCTCCACGAGGAAGGCGAGCGCATCTACTTCCTCATCAAGTCGAAGGCGGACGAGTACTGCTTCACGAACCTCGCCCTGCTCCACGTCGACGGCGCCAGCGCGATGAACAAGAAGCGCCTCCTCCGCCGGTACCCGTACGCGACCCACCCGGTCGGCGAGGTCTTCCTCGAGACCGCGGGCAACATGGACATGGACGTCGAGATCAAGTTCGGCATCGGCGGCAAGGGCTACTCGATCGACATCCACAAGAAGTTCCTGACCCAGACGAAGGACCTGTACAAGGCGCTGTTCCGCATCTCCGAGATCCAGCGGGCCAACGCAGTGGCGCTCGAGCACGCGACCGCCAGCCTCCAGCTCGCGGCGACCACGCTCGGCCGTGGCTCGGCGGGCGGGAACACCGTCGACACGTTCCGCGAGCTGACCCAGGCCGCCTTCGACTGGTTGTCGCAGGCCCGCGAGAAGTACGTCCGCAAGGACTTCGGCGAGGTGTTCGAGGTCTTCATCCGCGCCCCCGACAAGCCGTAGCAGCCATGCCCGAGGGGGCTGGGGCAGGGTGGCGACGAGTCAGCTCGCGGCAGACCCACACGGCGCGCCGGCCGGGAGCGGAGACAACGTGAAGGTGGAGGTCTCGCGCGGGTGCTTGCGCTGGGACAGCCCCATCCGCAGCCACCAGGTGGTGGCGCCGAGCATCTCCTGCTCGGGCTCGTACTCCATCGTGCCGCGCACCACACCGTCGGCGCCGAGCCGCCCCGCCCACGACATCCGGCTGGTCTGCCGGACGAACACCTGCCCCACCCCCAC
>JBIKWC010000483.1:0-3641 GCA_044356535.1 Myxococcota bacterium
GGGCGTGGGCGGCGCGGACGGCCTCCGGGGTGGTGGCCAGCGCGTCGGCGACCTCGGCGGCGGACAGGTCGGCGACCTCGCGCAACACCAGCACGGCGCGCTGCTGGGGCGGGAGGGACTCGAGCGCCACCAGCGTCGCCCACCCCACCGCCTCCCGGCGCGCGGTGACCCCCTCCGGCCCCGGCTCGGGCGCAGCGAGCTCGTCGACCTCCTGGGGGCCCGGCAGCCAGCTCCCGGGGTACGCGCGGCGTCGGCGCGCCCGCAGCTGGTCGCGCGCGAGGTTCGCGACGACGCGGACGAGCCACGGGCGGAGCGGCCGTTCGAGGTCCGGGGGCGGGCTCGCGAGCGCGCGGGCGAAGGACTCCTGGACGAGGTCCTCGGCGTCCGCCACCGTCCCGGTGATGCGGTACGCCACGTCGAACAGCAGCGCGCGGTGCGGCTCGAGCTGCACGACTACAGGTCGCCGGTGAGGTTCAGCAACGCGAGGCGCCCGAGGTGTTCGCTCATGCGCTCGGTGAGGACGCGGATCTGCGCGCCGTCGCGGCTCACCCGGGCGTCCTCGAGGTCGAGGAACGTGGAGGCGCCCGCGTCGAAGCTCTTCTCCGCGATGCGCAGGTTCTCCTCCGCGAGCGACAGCTCCCGCTCGGCGGCGGCGCGGGCAGCGTGCGCGCGCTCCGTCTCGGCCCAGGCGGAGGCCACGTCCACCTCGACCTGCTCGCGGGCCTGCTCGGCCGACGCGCGCGCCTGGCGGGACTGGGACGCGGTCTTGAGGTTGTCCACGAGCTTGTAGCCCGCGTCGAGGGGCGTCCAGCTCGCCGTCACGCCGAACTGCCAGTTCCACTCCTTGCCCACGAAGCCCGTGTTCTGGGACCAGGCCTCGGTGAACCTGGCATCCACCGTGGGCACCCACGCCACCGCCGACGCCGTCGCCACCGCGCGGGCTGCCTCGGCGTTCGCGTCCGCCGCTAGGAGGTCCGGGCGGCGGCTGCGGCTGCGGCTCGCTGCGTCGTCGACCGTGGCGAAGGGGAGCTCCGGGAGCTGCGGCTCCTCGAAGTCGGGCGCCGCGTCCACCTCGACGAGGGCGGCGAACCCGCGCTCTGCGTTCGAGCGGACCGCGGTGGCGTCGACCAGATCGCGCTCGGCCCGCGCGACGGCCATCTCGGCCTGCAGCTCGACCTGCTTCGTGGCCGTGCCCACCGCGACCAGCGCCCGCGCCTGGTCCGCGTGTTGCTTCGCGAGCGCGAGGCCGCGGATCGCCATCGACTCGGCCTCGCGGGCGACGAGGACACCCCAGTACGCGCGGGCCACACCCAGGCGCAGCTCGCCGCGCTGGTCCGACTCGTTCGCGCGGGCCGCGTCGACGAGCGCGTTGGTGCCCTTCAGGCCCCACAACGTACGCAGGTTCAGCAGGGGCTGGACGAGCGAGCCGTTCGCGTCGAAGTAGTCCTTCTGCTGGATCACGGTGGGCTCGGCATCCCCCAGGAACCCCGCCAGCTCCGGCGGGAGCTGCGACGCGAAGTCGAGCACCACCTCGCGCTGGTTCAGCGTGTAGTTCCCGTTGATCTGCAGCCGCGGCGTGAGCGCCAGGAACGCCTGGGTCCGCAGGAGCTCGGCCTGCCGCCGCTGCTCCTGCACCATCGCGAGCTCTTCGCCCCCTTCGACCGAGCGCCAGGCGTCGTCGAGCGTGAAGGCAGCCGCCACTGTCCAGCCGAACCACCACATGTCAGACCTCGGTCGCTGCGGGGCGACGGAACAGGCCGGTGACCGCGCGCCAGGCACTGCGGGCGAGCTCGATCGCGTCGTCGAACAGCGTGTACACCACGGGGGTGGCGAGCAGCGTGAGCAACAGCGACAACGTCTGCCCACCCACGACGACGCCGGAGGTGGCGCGGTTGAAGCCCGAGCCCACCCCCTCCGACAGCGCGAGCGGCAACATCCCCGCCACGAACGCCACCGTGGTCATCAGGATGGGCCGCAGCCGGTCGCGGTTCGCGAGCAGGATGGCCTCGGTGCGCGGCATCCCTTCGGCGCGGAGCTGGATCGTGTGATCCACCTGGAGGATCGCGTTCTTCTTGACGATGCCGAACAACACGAAGATGCCGAGCACGCTGAACATGTCCAGCGCCTGGCCGGTGATCACGATCGAGAACAACGCGAACGGCAGGGTGAGCGGCAGCGAGACGAGGATCGTGAACGGGTGGACCCACGACTCGAACTGCGCGGCCAGCACCAGGTACATGAAGATGAAGGCGAGCCCGAAGCCCACGAGCACCGACGCCATGAGCTCCGCCAGCAGCTTCGTCTGGCCGGCGGGGAACGCTCGGTAGCCCGACGGCAGGTCGAGGTCGTCGAAGATGCCTTCCAGGGCGTCGCCGATCTCCGACTGGCCGTAGCCGGGCCCGGGGTTCGCCACGACCGTGACCACGCGCTGGCGGGCCAGCCGGTTGATGGACGACGGGCTCGACCCGGCCTCGATCCGGACGAGGTCTCCGAGCGGGACGAGCCCGCCGGTGGGGGTGCGGACCGGCATCAGCGCGAGCACGTCGGCGTCGCCTCGGTAGGGCGCGTCGGCCCGCACGCGCACGTCGTACTGCTGGCCGTTCTCGTCGTAGGCGCCCACCTTCTGTCCGCCCACCAGCAGCGACAGGGTCTGGGCCACGTCGAGGACGGTGACCCCGCGGGAAGCGGCGCGGTCGCGGTCCACGAAGACGCCGAGCTCGGGCTTGCCGATGACGAGGGTGGTGTCCACGTCGACGGCGCCGGGCATCTCTCGGAGCCGCGTGGCGGCTTCGCTCGAGTACTTCGCGAGGCCGTCGAGGTCGGGGCCCACCAGGTAGTACTGCACCTTGGCGTTCTGGGCCCCGGAGCCGCCCACCAGCGACACCTCCGACACGCTCCCGATCGTGCCCTCCGGCAGGTTGGCCAGGAGCTCGCGCCGCACGAGGTCCATCAGCTGCTCCTGGGTCAGCTCGCGGGTGCGGGGGTCGGTCAGGCGGACGTAGATCGTGGCGACGTTGTCGTTGGCTGCGTCTTCGACGCCGGCCGTCACGAGCGTACCGACGACGCCGTCCCACCGGGTGCGGATCTCGCGGGCGATGCGCTCGGCTTCGACGCTCGTGGCCACGAGGCTGCGGCCCTCGGGCACGCGGACGAGGACCTCGAACTGCGCCTGGTCGTCGATCGGCAGGAACGACTTCTTGGCGACGTACCCGAGCACGGGGACCATCAACAGCGCGCCCAGGGACGCCACCACGACGACGAAGCGCCAACGCAGGCAGAACCCGAGGATCGCGAGGTAGAGCCGCTCGATGGGGGAGTAGAAGGCGTCGGTGATCCGCTCGAGCCAGCCCTTCGGCGTGCCGTGGGGGCGCGCGACGAGCCACCGCGACGACAACATCGGGGTGAGCGTGAAGCTGACGAACAGCGAGACGAGGATGGCGATCGACATCGTGATGCCGAAGCTGCGCAGGAAGCGACCGGGGATGCCCGCGAGGAACACGACCGGCAGGAACACCGCGACGAGCGACAACGTGGTCGCCATGACCGCGAGGCCGATCTCCTTCGTGGCCTCGACCGCCGCCACCATCGGGGTTTTGCCCTTCTCGTCGACGTGCCGGACGATGTTCTCGAGCACGACGATG
>JBIKWC010000221.1:0-12627 GCA_044356535.1 Myxococcota bacterium
CGACCGAACGCGGCGCGCAAGGCGGCTGCGAGGTGGACGGATGGATCGGTCGTCCACCGACGGGGACGACGGTTGGAGCGTGACATGGGGACACCCGAGCAAGAGACGGACGGAGGGCGCCCACGACGAGGGGGCGCGACGACCGGGACCGGACTTCAGCTCGAGACCGCCAAGGGAAGCTCCTGAAGCACCCGTAGTCGGCGCAGGTGGCGCGAACCATCACGCGAGGGTGTCATTCAGGCCCGACGGCAACGTAGGCAGCGAGGAGCCACATCAGCGGACCGTCACGTCGACGATCGACCAGGCCATTCCCCCGCGGCCGTCACGGACCACGAGGTACAACACGCCGGAGTCGGCCCCCTCGGGCAGGGTCCACTCCATGACCTCGTTCGCGGGTGTGCCGATCGGGAGGTCCAGCCCACTGGGCGCGAGCTCCCCCAGATCCGAGTACCAGCGGTAGGTATAGATCTCGTCGACCGGCCCGTCTCCGGGGTCGGTGAACGTCTCGGGCGCCTCGGCAGCGACAGCCGCGAGCTCCACCACGTCCCCTCCGTCGACCGTGAGGGAGCGTTCGATCCGCACTCCGTCGAGCTCGACCCCGGGTGTGCCCGGGTTCTGGTTCCGGACGACGGAGTCGTCCACCGCGACGAGGGTCACGGCGCCGCGTTCGTCGGCTTCGCCGGGGGACCACGCCACCAGGTCGAGCGGGAGGTAGCTCCGTCCGCCGCCTTGTCCCTGGCCTCGGCTCGGGTCGGGCACCGGGAACACCACCGGCAGGTCGGGAAGCACGCCGAGCAGGCCGTTCTCGCGGGCCCAGACCTGGTCCTCGGACGTCGTGAAGTCACGGTCCTTCGCGCTCTCGACGATCGAAGCCTTCGGGCACGGCGCGTCCAGGTCTTCCGGATCGGGCGCACAGAGCGCCACCAGCACGCTCGGGTCTCCAGTGGGGGACCAGGCGAGCACCTCGACCGTCGCGAGCGCACCCGCGAGCGCTTCCGAGGCACCGTCCGACGTGATGCGCGCGCCGAGGATGCGCTGTCGATCGAGGAACGACTCGTCGGGGAGGGTTTCGCCGTCGCAACCGACGGCCAGGACCAGCAGGGCCGGCAGGTGGCGGGTCATCAGAACGTCCCCTTGAGCTCGAAGCCGAGCGACGGGATGGTGGGGAGGCCGGCGACGAAGGTGTAGTCGCTGTAGTCGTAGGCGTAGTTCACGCCCGACGGGTTCACGCCGTTCAACAACCCGAGCACATCCACGTAGGTGAGCAGCTGGACCCGCTTCCAGGTGAACAGCTTCGAAGCCCGCACGTCGACGGTCCAGTAGTCCGGCTGTCGGGCGCCGTTGGTGGGTCCCGAGGTGGGCTCGTACAGGCCGGTGTCGAGGTCGAACGAACCCTCCCGGCTCTCGGTGAAGGGGCTGCCGGTGAGGTACTGGTGGCGGCCCGACAGCTCGAAGTCGTACGGGAGGCGGACGCCGGCCAACGCGACCAGGTTGTGGGTCTGGTCGAAGTCGAACGCGTACCAGTCACCGGCTTCGTCGTCCCTTCGCTCGGAGCGCGACAAGGTGTACGACAGCCACCCGAACCAGGGCCCGGTGGCGGCCTTGCGCGCCATGAACTCGGCGCCGTACATGCGACCCAGACCGGTGTCCACGTAGAGAGCGTCGGTGTCGGGGTCGGAGAAGTCTGGGTTGTCCACCGCGATCCGGTCGACGCTCTTGTAGAAGCCGGTGGCGTCGAGCGACCACGTCTCTTTCGCGCGCAGCTCGAAGCCCAGCTCGCTCGACACAGAGCGCTCGAGCGGTTGTTCGAGCACCTCGTACGGGTCGAGGGCGTTCTGCGACAGCGGTTGGTGATACAGACCCGTCCCCGCCTTCACGGCAAAGCCAGGCGTCACGGCGAACCGGGTGGACAGGCGGGGGTCCAGTGCGAACAGGAACCCTTCGTCGTCGACGCCCCAGGTCGACCCGCGCACACCCGCCGCGACGAGGAACCGCTCCCGATCGGCGAGCGGCTGCCACCGGGCTTCGAGGTATGGATCCGGCGACCAACTCCAGTTCGTCTGCTCGATCGACACGGGCTCGGGCGCAGCGAACGGGTCGGTGCCGGCGAACGGCAGATCCGGGAACTCCACGATCGAGGTCTCGCGGGCGACGGTGGCGTCGAGGCCCACGGCCAGGCGCAGACCGGGCGCAGCGGCAGCCACGAGCTCGGCCCGGACACCCATCGACAGGGAGTCCTGTTCCAAGCCCTGGTCGGTCCCCAGGCCCAGCTGGAACCCGTCCGTCCCCAGGTAGGGCTGGACGTACCCGCTGATGGTGGCACTCGGGTCCGATCGCCACCGCCCGACGACACGGAAGGTCCCGTACGCGTTGCTGAGGTCCCCAGACGCGGATTCGGAGTCGTCGCTCGTGATGAAGAGCTTGTCGTTGCTGCCGTAGGCGAACACCATCCACCGGTCCTTGCCCGCCAGGTCGTCGACCTTCACCTGCCAGTCGAACCAGCTCGGGTTGATGGTGGGCTGGTCGTCCGGGATCAACAGCGGAAGCCACGCGTCGAGGTAGCTGCGGCGCACCGCGACGCTCAGGCCCACGGGAGCTTCGCTGTCCGGGCGGAGCTTGCCCTGGGCGAAGACAGAGGTGTCGATGAAGTCGGTCTGCCACGCTGCGCGCCAGTGCTCCGGGTAGCTGTCGGAGGTCTTGAGATCGATCACGCCACCGGTGCCGCGGCCGTAGTTCACGCCGAAGGTCCCAGGCAGGTAGTCGACGCGGTCGATGAGGTTCGGATTGATGACGGAGCGGAAATTCCCCAGGTGAAACACGAGCGGGATCTCGACACCGTCGACGTACACCTTGCTGTTGGCGGGGTTCGAGCCCCGCAGGACGAGCCCGCCGCCGCCGGGTCCGGCGGGAGTGACCGACACCCCCGGCAGGCTCTGCACTGCGCGCACCGGGTCCCCGAACGTACCGGGGATGCGGCGGGCCTCCTCGATGGAGATGGTGCGCCGGGTGACGACCGGGACGGCGTCGGGCTCGTAGCGACCGAGCGCCTCGTTCTCGCCGTACGCGCGGCTGCGGGTGAACGTCTCGATCGAGACCGCCTCCTTCTCGCGAACCTCCACCGGGGTGACGGTGTCGTCGTGGCCGGGCGACACGATTCGCACCTCGACGCGTCCAGCGGGGACCTCGTCGAGGTGCCAGCTTCCGGTCGGCTCCACCCTGGTCTCGAGGGTGGTGGCATCGGCCAGCGTCACCAGGACCCGCGCGTTCGCGAGGGGCGCCAGGGTCGCCTTCTCGAGCGCGATGCCCTCCATCCGCCCCATGAGCACGACCGGCGCAGGCCGCACGAACTCGTAGGTGAACGCGATCACCACGGGGATGGGACCGGTCGGGTCGGAGGCCGGGACGAACATCGCCTGGGCGAGGGTGTCGCGGGCGACCTGATCGAAGGGCTCACCCGCAGGGGTGGTGACCTCGACCTTCGTCACCGCGCCGGACGCGTCGATCTCCAGGGTGAGCCCCACGGTGACGCTGTCCCTCGTGTCGTCCCCGGGCCAGGGGACCTCGGGCAGCGAGGCCAGGGACGGCGGCGTGAGCGGGACCTCGGCGGGCGCTTCCTGGGCCCAGGCGGACGCGAAGAGGAGGGACATCATGGGGTGATCGCCTCGAACCGGCAGGTGAAGGGCACGTCGGTCACGGCGACGGCGGCGGACCCGTCCGTGCCGGGCTTGCAAGTGGTGCCGGACCAGGCCGAAACGCACGCGGCGTCGGCGTCCGGCGACAGCGGATCGGTGACCCGCACGTTCGAGACGCGACCGTCCGCCGCCACGTCGAAGGTGATCCCGACCAGTCCCTCCACCCGGTCGCGCCGGACGGAGTCGGGGATCTTCAGCGACGGCTTCTTGCACTTCGGGCGTTCGACGGCGGCTGCGTACGTGGGGATCGCGTCGAGCGGGGCGCCGTGGCCCACCGCTGCGGCGGAGAGCGTGTTGCCTGCGCGCACGGCGACGCCCGTGCCAGAGCCGGGGGCGAACGAGGACGCGGACAAGCCCTGCACGACGCGCCTCGGCAAAGGCTCCGCCTGCGCCGGTGGCGGAGGCGCCGAGGCGACGGGCGCTGGGGTCGGCGGGGGCTCGGGGGCCTTGCGCGGCTCCGGCTTCGGCTCGTCCAAGGGCTCCGGGGCCACCTCGGGCGCGGGCTCCGACGGAAGGGGTGGGGGCGGCGGCTTCGGCAGGACGATCCGCGCCGCCACGAACACCGGCTTCGGCGCCCGCTCCGGTGGGTTGCCCAGGGCCGCCACCACCCCGCCGTGTACGGCCAGGGACGCCACGATGGCCATGGCTTCGACGAAGCCGGCACGGACGAGGCGGTTCACGGTGCCCTCGGAGGCTGGATCTCGAAGGCGAAGTTGGTGACCCCCTCCAGGCGCACGGCGTCGAGCACGTCCACGACGGCGCCGTGGCGGGCTTCCCGGACTCCCGACAAGAGCGCGGTGACCTCGTGTCCGGCGTCCTTCTCGGATCGGATCCGGGCCCGCAGCTCGGTGAGCGAGGTGCGCGCGCCGTCGAGCTCGATCGCCCCGTCGCGGGTGATGACGACGGCCAGGGAGGTCTCTTCGTCCGCGGGCTCCCCGGAGGCTGCTTCGGGCAGCGTGATCGGCAGGTCCTCGCGGGCGTTCACCACCGAGCTCGTGACCATGAAGATGATCAGCACCACCAGCACGATGTCGACGAACGGGGTGATGTTGATGTCGACGATGGCCCCGCGCGGACCGCCGCCCCCGAGCCTGGCGCCCATGTCAGGCTCCGCCCGAGCGGGCGTGGGCGGCCCCGACGATCTGGTGGCCGAGGGCCACGAGGCGCTCGACGATGCGCTCGTTGCGTCGGGTCAGGTAGTTGTACAGGACCACCGCCGGGATGGCGACGGCGAGGCCCACCGCTGTGGACACGAGCGCCTCGGAGATGCCGGCCATGACGGTCTCGGCACCTCCTTTGGTGTCGAGTGCCAGGTCTCCGAACGCGCGCAGGATGCCGAGCACCGTGCCGAACAGCCCGATGAACGGCGCGTTCGAGCCGATGCTTCCCAGGAGCACCAGGTTCCGGGACAACAACTCCCGCGCCCGCGTGAGCTGGCCGGCGAGCGCCTCCTCTGCAGCGGCGGCACCACCCCGGTGCGCTGCGCGCTGCCCGGACGACAAGACCCTGGCCTCGAGGCCCTCGGCAGCGCCGAGCCGTGCGACCAGCTCGGGGGGCCACTCCTCGGCGCCCTCGAGCGCGGTCAGCAGGACCGGATCGGTTCGATCGAGGCGGCGTCGCACGACCCGCTCGACGAACACGGCGAGCGAGACGACGGACAAGAGAATCAACAGCCACAGCGTAGCGGTGGCACCCTGGGAAGCGTAGGCGACGAGTGTTTGTTCGATCATGCTCCAAGCTTCACCACCGGGCCCCGAGGACGCCGTGGGCGGATGGTGCTCGAACCGTGGAGTTCGGTGACGGAGCCGGCCGCTGCTCGCCACGATTCTCCACAGTGCTCCACGGAACGACCGAGGAGCATCTGGCCGCTCGGCGCTACGCTGCGCCCACGGAGGCTCCATGCGTCAGGTGTTGGTGGTCGAAGACGACCCTGGCCTCGGGCCGCTCCTGGCCGAATACCTCACCGAAGAGGGGTTCCACGCCACCGTGGAGACCAACGGGCAACGGGCGGTGTCCCGCATCCTCTCCGAGCGGCCGGACCTGGTCCTGCTCGATCTGAACCTCCCCGGCCTGGACGGGTTCGAGGTCCACCGCGCCATCCGTCCCCAGTACGACGGCATCGTCATCGTCCTCACGGCCCGGCGCGCAGACCTCGACCACGTGGCGGCCCTCGAGATGGGCGCGGACGACTACGTCACCAAACCCGTCGATCCACGGGTGTTGTTCGCGCGCGTCAAGGCCCACTTGCGCCGATCCCTCATCGAGCGGTCCAAGCGCGACGTGGAGCCGATCCGGCTGGCGGTCGGGCCCTTGCAGATCGACCGCGCTGCTCGCCGGGCCCTGATCGGGAACGCGCGTGTGGATCTGACGGGCCTCGAGTTCGAGCTCCTCTGGACGCTGGCCCGCGCTGCGGGAACGGTGGTAGCCCGCGAGCGCCTGTACGAAGAGGTGCTCGGCACCCGGTACGACGGCCTCGACCGGGGCGTGGACTCTCACATGTCCCGGATCCGCAGGAAGCTCCGCGATGCAGGCGCTGCTTCGGAGCTGATCTTCGCGATCCGCGGGCAGGGCTACCAGCTCGTGTCGACATGACCCGGTTGCTGCTCCGGGTGGGCGCCGCGATCGGGGTGTCGCTGGGGTTCTCCTTCTTGTGGGTGGCACGGAACCTGGCGCCGGAGGCCAGGCAGCTCCCCGACGTGGTCCTGGAGCTCGTGTTGGACGCTGGGCTGCACCGGTACCACCGGGAGCTGCTGGAGGCGCCTCCCGAAGGGCTCGAGGCGCGCATGGAAGCGCTGCGGACCGAGATGTCGATCCCCGCGGTGGTGCTCGACGAGGGGTCGGGCGGCCGCACCGAACCCTGGTCGGTCCAAACCACGTGGGTCGAGGGCGAGATCCGCTTGCCGGTCGGGGATCGGCTCGTCGCGATCGGGCCCTTCCCGCTCCCGCTGCCCACCGCCCGCCAGGGGGCGTCGGTGGCGATGGGCGTCACGTTGATCGTGGTGTTGGCCGCGAGCATCGTCGTGGTGCCCATCACCCGTCGGCTGCGCCGCATCGAGCTCGCGCTGGAGCGGTTCCGAGCCGGCGACCTGTCCGTGCGGCTGTCGGACCCGTCCCCCGACGCGATCGGCAAGATGGCGCTCGGGTTCAACGACATGGCGATGGCGCTGGAGCAGCGCATCCGGCGCCAGGAGGAGCTCTTGCAGGCGGTGTCCCACGAGTACGGGACCCCGCTCGCGCGGTTGGCGCTGCGCACCGAGATGTTGGCCAAGCGGCTGCCGCCGGAACACGAGCCCCGGCTCGAAGACATTCGCAAGGATCTGGCCGCGCTCGACCAGCTCACCGCCGAGCTGGTGTCGTTCGTGGAGCTCGACGCACCCGACCCTGCCGGGGCGATCCTGTATGGCCTCGATCAGGTGATCGCGGAGGCTGCCGCAGAGGAGTCGCTCGACGGCAAGCCGGTGACCATCACCGGCGCCACCGCCGGACCGATCCCGGGCCGGTCGGCCGACCTCCGCCGGTGCCTGTCGAACGCGGTCCGCAACGCGCAGCGGTACGCGAGGTCCCGGGTGTGGGTCGTCATCGAGGACGGGGCGTGGTTGCGGGTCCACGTCGACGACGACGGGGCCGGAATCCCCGAAGCGTCGGCCGAGCTCGTGTTCGAGCCGTTCGCCCGCCTCGAAGCCAGCCGCGATCGCAGGACGGGCGGGGTGGGGCTCGGCCTCGCCATCGCGCGCCGCTGCGCCGAGCGGCTCGGGGGGACGTTGGTGGCGGGCCGCTCGCCTCTGCTGGGCGGAGCCCGCATCACGCTGTCGATTCCACGCCGAGCAGCTTCGTGATCGCCGAGGTCGACTACCGGACTGCCGGGTACGATGCGTCCATGAACGACCACCTGGTGCTGCAGCCGACCCCTGGCGCGCTCCCGGCCCTCCGCGACAGGCTCCTGGAGGCGCTGGCCGCCGCGGTTCCGTACGCGACCGTCCACGAGGTGGGCAGCACCACGCTCCCCGACGTGCCGGGCAAAGGGGACCTCGACGTTCTCGTGCGCGCGCCGGCGCACCGCTTCGAAGACGCGCGCACCGCGCTGGACGCCCGCTGGCCCCGGAACCCCGCGCAGTACTCGGCCCCTGACTACCAGGGGTATCTGGTACCGAACGCCGCCGAGGTGGACGCCGCCATCCAGCTCACCGTCGCCGACGGCCCCCACGACACGTTCCTGCAGTTCCTGGACACGCTGCGCGGCGACCCGGGGCTCCGGGCGGCCTACGCCGACCTGAAGCGCCGGTGGGACGGCCACCCGATGGGCCTCTACCGGCAGGACAAGGCCTCGTTCGTGGCGCTCGCCCTCGCGTCGCGGGAGCCCGGGGTCCGGGGTGGGCTCGCGCGGCTGCTGGCCGTGTCGTGGCGCGACACTACCGAGGTGCTCCTCGACGAGCCGAGCCCGTGCTGGATCGGCGCCCCGGAGACCCTGCAGACCGCTGGCGCCACAGTGCCCTGGTGTCCGCAGCCCGCGCCACCGGTCGCGGCCCCCCACCCCGACCTCGCCGCGTGGTTCGGCTGGTGGTGCCACCCGGTGCATGCCCGGTTCGACGGTCGGGACCTGCTCCTGAGCACGGCGTACGACGAAGAGGGCCGGGCTCGTGCCCTCGTGCCTCGGGAAGGGCGCGTCACGGTGGCGATCGAGACCTGGGACGCCTGGTACGCGCTGGACCTCGCCACCGGCCAGGTGGAGCGCCTGGACCCTCCCCTGCCCCCGGTCGTCGTCGCCTCCGACCTCGCGGCGTTCGCCCGGGCGCTGACGCCGACGGGTTGACCTCGCCAGCGGGTCACGAGTCTTCGCTGGCCGACGCGTGTCCGGGGACCGCGGACAAGCCGCCCTGCTCCGTTGCGGCCGACAACCTCCCCCCCGCGTCGTCCGCCAGCGCCACGGTTCCCCGGATCCCGGCGGCGCGGGTCTGGATGGCCCGGATCGCGTCCCGCGCCCGCTGACCGCCTTCGGTGATCGCCAGCCCCTCGGCCGCCCGCAAGGAGGGTACCGAGAGGACCGTCCCCATGTGCGCCAGCGCCTCGATGGCGGAGGGATGCGGGACGAGCGCGATCAGGTACTGCTCGAGCTCCGCGTCCTCGCCGGGCTCCACCCCCCGTGCGAGCGCGGCGGCGGCCTGCGCACGGACCGACGGCTTCTCCATCAACGCGACGAGCGCAGGACGGTCGCGGAGGTGCGTGGCGGCCACCAACACGGTCCCGGGGTCGCTGCTCTGCAAGAGCCGCACGTGCGCTTCCGCGGGGACCTCGGGGCCCGCCGCGAGCCACCGACCCACCCGGGTCCGGACCCCCGGCAACGGATCATGGAGCGCCCGCGCCACCGCACGCTCGAGCCACGGTTCCTTGGCGGCGAGGCGCTCCGCGAGCGCCACGCCCCACTTCATCCACCTCTCCAGCGAAGCGGCGTCCGTCACCGGCATCGACAGCACGCCGTTTCGAACGGAGAGTCCGCTGAGGACACGCGCTCCCAGGACCTGCCGGGTCTCGGCGTCGGCCGCGATCCAGAACGCGGGCAGCGCCGAGTGTTCGACCACGACGACCTCGTCGAACGCGGGGTCGCCGGTGCCTGCGCCCTCCCCGCTCACCAACGAGAGCGACGGCGAGACGCCGGGATGGGTCAGCCGGAGCTCGGCCAGCGCGTGGCGGAGGGTCCCCCACGCGACCTCCACCTTCGTCTCGCCCACCTGGGCGGGGAGCCGCGCCACCGCCGCGTCCAGGAGCATCTGCTGTTGGCGGGCCTCGAGCACGATGAGGACCGCGACCACCGCAAACAACGACCAGGTGGCGAACATCGTCAGGACCATCAGCGCGACCAACACCGATCCGACGACGACTGCGGTCACTGCCGCTCGTCCGGGTGGAAGCCCGGCGGGGCCGCGGCGCCCGAGGTCCACCGCTCGCCGTCGAACACGGTGAGGACCGGCCGATCCCCGGGGATGGGGCTCAGGTGCGTGACGAGCCCGCCGTCGATCCACAGGTGCAGGGCGACGGACGGACGCTCCATCACCAGTCCCAGGCGCCGGGAGGGCGCGAGGTCCAGGGACAGCTGGTGCGCCGTCGACGGGCACGTGAAGGCGACGGTGCCCGCGAACCGCCGGGTCATGGGCCGGTGCACGTGCCCACAGACGATGCGCTCGACCTGCGGGTGCCGGGCGACGACCTCGGCGAACGCGGCCTTCCCGTCGAGCCCCATGTCGTCCATCGCGGCGAGGCCGGTGACGAACGGCGGGTGGTGCATGAACAGGAGCGTGGGGCGGTCCGGTTGTTCGGCCAGGCGCGCATCGAGCCACGCCAGCCGCTCCGCGCACATCGCGCCGCCCGGGGTCCCCGGGACCAGCGTGTCGAGCCCGATCAGCCGGACCGGCCAGCGGTCGACGACGTAGTGCAGGTAGGGCCCCGGCTCCCACGGCTGCTCGGGGAACGCGGCGCGGAGCGTGTCCCGGCCGTCGTGGTTGCCGGGGATCAGCAGGAGCGGCAGCTCGAGAGGCGCGAGCACGGTGCGCAGCCGGGCGTACTCGTCGGGGTGGCCGCGCTCCACGAGGTCCCCGGTGGCGAGCACCACGTCGGGGCGCCGAGGCAGGGCGTTCAGGTGCGCCACCGCGCGTTCCAGGTGCCACGGAGTGCGCAGGACGCTGTCGTTGACGGTGTCCGGCGTGGAGACGTGCAGGTCGCTGATCTGGGCGATGAGCATCCCCCCGCGTATCGTCCCGCGGACCCGGCGAGCGAGCCCTAGAATGACTCCCGGGAGGTGGAGGCTGGACGAGGAGCGCCGCGGCGTGGGCGGAAACGTGAACGCCGCCTTCCGGCGCACGCAGCGCCTGTTGTTCCAGCCCTTCGACCTCGCCACGTACGCCACCGTGGGGGTCTCGGCCTGGCTCGCCCAGCTGGGCTCTCCGGCCTCGGCCAGCTCCTACCCGGGTCCCACCGGGTCGCGCTCGGGGTGGGACGTCCCGGTGGACTGGGCGGACCTGCCCGAGGCGTCCACCCCGCTGGTGGTGGCCCTGGTCGTCGCGATCGCGGTGGTCGTCGCGGGGGCAGCTGTGGTGGCCCTGGTCGTGTTGTACCTGCAGTGCCGCGGCACGTTCGTGTTCCTGGACAACCTGGTGCACGCGCGCGCAGGACTGGCAGAGCCGTGGGCTACCCAGGCCGAGCCCGCAGCGGCGTTGTTCCGGTTCCGCGCGGTGTTGTTGCTCGTGGCCTTCGCGGTGATGGCCGTCTCGTTCGGCGCTGCGGCCGCTCATCTCGTCACCAGCATGGAGGCCAGCGGCCCCTCGTTCTCCGGGGTGGTCGGCGGCGCGGCGCTCCTGGCCGTCGGCGTCGTGGGGACCGGGCTCCTCGCGGGCCTCGTGGACCTCGTCACCATCGAGCTCGCGGCGCCGATCGTCTACGCCCGCCGCTGCTCCGTGGGCGAGGCGTTCGGCGTCCTGCGGGAGCTGGTGGCCGAGGATCCCGGCGGCTTTTTGGTGTACGCGGTGTTCCGCGCGGTGCTGGCGGCCGCGTTCGGCACCCTCGCCGGCGCGATCCACCTCGTGACGTGTGGTGTGTCCTGGCTGCCCTTCATGGGCACGCTGCTGGTGTTGCCGTTCCTCGTGTACCTGCGGTACTTCACGCTGGCGTTCCTGGCGGAGCGGTCGGACGAGCTGGGGATCCTCACGCGGCTCGCGGACGACCAGGCGCCCTGACCCCCGCTTCCTGGCTCAGCTGGCCTTGCGGGCCGCCAACACCCCGACGACCGCGTGGTGGACCGCCACCACCACCCCGCCGAGGAGCAGGCCGAAAGCGCCAGCGCCGAGCGCCTCCGCCACCGACGTGGCCAGCGCGTTGGCGAACGGAGCAGCCTCGCCTGCCAGGACGCCGGCGTGCTCGACCCAGCCCGGCAGCGGCGTGAGGTGGAACCCGTGCAGGCCGTGCAACACGATGCCCCCGCCCACCCACAACATCGCGGCCACGCCGATCCAGGACAGCGCGGCCAGCAGCTTCGGCATCGCGAGCACGAGGCCGCGCCCGACCACCTGGGCCACGCGGGAGCCCGTCCGGGCGAGGTGCAGCCCCACGTCGTCGACCTTCACGATCACCCCGACCAGGCCGTACACACCGACCGTGATGGCGACGCCGACGACGAACAGGACGACGGCCTGCATCCAGATGGGCCGATCGGCCACGTCGGCGAGGGAGATGGCCATGATCTCGGCCGACAGGATGAAGTCGGTCCGGATCGCGCCCGCGACCATCTTCGCCTCGTGGTCGGCGCTCGAGACCTCGGCGACTTCTTCCTCGATCGCGTGCTCTTCGTGGGGTCGCACGGCCTCGAGGAGCTTCTCGGCGCCTTCGTAGCAGAGGTAGGTGCCGCCGAGCATCAGGAGCGGCGTGATGGCGGCGGGGAGCACCGCGCTGAGCACGAGGGCGGACGGCAGCAGGATGAGGAGCTTGTTCTTGAGCGAGCCGATCGCGATCTTGCCGATGACGGGGAGCTCGCGGTCGGGCGTGAAGCCGGTGACGTAGCGGGGGGTGACGGCGGTGTCGTCGATCACGACGCCCGCAGCCTTCGCGCCCGCCTGGCCGGCCGCGGTGCTGATGTCGTCGAGTGAGGCAGCGGCGGCCTTCGCGATCACGGCGATGTCGTCGAGGAGCGCGGCGAGTCCGGAAGCCAACGTGTTCTCCGAGGCAGGTCTGGTCCCCTACCCTGCTCCCCTGGGATCGGCGCAATTGATCCTCGCTCGCGCTTCGCACGAGCGAAGCTCAATTTTCGTGTCTGTCGTGTGGGTCAGGGGCGCCGCCCCCGACACCCCCTCGGGGGACCAGTCCCCCGAATCCCCTGCCAGGGGGCGCTCCCCCCTGGACCCCCCGCGTACCGAGGTCCATCGAACCTGGATCAAACTGATCCTCGCTCGCG
>JBIKWC010000484.1:0-3628 GCA_044356535.1 Myxococcota bacterium
GAGGGCGGCCGGGACGTCGAGGCGGGGGCCGATCGCGAGGATCTTCTCCCCTCCGATCAGCACGTCGAGGGTGCCGATCGGGTCGGGATCGTGGACGGAGGCGCCGCGGAGCAGGCGGACGGGCACCCGGGCTACGCGCTCACGACGGTCGCCGGATGGGTCCGGAGCGGCGCTCTCGTGCGGGGTCCCCGGGGCCTGGCGCTCACCGCAGCGCCCACCACCGGCGCCGCGCGGATCGAGGTCGTCGGGTCGTTCGAGGAGGCGGGCCTCGTCGCGCTCGAGCGGGCGGCCGTGCAGGGGCTCGCGGTCGACGAGGCGCTGTGGGAGGACAGCTGCGACGCCCCGGACGGACCGGCATCGGAGCGGCTCCTGTCGCCGACGCGCGTGCGGGCCCGGCTCGCGGCGCTCGCCGCGCTGCTCGACCCGGGCGACTGCGCGGAGACCGACGACGGCTTCCGGTTCGTGTACCCGGAGGTGCGCGACGCGCTCGTGGCTTCGGCGGACCGCGCCGGCCGGCTCGCCGGGCACCACGCGGCGATCGCCGCCCACCTCGTCCCCGATTGGCTCGCGCACGGCGGGCCCTGGGACGCCGACCAGGACCTGCACCCGCCCGCGCGGGTCGAACCGCGGTGGGGGGAGCCCGCGCTGCGGCTCGCGCGGCACCTCGTGGGCGCGGGTCGACCGCGCGACGCGCTCTCGCCCCTCGGCGTCGCGGCGAACACGTTCGTCAGCCGGGCCCCGGAGCGACTGCAGGAGGTGGTCGAGCTGTTCGAGGGCGCCCTCCACGCGGCCGGGGTCCCGGACAGCCACCCCGCGTCCGTGCGGGCGCGGATCGCGCGCGCCGCCCACCTGATCCACCGCGGACGCGCCGCGGAGGCCCTGGCGGAGGCCCGCGAAGCCGCGCGGTGGGCGGACCGCTCGGGCCTCCCGCACCTCCGCGCCTACGCCCACGCCCGCGTCGTGGACGCAGCCGGCTCCGTTCACCACCTCGCGGAGGCCACGGCGAGCTTCGCCGCGATCCAGGAGCTCGGGGACGTCGTGCCCCTCCGGTGGCGCGTGTCGCACCTCGGTCGGGAGGGCGTGGCGCGGGCCGAGCGCGGGGACCGCGCGGGCGCGGAGGAGGCATGGGACCGGGCGCTGGCCCTCGCGCGGTCGGCGCCGAGGGACGCCCGCCTGGGGGCTTCGTGGTGCGAGGCCGCGTCCTGGGCCCGCCGGACCGACGAGGCGCTCGAGGTGGTGGCGTGGGCCCTCCCCCTGGCGGTGGCGGCCGGCGAGACGCTCACGGCGCTGTTCCTGTCGTCGAAGCGGGCCGAGCTGCTCGGCGGGGCGGAACGCATCGACGAGGCGGAGCTCGCCGCCCGCGAGACCCGTCGCATGGCCCGGGAGTTCGGCGCGCAGCGGACGGAGTTGCTGATGATCTCGCTGCTCGCCGACCTCGCGCTCCTTCGGGAGGCGTGGGTGGACGTGGCGCACCTCGCCCTGGAGGGCATCGCGCTGTCGGCCGAGACGACACACCCCGTGTACGAGGCGAGCCTGCGGGTGAAGGCGCTGCAGGCGGCGCTCCGGCTCGGCGACCGCGCGGGGGCGGAGGTCCACCAGGCGTGGCTGAGGGCGGCGCTCGGGTCGCTGGCCCCTGCGGCGGTGGCGCAGCTCGGAAAGGTGCTGGATCGGGCGCCGGATCCGGCGACGGAGGCGCTCCGGGCGGAGGTGCGCGCGCGGATCGGCGGGTGACGGTCGGCGGGGCCCGTTCTCGGCGGGAGGCTGTCGTCAGGGCCTCATCAGCCCGGACTGGGCATGCTCGTACCCGAGCGCGTGCCCAACTCGTGCAGGACGGTGTCGAGCGCTCCGTCGTCCCGGGCACGGTCTCGCCGGACGGGCGCGAGGCCGTGGTGTGGCCGCTCCTCGATCCGCTCGGCGAGCACGCCTCCGACGAACTCACCGGCCTCAGCTCCCAGCCGCCACGTCCGCCGGGCTCGGAGTTCCGTGTCGGATGTGACGGTCGACCACTCCGCGTCCGCCGAGCGGAGACCGCGAGCAGAGCGCGGCCTCCGCCGACCGGCCCCCGCGCGGGCCAACAGCGCTGCCCTCTGCTGGCCCACCCGAGCGGCACCCACGCCCCGCCCGCCCTCGCCGACACCCGCGACGCCGACCGCTGCCCGCCACTGACCACGACCTGTGGGTCGACCTCGTCGGAGACGTCGACGCCGATGCCCGCGCCACCTCCGTCCACCTGTGCGACCCGCCGGGAAGTCCCTCCCTGCCGCCGACGTCGCTCGCTGTTGTCCTACCTGTCCCCTCCGGCCCCGCTGACGAGCGTCCGACTGCCGGTGCTCAGTCGGAGGGCTGAGACGCCCATGGTCGCTCGAGGCGCTGGCGGTAGGCCCGTCGCTCGGGTACGTCTCGGCCGATGAGAGACGACTCCCTGGTCGACCTGCTCACGAGGCTCGCACGCTGCTTTCCTCCACACGCGCCGCTGTCGATGCGTCCGTCCGCCGGCAGCGGGGAGTGGGCGCGGTTGGAGGGGCGCTTTCCGGGCGGACATGCGCGGCGGTGGTTCGCGGCGTGCGACGGGCAGGAGAACGAACTGCCCAGCTACGACGGGCACCGCTTCTGCTCGCGCGGAGAGGCCGAGGCATTGATGAACGTCGCTGACGAGATCCGCGCGGACCCCGAGGGATACTGGATCGAGGCACACTGGATCGCGATCGCCGACGACTTGGGCGGCCACCAGCTCATGATCGACGACTGCGACGGTCGCGTGCTGTCGGTGGCGCACGATGACAACCACGTGCGCGTCCTTGCGGAGTCGCCCGAGGCATGGATCGAAGCGCTCGTCCGCGGTCATGCCGACGGAACGATCGTGTGGGACACGACGTTCGGCCTCACGGAGAAGCGAGTCCTCGACGAGGTCGAGGCGCATCGAGCTGAGGTCGACGCGGGCAGAGTCGCGCCGGTCCCGACGCGCCAGAAGCGCGTCGCGATGGCCGCGATCCTCGCCCTTGCCCTCGTCCTCGTTCTCGTCGTGGTGTGGCTCGAGGCGCACCGGTGACTCAAAGCCGACTGCCCGCAGTGCTCGCCGGCCTCCTCGAGGGCACCAGCGCTGCCCTCCGCTGCCCGACCCGAGGGGCACGCCCCCCGCCCTCCGCCGACAGCTGCGACGCCGGACCGCTGCCCGTGACCTCCGGGTTGACCTCCTCTGACACCTCGATCCCGATCCCAACGCCACCCACGGTCCACCTTGGCGACCCGCCGGAGGGGACAGGTAGGATAAGGGCCTCCGCCATGGTCCCGCTGCATCGCCGGCTTCCCTGGGCATGGGTTGGAGGGTAGCACGAGTCTTGCGGTCGGTGCGGCGTTGACGCTGGCCCGGTGGAAACGCGGCGTTGGTTCGTGGGGCTCCGCCGGCTCCCGTCGTCGGCGCGACCCAAGGGCACACCTCTCCCCGGAGCACGCCGTGGGCCCCGGGCAACGTCAGGCGGCCACGGGCGGACCCCGCGCGCTCCACAGCCGCGGCGTCGCCGAGGGCCGGCCCAGGCACCCCAGCACCCGCCGCGTCGCCCAGCGGCCTTGGATCACCGCGTGCACGCGCAGGCGGCCGTCGCAATGGGGACAGGCCAGCGCGTCGGCT
>JBIKWC010000485.1:0-3623 GCA_044356535.1 Myxococcota bacterium
CCGAAGGCCCCGCCCTGGGCGGCCAGGTGCCCGGGCTCCCCTTCGAAGCCGACGTGGTGGTGCGGCGCAAGGCAGACGGCAGCTACGACGACGTGTGCGTGTGGGACGAGGTCCAGGGCTGGGTCATCACCCCCGGCGTCTTGTCGCTCGCCGGGTGGGGCGCCGCCGAGTCGGGCTCGACCCTCGAGCTGCAGCTCCCGCGGTCTGCCCTTCCGTTCCAGCTCGAGCTGGCCACCGCCCAGGTGTACGAAGGCGCCGGGTTCGAGTCCACGTACGCCGGGATCCCCTCGACCGCCTTCCGCGACGGCTTCGACCCGGACCTCGCTGATTCCCTCGTCCTCGACCTGTCGCTGCCGGACCCGTCCGGGATCCAGAACCCCTGACCTACAGCGCCTCGAGGTCCAGGTCCGCGAGGTCCTCGTACCACCAGGGGAACGAGCGGACGTAGGCCTCGGGGAGCGGGCCCTCCGCCGGCACCACCACGGGGAGCAGGTCCCCTGCTTCGTCCTGGGGCAGCTCGCCCGTGACCGGATCCCACTGGAACAACACCGCAGAGGTCCAGTCCCGGCCCACGAAACCGCCCTGCGCGTCGGTGAGCGCCACGTACTCGGTGAGGAGCGACGGCCCGAGCTCCGCGAGCGCCTCCGCTGTCCAGCCGGCCTCGAGGTCCGCGGTGAGCGCGCCGAACCCGATGCCCACCCGGGCGCCGTCGAACGGCCCGTACAGGGCCTCCGCGTTCTCCCCCCACACCGCCGGGTCCACCTTCCCCGCGCAGTCGTGTTGCTCGAGCGTGACGGTGTCCTCGAAGGCCGTGTGCATCGGGGCGCCGTCCACGGTCTCGAACGCGCCGTCGACGAGCGGCGGCGGCGAGAACGTCCCGAAGGCCCAGCAGATCGCGTCCTCGTCGGAGCCGTCGAAGAACCCCTCCCCCGCGAACGCGAACATCACCGCCGGCTTCGCCTCGACCGTCCCCGTACCGGGGTCGAAGTAGTAGGTGCCGAGCGTGCCGTCCGCGCGCAGGACGCCGTCGAACGCCACGCCCACCGCCACGGGCTCGAACGTGCCGGGGGCCGGGGCCGGTGTGGTGGTGTCGGGGCGCTCGACCGGCCGGCGCGGGTTCTCGTGGACCACCACCGTCCGCTGGGACTGGATCACGCACCCCGTGGTCAGGGTTCCGAACATCGTCGCGAGGGCGAGGAGTCGCAAGCGCACAGGGACCTCCAGGTGTCCCCCCTGACGACACCGGACCCGCGTCTCTTCGCTACCGCCGGTTAGGAAACGTCATGGGGTTCACCAACCGGCTGTCGATCATGGCCCAGGCCGTCGCCGGGTTCCTCGGGTTCGGGGAGGTCCCGACCGATCCCGCCGCGCGCGAAGCCGAGGTGGCGGCGCTGTACGACCAGGCCCGGCAGGAGTTCCCCGAGGTGACCGTGGCCACCGCCGCCGCCGTGCTCGCCGGTCGCGGAGACGTCGTGTTGGTCGACGTGCGCACGCCGCGGGAGCGCGAGGTCTCCGCGGTCCCGGGGGCCGTCGCCGCCGAGGTCGTGGAGGCGGATCCGGCCGCGTTCGCGGACCGGCACCTCGTGGCCTACTGCACGATCGGGTACCGCAGCGGGTTCTGGGCCCAGGAGTGGAGCAAGCGTGGGCTCCGCGTCGACAACCTCGCCGGCGGCGTGCTCGCCTGGAGCTGGGCGGGTGGACCCTTCGTCCACGTGGGCGCAGACGGCGTCGAGGCCCCGACCACCACGGTGCACGTGTACGGTCCGGCGTGGGATCTGCTGGCCGGGGGCTACCAGAGCGTCTGGTGAACGGCGCGCCGGAAGATATGGAACCCTCCTCCTCGGAGTGGTCATGAGCGCCTGGACGTACCGCGTCGTCGACCCCACCACCGGCCTGGCCGGCGCCACGTTCCCCACCGCCACGGCGGGTGAGGTGGATCACGCCGTCTCCCGCGCGTGGGCCACCTTCCAGCACCTGCGCGCGCTGCCGATGGCCGAGCGGGCCGCGAAGGTCGCTGCGCTGGCCCCCGTGCTGCGCCGCCGCGCCGACGAGCTCGCTGCGCTCATGGCGGCGGAGATGGGCAAGCCCCTGCCCGACGGCCGCGCCGAGATCGAGAAGTGCGCCGTCACCTGCGAGTACGTCGCCGAACACGGTCCCCGCTGGCTCGCCGCCGAGGTGTTGCCGTCCGACGCCTCGAAGAGCTGGGTCCAGTACGACCCGATGGGCGTGGTCCTGGCGATCATGCCGTGGAACTTCCCCTTCTGGCAGCTGATCCGCTTCGCGGGCCCCGCGATCGTCGCGGGCAACAGCTTCCTGCTCAAACACGCGCCCAACACGCCCGGCTGCGGCGAGGCCATCGCGTCGCTGTTCGCCGAGATCGGCGTCGACGCCCCCAACGTCCGGCTCGGCCACGACCAGATCGAGCGCGTGATCGCCGATCCCCGCGTCGCTGCCGTCACCCTCACCGGCTCCACCGCCGCCGGTCGCTCCGTGGCCACGCTCGCGGCCCGCCACCTCAAGCGGTCGGTGCTCGAGCTCGGCGGCTCGGATCCGTTCGTGGTGCTCGCCGACGCCGACGTCGCGGTCGCCGCGAAGACCGCTGCCCGGTCGCGGCTGGTGAACGGCGGCCAGAGCTGCATCTCCGCCAAGCGGTTCATCGTGGTCCGCGCGGTGGCCGAGGCGTTCGTCGAGCAGTTCACGGCTGCGCTGCAGGCGTACCACGTGGGCCCGCCCACCGAGCCCGGCGTGTTGGTGGGCCCGATGGCCCGCGCCGATCTGCGCGAGGGCCTGCACGATCAGGTGATCCGCTCGCTCGCCGGGGGCGCTCGGCTCGCGCTGGGGGGCCAGCCCATGCCCGGCCCCGGCTGCTTCTACCCGGTGACCCTCCTCCTCGACGTGAAGCCCGGCATGCCGGCGTGGGACGAGGAGCTGTTCGGGCCCGTCGCCGTGGTGCGGGTGGTCGAAGACGAAGCGGAGGCCTTCGTCGCCGCCAGCGACGGCCCCTACGGCCTCGGCGCCAGCGTGTGGACGCGGGATCCGGACCGCGTGGCCGCCCAGATCGCCAGGATGTCGGCGGGGTGTGTGTTCGTCAACGGCATGGTCAAGTCCGACGTGCGGCTGCCGTTCGGCGGCACCGGGGACAGCGGATGGGGCAAGGAGCTCGGCCCCCACGGCATCCGGGAGCTCACGCTCGCCCGGACCGTGTGGGTGGCCTGATGACCACGCCGCTGCCCACCTCGAAGGAGCAGCTCCTCGAGGACTTCGAGCTGTTCGACACCTGGGAGGACCGCTACGCGTACCTCGTGGACCTCGGCAAGCGCCTGCCCGGCCTCCCGGACGACGCGAAGACCGAAGACAACAAGGTCCGCGGCTGCACGAGCCAGGTGTGGTTCGTCCGGCGGGCCTCCGACGACGGCCGGCTGCGCTGGGACGGCGACAGCGACGCCATCATCGTCCGCGGGCTCGTGGCGCTCCTCCAGGTCCTCACCGCGGGCCGCACGGCGGCCGAGCTCGACGCCGCCGACATCGACGGCGTGTTCCAGCAGCTCGGCCTCGAGCGCCACCTGTCGATGAACCGGCGGAACGGCTTCTCCTCGATGCTCACCAAGCTGCGCGAGTGGGCG
>JBIKWC010000486.1:0-3619 GCA_044356535.1 Myxococcota bacterium
GAGGTCGGAGACCACGAGCGGGGCGGAGCGCTTGGTGCCGGACGCCCCGGTCTCCGTCAGGCCGAAGCCCACGCTCGTGACGACCTCGCCGACGGCGTCCTTGGGGGTGAGCCGGGCGGTGTTGATCCACACGGGCTCCACGTCGTCCGGGGCGTCCTCGCGGAGGATGGCGACGCCCACGTCGTTCTCGCCCAGGAACTGGCCCGACAGCTCGCGGTACGCAGGGTGGATGGCGGCGTCCTCGAGCTTGAGGTCGTAGTCGGGGTCGGCCGCCTCGGTGCCCACGTACACGCTGCCGATGGCCACGACGAGCTCGATGGGGAGGTCGGCCTGGCAGTGTGCTGCCGTGAGCATGACGCGCGGGGTGATGAGGTTCCCGCTGCACAACGTGAGCCCGAGGGCGCCGAGGCCCACGACGGACGGGTAGTCCCGCTCGACGGTGCCGTTGATGATGGGGGCGGGGCCCGCGGGGGCGGCCGTGGCGACGGAACCAGCCAACAACATCCAGGTCACGGCGACACCTCCGGCCGCGTGGCGTATCCTCGCGCGCAGCGAACAGGAGGTTCCGTGTCCGGTGCCAGGCTCCACCATCTCCAGGTCGACCCCGCCGTGTTCCAGGGCAACGACGGCCTCGGCCGCTACGTGCTCGTGCCGGGCTCCGTCGATCGCTGCGGGCGCATCGCGAAGCGGCTGAAGGACGTGGTGATCCTCGAGAACCGCCGCCGGCTCGACGTGCACCTGGGCGTGCTCGAATTCGACGGCCGCCGCATCGACGTCGCCGCGGTCCCCACGGGGATGGGCTGCCCCTCCGTCGACATCGTGGTCACCGAGCTCCTGGACGCGGGGTGCCGCCGGTTCCTGCGCGTGGGGACCTCCGGCTCCCTGCAGCCCGAGGTCGCCATCGGCGACGTGGTCATCGCGTCGGGCGCGATCCGCGACGAGAGCACGTCGGACGTCTACCTGCCCCGCGACGTGCCCGCGGTCGCGGACCCCCTGTGGGTCGAGGCGCTCTCGCAGGCCGCGCTCCGGCTGGGGCTCGGCGCGCGCGCCCACGTGGGGCTGATGCACAGCAAGGACTCGTTCTTCGGCCGGGAGTTCGGCCGCGGCCCGGACGGCCCCACGAACCAGGCCTACATGCAGCTCCTGCACCGCGGCGGCGTGTTGTGTTCGGAGATGGAGGCCGCGCACCTGTTCGTGTTGGGGCAGGTGTACGGCGGCGCGCCCCGGGACGTGGCGGGGCTCCGCAGCCGTCGTGCCAAGGTGCGTACGGGCGCGATGTGCGCGGTCATCGGCACCGTCGACCACGGCCTGGCCTCGCTCGAGGAGGAGCAGGCGGCCGAGGAGCGCCTGATCGACCTCGCCCTCGCGGGGATCGGCGTGTTGTCGGCGCTGGAAGGGTGAGCGCGGTCGCCCCGCCGGTCCAGCTGCAGTTCCAGCGGCTGCTCCTGGGGACGGTGGTGGACGTGCTCCGCGCCGAGCGCGTCCAGGTGGACCTCTCCGGGCTGCGGTACCACTTCGCGCCGGAGACGGGCTTCCGCTTCCGGTGGGTCGACAACTGGATGCGGTTCCGGGGGCAGGTGGCCGCTCCGCTCGCAGCGCCGTTGGACGAAGCCCAGCGCGAGCAGCTGCAGCAGCGGTTTCTGGCGGTGTGGCCGGAGCTCCTGACGGCGGTGGGCACGTTGCCGCTGGCGGATCCGCTGACGCTCTCGCGCAACGAGATCACCGTGGCGGTGGGCGCGGAGCTGGTGGTGGCGTTCGACTTCGAGGCGGACTGACGCGGGCAACCGGACGCTCCAGGGACCCTCACTCCCCGAGGCGCGCGCCGAGGTCGTCGACCATGCCGTCGATCCGGAAGTCGGTCCGGGTGCCGACGTCGCCCCCCTTGTCGGTGTGCGCCCCGAAGATGACATAGCGGGACTCGTTCCCCCGGTCGTCGCGGAACCGAGAGGTGTTGACGGTCATCGACACGTTCTCCAGGTTCATCCCCTCGTACCAGCCGTGTACGGCTTCGCCGATCCGGTCGCGCCAGCCGTCACCCTCCTCGGCGCCGGTGTACTGGATGGCCGCGACGCAGGGGTACTCGGAGCAGTCGACCTCTGCGACCACCACGTCCGGGAGGGCAGCGAGCTGCGCCTCGAGGCCCGCGCGGAAGCGCTCCGGGCCCAGCGCCTCGGGGACGTCCGCCGGCCACTCGGAGACCTCGCCCTGCATCGCCGCGAGCTGGCCCCGCGTGAACGCGCCCTCGAACTCCGCAGCGGCGAGGGCTGCCTTCGCGGCCTCGAGGTCCGCAACCAGGCGCGCGAGGTGGTCCTGCTGCTCCGCCGGGGTGCGGGGTGTTCCCGGCTCCGCCGCGGCGCCGCTGGTGCGGTAGTGGTCCCCCGCCTCCACGACCACCGGGGCGCCGGACTCCGCGCGGACCACCGCCGTGCCCTCGTACACGACGACCGTCACCACCGCGCCCGCCACCGCTGCCAACACCGCGCTCCTGCGTCCCATCGGATCCTCCTGCCCTCCACCACGCGGAGCCCCACCCTGCGGTTCCACCGAAATCTCCGCGCGCCCGTCGACCTCGATCGCCAGGTCGGCGGCGAGCACCGTCACCGCGCCGTCGACCCACTCGGTGCCGTCGAGCAACACCCGGTCGGCCTCCGGGATCGGCCGCAACCACAACACCACCGCGGCGGCGGCCACCAGCCAGGGGACCGCGGACGGGCCCCAGCCCGCCCTCGGTGCCTTCGGCGTCGCCAGCGGTGGCGCCGGGAGCTCGGCGGGGAGCGCTGCGAGCCCGTCCATCGCGGCGCACAACCGCTCCCACCGGCGCGCGACCTCGGGCTCGGACGCGATCCGCGCCCGGAGTGCCGCGGCCTCGTCCGCTGCGAGCTCGCCGTCCCAGAGCTGGGAGAGCTGCAGGTCGAGTGGGTTCACCGATCACCTCCGAGCAGCTCGGCGAGCCGCGTCCGTCCCCGGTGCAGGCGCGACTTGATCGTCCCGACCGCCACGTTCTCCTCGCTCGCGAGCGTCTCCAGCGGCACGCCGTGAACGTGGTGGAGCACGAGCACGCGGCGGTGGGCCTCCGGCAGGCGCTTCAGGGCGGCCTCGACCCGCGCGTTGCGCTGCCGCACCGCGATCCGCTCGTCCGCAGCGGGCTCGATGGCCGGGAGCCGGTCGATCGGGACCACCTCGCCGCGCACGCCGCGGCGGCGGTGGCGATCCACCAGGTGGTGGCGCGCGATCGTGGCGATCCACGCGCCGATCGAGGCGGGTCCGGACGGATCGAAGCGCGCGAGGGCGCCGAGCACCCGCTCCCAGATCTCCTGGTACCCCTCGTCCGGATCGGGATCGAGGCGGGCGCACATCGCGTAGATGCGCGGCCCGTGGGTGTCCACGAGGTCCTCGGTGCGGACGGTCGGGTGCGCCGGGGGAGCGGGCCGTGGATCCATGCCCTCCTCCACGCACGGGGCGCTCGGAGGTTCCCACATCCTGTGTCGAACGGAGCTTCGCTCGCGCTTCGCACGAGCGAAGCTTCGTTCTCGTGTCTGTCTCGTGGGTCAGGGGCGCCGCCCCCGACACCCCCTCGGGGGACCAGTCCCCCGAATCCCCTGCCAGGGGGCGCTACCCC
>JBIKWC010000024.1:0-46636 GCA_044356535.1 Myxococcota bacterium
TTCGCTGGGGCTGGGGTCGGGCCAGCGTCGGTGAACGCACGGGTGGGCACCTCGCCGGGCACCGGGCCGGTGGTCGCGGTGCGTTCGGGGTGGCTGGGGTCGGGCCAGCGGCGGTGAACGCACCCGGCGCCGAGGCCAGCCGGGGTGAACGCACCCCATGCGGCCTCCCGGGTGGTCCGGTGCGCCCGGTCGGACGATAGAACGCCGGGCTTCGCTGGGTGCGGAGGAGAGGGAGCCGCGGATGGTGCGTTGGAGGCGGCTGGCCTCGCGCGCGGGTGCCTTCGCGGTGGCTGGGGTCGGGCCAGCGGCGGTGAACGCACGGGTGGGCACCTCGCCGGGCACCGGGCCGGTGGTCGCGGTGCGTTCGGGGTGGCTGGGGTCGGGCCAGCAGCGGTGAACGCACGGGTGGGCACCTCGCCGGGCACCGGGCCGGTGGTCACGTCCGGTTCCAGAGGGGACGCCCGGGCACCGGGTCGGTGGTGGTGCGTTCGCGGGGAGCTACAGCCGGGTCGCTTCGGCCACCGCGAGGACGTCGTCGGGTTCTGCGCCGCCCATCGACACCGCCCGGAGCGCGGGGAGGTAGTCCCGGACCGCGTCGAGCACCGCGCGCGCAGCGGTGTCGATCTCTCCCGCCGTGAGCGAGCCGTCGGGGCGCCGGGGGATCACGAACCGGAAGCCGCCGCGCCGCAGCCGGTGGTCGAACGTGAACCCCTGCAGCACCGACGCGTGGTTGATGCGGGCCATCGCGTCCACCACGGCTGCGGCGCGGTCCTCGGGGATCGTGAGCTCGAGCGGGTGCACGAAGTGGGCGAGGCGGGCCCGCTGGTCCCACAACACCAGCATCTGCCCCTTCTCGGCGCGGATCGTGGTCTCCACCTGGACCGCCTGCTGCTGGGCGTTGACCGCGTGCGGCAGCCCCAGCGCTGCGATCAACCCCACGAGGTCCGCGAAGGTGACCACCGACGTGCCCGGCTCGAACGACATGCCGCCTCCCGGCGGGAGGCTACCACCGGTCGGGCTGGTTCTCCGGCGCCGCCGCCACGAACGCCGGGTGGGCATTGCAGGCTGCCACCACGCGCGCGATCGTGGGCCAGGCGTCGAGGGTACCGCCCGTCCGCAGCACGGCCGCCGCCTGCGGGACGAGCATGCAGTCCACGGCGCCAGGGGCGTCCCCGTGTCCGAACTCGCCCGTGTGCCCGTCCTGCAGCATCTGCTCCACCACGTCGAAGCCCGCGTCCTGGAAGTGGCGCTTGAACGCGGTCCGCGCAGCGGCGTCGAGGTGCAGGGTCTGGTCGAGGTAGCGCTCCACCCGCAGGTTCTGGAGGGGCTGGATCTCACACGCCACGAACAGGCAGAGCGACCAGACGCGGGCGCGGCCTGCAACGTCCTCGGGGAACAGCGGAGGCGCGGGCTGGCGGCGGTCGAGGTGGTCGAAGATCGCCAGCGACTGGGTGAGGGTCACGTCGCCGTCGACGAGCGCCGGCACGAGCTGCTGCGTGTTCACGGCGGCGTAGTCCGGCGCCTGTTGTGCTCCCCCGTGCAGGGCCAACGGGACGGGCTGCAGCGTGTACGGCAGGTCCTTGAGGGCGAGCGCGATGCGCACCCGGTGGGACGCGGAGCTGCGGAAGAAGCTGTACAGGCGCACGGAGACCTCCCCGGCGCGACCGGTAACGCTGGGAGCGGACGAGGTCCCGGTGCGGCCGACGGGACGGGGTCAGCGACGGGCCCATCACGGACTGCACGGTTCGTCCCTGAACTCGTCGATCCGCCTCACGCCGACGTAGGCGGCGCGAGGGATCGGGTAGAAGCGTCCGGAGATCCTGAGCCCGTCGTTGTCCCCGCAGAACGACCAACGCACCGCCACTTCCCCGAGCGCCGTGACCTCGGCGCCGTGTACCTTCCAATCCCCTCCCAGGCGGTCCTGCGTGAACACCAGCCAGGAGGAGGCGTCGGTGATGCCCACCGTCGCTGCGTCGGGCAGCGGCCGACAGGGACCGTCGTCGAGGTAGTGGGGACAACCCGCCGCCAGCTCCTCGGCGACGAACTGGTCCCACTCCCGGGGCCCTGCCACCACCAGCGCCAGCACGTACCCACTGGTTCCGATCCCCGACCCGACCGGTTCGAGCTCGAGCGGGCCGGGCGTGGGCGGCGGCAGGTCGGGGACCACGTAGGCGCTGTGGGCGGGCCCGGTGTCGCTGTGGGCCAGGGTCGTGGCGGTGTGGGCACCGGTATCGGACGGGCCGAGGGTGCAGATGGGCGGGGGCGCGGCGCAGGCAGTGAGCAGCAGGAGCGGCAGCGTTCGCATGGGGCCTCCGGTGGGGTGGGTCACTGGAACCCCCTCACCAGTTGCATTCGCCGTCGATGCCTTCCCGGATTCGACGCACGCCGGTGTACGCTGCGCGGGGGATGGGGAAGAAGGCTCCACTGAGGCTGAACCCGTCATTGTATCCGCAAGTCCCCCACCGGACCTCGATCGTCCCGTCGGCCATGACCTCCGCTCCCAGGACCTGCCATCCCTTGTCGCCCAGCTGGTCCCGGCTGAACACGAGCCAGGAGCTGTCGTCGGTGATGCCGGCCTCGGCGGCGTCCGGGAGGGGTGAACAACAAGGTGCGTCGCCGCCGTAGTGGGGCGACCCGGCGGCGGCTTCGTCCGCTACGAACTGGTCCCACTCGCCAGGCCCCGCGACCACCATTTCCAGCACATAGTCGTAGAAGCCACCGCTCCGTTCGAGCACCAACGGCCCCGGCATTGGTGGCGGAAGGTCGGGGACCACGTAGGCGCTGTGGGTCGGTCCGGAGGCGCTGTGGACGGGCCCGGTGCCGCTGTGGGCCAGGGTCGTGGCGGTGTGGGCACCGGGATCGGACGGGCCGATGGTGCCGATGGGCGGGGGCGCGGCGCAGGCAGCGAGCAGCACGAGCAACGGCAGCGTTCGCATGGGGCCTCCCGGGTGTCCGCGGTCCCCAGCTTAGCGCCAGTACCACCGGAAGGCCCACGGCCCGGAGGTGGGTCCCAACGCTGCGTCAGCGGTCCACTCCCCCAGCGCGTCCGCGTGCGCGGCGAACGCCTCGGGGGTGGAGGCGCCGGCGAGGTCCTGCTCCAGCGCATCGGCCCGCGCCGTGACCACCGGGGCGCGATCCACCCAGCCCTGCAGCACCGCGCGGTGGAGGCGCTCGTGGCGCGCCCACAGCCCGTCGTCGCCTGCCTCGGTCGCGAAGGGCGCGAATGCCACCGGTTTGAACACCGACAGGCACGGCGACGAGGTGCCCGTGGCCCACACCTCCGGCGACGCGCCCGGGCGCAGCCCCACCACCAGCGAGGCGGTGGTCTGACCCGCCGTGCGCGTGGGAAGGAACGAGGCGTGGGCACACGGCACACCCATCCGCAGGCCGTGGCCGGGGTGGCGGCCGCCGTGGTCCCGCAGGGCCACGAACAGCTCCTGGCGGGTGCGGGCGGTGGTGGCGGCGCGGGTGGTGCACGCTCGCCGCGCCTCCGCCCCGGCGGCCCAGGTCACCAGCCGGTCCGAGAGCCCGAGCCAGTCCGCCGGCGCCCCTGGGGAGACCCGATCCGGCTGCGTGATCGTGAGGCCGTTCGAGATCGAGCGCGGCCCGGTGACCCGCTCGACGGCCCAGTGCGGCCCCGCTGTCTCGAGGACGAAGGCCTCGGTGGCGTCAGCGAACAGGAACGACGACGAATACCGAAAGGCGTGGTTCCGGAACCCCATCCGGCCGCCCTGCGGGAACCGACCCAGGAGCGACGTCGCTTCTTCAACCGCCTCCGCTGCGCTGCCGGCGCGCTCCAGGCACAGGCGGAGCACGTCCATGCCCGTGAGGCCGGTGTCTGCGACCGGCAACGACGTGAACACCGCCTCGTTGCCCGCCACGACGCCGGCGTCGTTCGCCCCCATCTCGGCGCCCCACATCCAAGCCGGCCGCGACAGGATCACCGCCCTCGTCCGCCCCACGTCCGGCACCTCCACGTGGGTACACCGCACGGTCGCTCCGCCCGCGCGGGGCGGGAGCACCTCGAGGACCTGGACCTCGTCGCGCTCGCGGTCGCTGTTCTTCGCGAACCAGCGGACGCCGTCGACGGGCCCCGTGACCAGCGTGTCGCACACGGCGGCTACTTCGGCGCAGGCGCGGCCGCGACGATCGGCGCGTGAAAGACCTCGAGCACCGCCAGGACGTCGGCGATGGTTTCCCTGTGCATGGCCGCGAGGGTAGCACGGCTCGTGTGCAACCACGGGAGGCGACCTCACGCGCCGCCGTCTCGCTGGTCCAGCCCCCGGCCGACGAGCTCGAGCAGGCGGGCAGCTTCGAGCACCTCCGCGTCGGAGAGCGCGCCGAGCCAGTCCCTCACGGCAGCGTGGTCACGCTCGTCGCGGTCGGCGAACGTCGCAGCGACGGCGTCGGTGCAGCGAACGCGCCGAACCCTCCGGTCCGCCGCGTCCACCTCGACAGCCACGAGGCCCTTGCGCACCAGCACGTCGAGGAGCTGGCGTACGTTCTGGTGGCTCGTGCCGAGCCGAACGGCCAGCTCCCCCTGGGTCAGCGGCGGTTCCAGGCCCGCGGCGATGGTGAGCAGCGCCGCCTGCTGCGTGGTCAGGTCGATCTCGGCGAGTTGGGCGTCCATGAGACCGCGCAGGCGGATGGACACGCCGAGGAT
Source organism: Myxococcota bacterium (assembly GCA_044356535.1). GTDB lineage: Bacteria > Myxococcota_A > UBA796 > UBA796 > JACKER01. Next base: position 4,664 of record JBIKWC010000024.1, read on the forward strand.
CAGGCGGAACAGTCGCGAGGAAGGAGGGATCTCCGTCATGTGGCCTGGCGTCGCTCCAATATAGGTAATATATTATATATGTCTCGGGCGCGGGTGTCTCATGATCGCGTTCTTTCCCCATTGCGGCTTCCTCTCCGAGGTCTCTCGGGCAACATCCATCGCCGGCGCGCTGCGGAGCCGCGGTGTGCCGGTGGTGTTCGCGGCGCGCGGTGGCCCCTACGCGCACCTCATCGACGAGGCGGGCTTCTCCTGGACCCGGCTGCGGCCGGACCTCGACGACGCTGGCGCCAGGCGGTTCCTCGACGCGCTCTTGTCGATGGGCCGCACGGACGAACCCTTCTTCGAGGACGAGGAGCTCCGCCGGGCGATCGACGCAGAGGTCTCGTTCCTCCTGGAGTCCGGCGCGCGCGCCGCGGTGACCGGCTTCACCCTCTCCGCCTACCTGTCGACGCGGGTCGCCGGGATCCCGCTGGTCACCGACCACGGCGGCTCGTTCGTGCCGCCCGTCCTGGCGAACGGCCTGTGTCCGGCGCCGGTCCACCCGCCGGATCCGGGGATGGCGCGGTTGCCCCCGTCGCTGCAGCGCTGGCTCGCGAACTTCGTCCCCGCGCTGCTGAAGCGCAGTGTGGTGCAGCTCAATCGGCACGCCGATCGCCTGGGGGTGGAGCGCCTCCCGGGGATGATGGGGTTGATGTGCGGCGACCTCACCCTCGTGACCGAGGTCCCCGAGGTGCTGGGCCTGCCGCGCGAAGCCGTCGAGGGCTGGCGGCCCCGGTGGCCGCACCGCGTCCGCCAGGGCGCGACGTTCCGGTTCACCGGTCCGCTCTATGCGCGCCTCGACCGCCCCGTCCCCACGGAGGTCGACGCCTGGTTGTCGGCTCCGGGCGCGCCCGTCGTGTACCTCGCGCCCACCAGCGTTCACGAGCCGTTCCTGCGGGCGCTCGTGTCCCAGGCCCGGACGGCCGGGGTGCGCCTGTTGGTCGGCGCCACCATCCACGACGTGGGCGACCTCGCCGACGACCAGACGATGGTCGCCGGGGTGTTGCCCAACCACCTGGTCATGCCCCGCGTGGCCGCCGCCGTGATCATGGGTGGCCAGGGCAGCGTGCAGACCGCGATGGCGTCGGGGACCCCGTTCGTGGGGCTCCCGTACCATGGCGAGCAGGAGCTCAACGTCGCGGTCGCGGAGAGGCTCGGGATGGCCCTGCGCCTCGCGCCACCGGCCGCCACCACCCCGGCCCTCCCGGCCGCCCTCCGGCGCCTGCTGGACGACCCGGCGTTCTCCGCGGCCGCGCGACGGGCCGCAGGCCACTACGTCGGCGTGGACGGCGCAGCCCAGGCCGCGGACACCCTGCTCGCGTACCTGGGCGAGGCCCGCGCCTGACCGGTGGACTACTTCGGCGCCGGAGGGGCGGCCGGCAGCAGCACCACCTTCGTGCGGTTCTTGTCGACGAGCCACTTGCGGGCGTCGTCGCGGGTGCTGGTGGTGGTGACCGCCGCGTTGCGCTCGCTCCACTTCAGGATCTCGAGCGGGTCGAGGCCGCGCTCGGACGACGTGGAGAAGACCTGGAGCCAGAAGTTGTTGGTGCGCAGGTCCTCCTCGCGCTTCCGGGACCGCTTCTCCTTCTCCTGGTCCACGATCCGCTGCTCGGGCCCGTCCTTGCGGAGCTTGTCCACCACCGCGTACGTGGCGGTGACGAGCTCGTCGACGCGCGTGGGGTCGCACGAGAAGTCCACCGTGACCTGGTAGCCCTGGTAGGGCGCCTTGGTGTCGATGACCACCACGCCCACGCCGTACACGCCACCGAGCTCTTCGCGCAGCTTCTCGCGCAGCACCACCGACATCGTGTCCTGCAGGTTGATCAGCCGGAACCGCTCGTCCCAGGTGTACGCAGCGAGGTCTCCGCGCCACTCGATGCGCACCCGCGCCTTCGGCTCGAGCCCAGCCTTCACCTCGGTTTCGAGGACGCCGACCTTGGGCCGCTGCTTGCGGTCGGTGAACACCTCCGCGCGGTCCTTGCCCGGCAGGGAGCCGAGCCACTTCGCCACCTGCGCGTCGAAGTCGGCCGGCAAATCGCCGACGAACACGAACCGGGCGTCGCTGAAGTCCCCGAACCGATCCGTCCACACCGCCGCCATCCGATCGAGCTTCGCCTGCTCCAGGCTGGCCACCGTCCACGGCTCGCGGCGAGGGTCGGTCCACACGAGCTTCGTGTACGCGTCAGAGAACTTCGTGGAAGGATCGGCCTCGCGGTTGGCGAGCTGCGCGACCTGCTGCTCGCGCACCACCGCCCAGCCGTCGTCCGTGAACGAAGGGGCGACGATCGACGCGTGAAGGAGCTCGAGCATCGCCGGGAAGTCGGCGACCGTGGACGAGCCGGAGATGCCCTCGCTCGTCTCGCCCATCCGCTGGCGGACGGACAACGTCTTGCCCGCGTACCACTGGTCGAGCTGCGTCGCGTCGAGCTGGCCCACGCCGCTCGCCCACAACGTGGAGGTGGCGAGCCTCGCGGAGACCACGTCGGCGTCCGCCAACCGGGACTCCCCGCCCGGAGACCACGCGGAGAACACGATCTCGTCGTCCTTGAAGTCGGTGCGCTTCGCGTAGACCTTCACGCCGTTCGACAACGTGAGCGTGGTGAACCCGATCGGCGCCAGCGCCGCTTCGTCGGTGGCGGCCACGGTGCCGGGCGTGGGCGCAGCAGCGAGCAAGGGCGGCAACGCCACCTCGGCGGCCGGGGCTGGGACCACGAGCGCCGCGACCTTGGCTTCGATCGCCTGGAGTTCGGCTTCCGTTGGCGCGGTGAGGCCCTCCTTCTGCGGCATCGTGACCACGAGCAGGCGCGACCGCTCGGGCAGGAACCCCTTCGACCAGGCCGACACCTCCTCGACCGTGAGCGGGGTGATGAACTGCCTGGCGAGCTCGACCTCGCCCACCGTGCCGGGCATGGGCTCGCCCTGCAGGAAGTGTCGGTACAGCTCGTCGGCCTCGGCCTGGCTGCTCGCCTGGTCCTTCTGGGCCAGCATCGTCTCGTAGCCCTTCAACACGGAGGCCTTGGCGCGCTCGAGCTCTCCGGCCTGCACGCCGTGGAGCTGCAGCCGCTTGATCTCGGTGAGGAGCGCCTCGTACGTGACCAGGAGCCCCCCCTCCTTCACGGCCGCGCCGAGCTGGTCGAGCGCGCGCAGGGGAGTGAGGCGCTGCTGGCCCGCGCCAGCCTGCAGGAACGGGGCGTCCTTCTGCTTCGCGATGGCCGACAGGCGCTCGTCGAGGAGCTGGAAGGCCACGGCCTGCACCATCTGGTCGCGCCACTCGCGCAGCGTGGTGGCCTGGGGGGCGTCCACGGTGGCGCCGACGGAGAGCTGGCTGCGGGGCATCTCGGGGTCGGCGAAGACGAGCCGGAACGTTTCGTCGTGGTCGGGGATCGCCGCGCGCGTGCGCTCCCGGGCGCCGTCCGCGGTCTTGGGCAGGGTCTCGAAGTGGCGCCTGATCATCGCCTCGACGGCGTCCGGGTCGAAGTCGCCGACGGCGATCACCGCCATGTGTTCGGGCCGGTACCAGTCCTTGTAGAACCGCACCAGCGCGTCGGGCGCGAAGGTCTTGAGGCTCTCCTCCGTCCCGATGGGCAGGCGCTCGGCGTACGGGGACCCGTAGAACTGGAGCGGCACGAGCTGGTCGGTGAGCCGGCCCATGGCGCCGCGCCGGAGCCGCCACTCCTCGAGCACGACGCCGCGCTCCTTCTCGATCTCTGCGGGGTCGAAGGTGACGCCCGACGCCCAGTCCTCGAGCACCAGGAAGCCCTTCTCGAACATCTCGGCGTCCGTCGTTGGGACCTGCAGCTTGTAGACGGTCTCGTCGAAGGAGGTGTGGGCGTTGAGGTGCGGCCCGAACTGCGTACCGATGGACTCGAGGTAGTGCACGAGGTCGTTGTGCGGGAAGTGGGCGGTCCCGTTGAACGCCATGTGCTCGACGAAGTGGGCGAGGCCGAGCTGGTCGGGGTCTTCGAGCACGGAGCCGGCGTCCACGGCGAGCCGGAGGACGGCGCGCTCCTTGGGCTCGCGGTTCACCTGCACGAACCAGGTGATGCCGTTGTCGAACCGGCCGGTGCGGACGAGGGGGTCCACCTGGAGGGGCGCGTCGAGAGGATCGGGGATCGCGACCTCGGGTGGCGCGGCCTTGTGGCACCCGACCAGGAACACGACGGCGACCACGCGAGCGAGCATCTCCCCTCCGGAGGGGGCTGCTAACGTACCCTCTGGCGAACGTCGGCCCGACCTACCAGTCCGTGACCTCGTAGTCCTTGAGGAACTGGCCCCACCGGTGCACCCCGGTCGCGAGGCCGTGGAAGATGGGGTCCACGATGCGGGCCGCGCCGTCCACGATGTCGAGGGGCGGGTGGAAGCGCTGCTCCACCTTCTTGCGCTCCGCGAGGGCGGCCGGGTCCTCGTCGGTGACCCAGCCCGTGTCCACGCTGTTCATGTGGATGCCGTGCTCCACGTACTCGAGGCTCGCCGTACGCGTCATCATGTTGAGCGCCGCCTTCGCCATGTTCGTGTGCGGGTGCTTCGAGGTCTTGAAGATCCGGTAGAACTGGCCCTCCATCGCGCTCACGTTGACGATGTGGGCGTCGCGGGTGGGCACGCGGGCCATCAGCGGCTTGAGCCGAGCGTTGAGGATGCACGGCGCCACTGCGTTGACCAGCTGCACCTCGAGGAGCTCGATCGTCGAGACGTCCTGCAGCTCGAGCCGCCAGCTGTTGACCTCGCGCAGGTCGACCTGCTGTTCGTCGGCGTCGAAGCGCCCGGTCGGGAACAGCGCCGGGGACGCGTCCTGGTCGTCGGGGAGGAGCTTGACCTGGGTGAGCTCGGCGGAGGTCATGGCGCGGTCGCGGCGCGGGGAGGGCTTCACCAGGGCCTGCACCGCCGAAGGCAGTGCTGCGTGGCCCGCCTCCGCGGCGAGGAGGTGCTGGTAGAAGCCGGGCGGCCGCCGCACCGTCTGGCAGGCGTTGTTGATCAGGTAGTCGAGGCGGGGCAGGCGCTCGAGCAGGTCGCCCGCGAGGCCCTCGACGGCGCCCGGCTGGCGCAGGTCGATGCCCACGAACTCCACGCGGTCGGCGAAGGTCTCGAAGTCGGGAAGCTCGGCGTAGCGGCGCGCGGCGTCGTGGGGGAACCGGGTGGTGACGATCAGCCGGCACCCCGACCGGAGCAACATCACCCCCGCCTGGAACCCGATCTTCAGGCGCCCACCGGACAACAGGGCGATCCGTCCGGTGAGGTCGGCGGACGGGCTGCGGCGGGCGAAGTTCTTGTCGCCGCAGGGCACGCAGAGCTGGTCGTAGAAGCCGTGGACCTCGGTGATCTCGCGGCGGCAGCAGTAGCAGGGGCGGCTCGCCCGCGTGTGGCCCAGGAGCGGCGGCGGGGCGGCCGCCGGGTCGTGCCGGGGGGTCTGGAACAGGGGGTTCTCGCGCAGCTTGCGGATCTGCGTGCGGGACAGGAGCGCTTCGTCGGCGTCCCGCTTCTCGGCGCGCGCGAGGCGGCGGGCGGTGGAGTGCAGCGCCTTCTTGTCCTTGGGCTCGGGGCGCGCGAGCCGACCGGCGGCGGTGAGCAGGCGGCGGCGCTGGTCCTCGGGCAGGCCGATCAGCCGCTCCGGGTTTCGGAGGAGGTCCTCGAGAAAGTCGGCGACGTCGTCGGCGCTGGGCACGGGCGCTCCCGGTTGCCTCCGGGTAGCACGTCCGGTCAGGCGCGTCGGACGAGGTACGCGAGGCCCAGCGCGGCGAGGCCCGCCATCGCGAGGTTGATGCCCGCGAGCGCGCTGGCGAGCCCGGCCTGTTGCTCCGCCGCCGAAGCGCCCATCACCGCATACAGGGCTGCGGTGGGCACGATGGCGACCGCGGAGGCGCCGAGGTACCGGCCGAACGACAGGTCGAGGACGCCGCAGGCCAACGAGACGGCCTCACACGGGATCGCCGGGCACACGCGGCCGAGGATCACGAGCGGGACCCCGTGGCGCTCGACGAGGTCGCGGGCCCGCTGGGCGCCGGGGCGGTCGGCCACCCAGGCGGCCCCCAGGAGGCGCGCGACGACGTAGCCCACCGCCACGCCCAGGAGTCCACCCACCGAGGCCAGCACCGCGCCCACGGTGCCACCGAACAGCGCACCTGCGATGGTTGCGAGCCCCAGGCGCGGCACCCAGGCGAGCGGCAACACGGCGGAGGCGACGAGGTACACTGCGGGACCGAGGGCTCCGCTGCGCGCGACGAGGGTGCGGAGGTCGTCGACGGACCAGCCCGCCCAGCCCGCGAGGGCGAGGGCCACCCCGCCACCCGCGGCGAGCGCCAGGAGCCCGACGAACCGCAGTCCACCCCGTGCTTCCCCGTGCGCCAGGCCACCCTCCCCGAACGGTGTAGCGCTCCCCGCAGGCCGCTGTCGATCGCCGGGTGGTGCACGGCACGCCGCGACCGACTACCCTCGCGGCATGTGGGAACCCGGGCGGCAGGTCGACCGCTACGTGATCCGGCGGCTCCTCGGTGAGGGGGGCATGGCGGACGTCTACCTGGCCGAGCACGACGTGTTGCGTACGTCCGTCGCCATCAAGGTGCTGCACGGCCGCCCCTCGGTCCAGCTCCGGGAGCGGCTCCTGCGGGAGGGTCGGGTACAGGCCTCCCTCCAGCACCCCAACCTCGTCCGGGTCCTGGACGTCCTGGACGTGGACGGCAACGCAGCGCTGGTGATGGACTTCGTGGACGGCCCCACCCTGCACGACGTGCTGCGGGAAGGCCCGCTCCCCCTCGCGCGGGTCGAGGCGATCCTGGTGGAGCTGGTGGCGGGGCTCGAGGCCGCCCACGCGGCCGGGGTGGTGCACCGCGACCTCAAGCCCGCGAACGTGCTGCTCGCGGGCGGGGTGACGCCCGTGATCACCGACTTCGGGCTGGCCGCCCTGATGGACAGCGACGAGCGCAGGCTCACCCGCGCCGGGGTCGGACTCGGGACCCCCAACTACATGGCGCCCGAGCAGGTGACCGACGCGCGCTCGGTGGATCGGCGGGCGGACGTGTTCGCCCTGGCGGTGGTCACCTACGAGCTCCTGGTTGGCGCTCCACCCGTCGAGGGGCCCGTGTTGTCGGTGGTGTACCTGCTGGCGCAGGGCCGGTGGACACCCGCGACCGCCCGCGTGACCGGCCTGCCTGCGCGGGTGGACGACGCCCTGCGCTGGGCCCTCGCGCCGTCGGTCGTCGATCGCTGCCCGTCTGCCGCCGCGTTCCTGGAGCGGTTCCTCGGGGGTGCCCCGCCGAGCCCGGACCGGAGGACCCCCGCGCCGGCCTCACCGGTGAGCCGCCCGTCGCTCACCCGGGCGCTGCTGGGTCGCGAGGTCGAGCTCGAGGCCGCGGCCGCCCGTTTCGACGCGCGGGGTGGGCTCCTCGTGGTGGTGGGACCGCCCGGGGTCGGGAAGACGCGGCTCGCCGCCGAGGTGGCTGCGCGCTGGGGCGAGGCGCGCGGAGAAGGGAGCCGCGCCTGGGTCGATCTCTCTCCGCTCGACACGCTCGAGGGCGTGCAGCAGCAGGTGGCCGCAGCGGTGGATGCACCCGCCGATCGCCCGTTGGGGGCCTCGCTCTCTCGCCGCGGGGCGTACCTGCTGGTGCTGGACAACCTGGAGCACCTCCCCCGGGAGCTCGGACCCTGGCTCGATCAGCTCACGGACGCGGCTCCGTCCCTGCGGGTGCTGGCCACGACGCGCGAGCTGCCCGCAGCCACCACCTCGGAGGCCCTGGAGCTGGCACCGCTCCCGGTCGAGGCCGCCGACCCGCGCACCACGGCGGCGTGGCACCTGTTCTCCGCGGCAGCGCCCCCGGGCACGTTGTCGGGCGTCTCTGCATCGCTCGCGGGGCAGCTCCTGGTGGCCCTGGACGGGCTCCCGCTGTGCCTCGAGCTCGCGGCGGCCCGGTTGGAGGTGCTCGATCCCGAGGAGCTGCTGGCTCGGCTCGGCTCCCCCACGCGCGTGCTGCGGGTCCCGGGCGCCGAGGGCCGCCACGACGCCCTGGTCGCGACGTTGCGTTGGTCCTGGTCGCTCCTGCGCCCCGAAGAGCAGCGGGCGCTGGCCTGGTTGTCCGTGTTCCGCGGCGCCTTCGGGCTCGCGGAGGCGGAGGCCCTGCTCGAGCGCGGGCGGGTCTCGGAGCCCCTCGACGCCGTCCACGGGCTCGTGCGCCGCAACCTCCTCCGGAGGGACCAACGCCGGTTCGTCCTGCTTCGTTCGATCCGGGACTTCGCGACGAGCCAGCTGGGCGCCGACGCGAGCCTTGCTCGGGTGGCCTTCGGGGCAGTGGTGATCCCCCTGGCGCTGCGGGCGCGTCAGGACCGCGACACGCGGGCGCGGCACCGGGCGCTCCTGGCGCTCGCCCCCGAGCTCGAGGCGATCCTCACCTGGTCGGACGACCTCCCGGCCCTGTACGAGCCCGCGCTCGCGGCCGCCGTCGCCTTGACTGCCCTCTACCACGACCTGGGTCCACAGCGGGCCATCCGCCGGATGGCGACCGAGGGTCTGCTCCGTGCGCCACCGGGGCATCCGGAGCGGTTCCGCCTGTTGGTCTCTCGCGCGCTCGCTTCGCGCAGGTTGGGGGACCGCCCTGCCGCCGTGCGAGACCTCGAGGAGGCGTCGGCGGCTGCAGTCGACGACGAGCATCGGGCGATGGCGTTGGTGCACCGCGCCGATCTCGCGCTCGAGTTCGACCACGAGGCCGGCGCGCTCGACTGGTACCGGGAGGGCCTTGCGCTCGCCCAGCGCGCGGGGGTCGCCCACCTGGTGGTCAGCGCGGCCTCCTCGCTCGCCACGATCGGGGAGGACGCCCAGGTGGCCGCGGAGTGGCTGGCGGTGGGCCGGGCGGCCGTCCCAGCGGACGACCCGCTGTCGCTCCTGCGGTGGACCAAGTCCGCGGCCTGGGTCGCGGTCCGCATGGGCCGGATGACGGAGGCGCTGGGCCTGTACGGCGAGCTGCGGGCGCAGGCGCAGGAGCTCGGTGATCAGCGGACGGAAGCGTACGCCGCCGCCCAGTCGGGGCTCGCAGCGGAAGCGTCGGGCGATCTCGCTGGCGCGGAGCCTCACTTCCGGGCAGCGACGAGCTGGTTCCGCGAGGAGGGTGACCTCGCCTACGCCGGATACTACCGGGGCGCCCTCGGCCGGGTGCTCGCGAGGGCCGGGCGGTGGGAGGAGGCGGAGGAGGCGTTCGTGGAGGCCGGCCGGGACGCCGTCGATCCGTACCGGGTTTCGTTCCGCCGCTGGGCCGCCATCGCGCGGGCCCGCCGGATCTCCACGCCCGCACCCGACGCGGAGTGGGGCTGGTTGTTCGACGCGTTCGACGCGAAGCACCGCGGGGACCGGGCTGGGGTGCGGACCCACCTCGAGGGCCACCCGCCGGTGTCCTCGCTCGTGGACGGACCGCTGGTCGCGCAGGTGGTGGGTGAGCTCCTCGCGGAGGCGGGCGCGTGGCGCATCGCGGAGGACGGGACCGCGTTCGAGACCCCGGACGGTGCCCGGGTGGAGCTGTCCCGGCACCCTGCGAACGCGCGCATCCTCGCCTGCCTGCTGGCTGCGCGCGCGGCCGGCGCCCTGGTCGACGCAGCCGAGCTCGCCGAGGCGGGGTGGCCGGGGGAGCGGATCGTGCCGGCGGCTGGCGCGAACCGGGTGCGGGTGGCGTTGTCTCACCTGCGGAAGGTCGGGCTCGAGCCCCTGATCGAGCGCGCGGAGGGCGGATGGCGGTTGCGCTCCGGCGTGTCGGTGGTCGCGCTCAGCCCGTGAGGCCGAGCCGTTCGCGCGCGGCATCGTGGTTCGGTCGCAGCGAGGCCCCTCGCACCGGCAGACCGGCCCGCTCGGCCGCAGCGCACGTCGCCTCGAACCGGGCCCGCGCTGCCGTGGGGTCGCCGGCCCGATGCAGCAGCTCGGCCCACACAAACCCGGCCTGCAGTTCCAACCACGTCGGGGGCGCGGGGAGGGCGAGGAGGTCTCGGCGCGCGTCGTCCACGCGATCGAGCGCGAGCGCGCACGCTGCTCGCGTCACGAGGGCCACGCCGGTGGGCGCGACCACTCCCGTCGCCAACGCGAGGGCCTGGTCACACAGGGGGATCCCCTCCGCAGGCGCGCCGCGCTGCCGGAACACGTCCGCCATGGTCGCGAGGATGTGCGCCTGGTTCACCCGGTCACCGGCCCAGGTGGAGGCCTGCAACCCGGTCCGCAGCATGCGGTCGGCCGTGTCGAGGTCCTGCTCGGCCAGCGCGAGGCTCGCGAGGTTCAGTTCGAGGTGCCCCTGGTTCCACCGGTCACCGAGCTCGGTCGCGAGCGCGAGCGCATCCCGCCAGTGGGTCTCGGCGCTGGCCAGGTCCCCGTCGTCGTAGGCGTGCACCCCCAGGAGGTTGAGGGGATCGATCAGGCGAAACCGAAGCTCTGAAGATCGGAACAGATTGATCGCGCTCTGCAGTTGGGCCTTCACCTCGCCGCGAGCGCCCACGGCCCGTCCGAGCCGCGCGAGGTGTACCAGCGCGAAGGCCTCCGCCTCCGGAGACCGCGCACGCGCGACGGTGACCCGCTCCCGGGCGCGCGCGACTGCCTCGCCGTGCCGACCGAGGGCGCGCAGGGCATCCACGGCCACCCCCAGCGCTGCCAATGTCAGGGTCGACGGTGCCGTTTCGTGGAGGATCCAGTCCATGGCGGCGAGCGCCTCCGCCGGCTGGTGCCGCTCCAGGAGGAGCTTTCCCTCCCCCCACGCCGCCTGGATGCGGATGGCCATGTTGCCGGTGGCGTCTGCCAGCCCGCGCAGCTCGGCCACCAGGTGGGCGCTGCCCGCATCTCTGCCGCGCCCGACCATCAGGACGGTGGTGAGGTGTTGGGCGCGCTCCTCGGGATCGGTCGCCTGGTCGGCGAGGCGGTGCGCCACCGCGTCGAGGCGCAGGTGAACACCGAAGTGCGGCTTGAGCTGCTCGAGGTGACGGGCGAGCGCGAGGCGCACCTCGCGGGCCGGCACCACCCGCGAGGCGGCGGCCGCGAGCTCCCGCACGCGGTCCGCGGCTGGAAGGTCGGGCACCCGGCCGATCCACCGCGCGTGACGCTCCTCGAGCCCAGGCGGCCGGGGTTCTGCGAGGGCCCAGTCCCGCACCGCGTGGAGGAGGCGGTGGGACCCCCGGGCGGCGTCGAACACGACCAGCCCCAGGTCCGCGAGGGTGGAGAGCTCCCAGCCCGCTCCGTCCCCCACCACCTCGTCGGCGTCGTTCGGCCGGAAGCTGGCCTCGAACACGGCCAGCGACACGAGCAGTGTGCGCGCGCCGGGAGGCGCGAGCGCGAGGCTCGCCTCGATCGAGGCGCCCAGGCTCCGCTGGCGCTCGGGGCGGTCGGGTCGGGGATCCTCGAGCGTCGCGCGGCGCCCCTCCAGCCGGCGCGCGAGGTCGGCCAGGGTCAGGTGGCGTGCGCGCGCGCCGAGGATCTCCAGCGCCAGGGGCATCCCGTCGGCGGCGTCGAGCACGTCCTCGAGCCCGCCCTCGTCGGCGAGCGCCCGGCCGCAGCGCAGGGCGAGCAGCGCGGTCGCGTCGGCGGCGGCCAGGGGACCGAGGACGATGGAGCGCGCCCCGGCCACGGCCACGCGACTCGTGGCCACGAACAGCGTGTTCCGCGCCTCGGAGGACCAGGTGGACACGAGCCCGGCGAGCTCCGCTGCGACGCGGTCGCAGGTGTCGAGCACGACGGCGTGGGGACGCGCCACCAACGCCGGTCCGATCGCGTCGGGTCCCTGGACCCCGAGGGCGTGGGCCACGTAGGCCACCACGGTCGCAGCGCGGTCGGCAGCCGCGAGGTCCACCCACACGACGGGGCGTCCGCGGAGCGCCTCCGCCACGAGCCGGGTCTTGCCGATGCCACCGCCACCGACCACCGCCACGAACCCCGGGCCTTCGGACCCCAGCTGGTCGCGCTCGGCCTCCCGGCCCAGGAACCCGTCGGCGGCCGGTCTCCGCTCCACGGGCGGCGCGCCGCGCAAGCGGTACCCGAACCGCGGCACCGACAGGAGCCACACCGGCTCGTCCGGGTCGTCGCCGAGCGCGGCGCGCACCTTGCGGATGACCTGGGTCAGGGCGTTGTCCACGACGGTGGTGCCCGGCCAGGCGACGGCGAGGAGGGTGGCGCGGGAGACGGCCTGGTCGAGCGCGCTGGCGAGCGCCAGCAACACGTCGAAGACGCGGGGCTGCAGGTCCACCGGGACCCCGCCCCGCAGAAACACCCGACGGCCCGGATCGAGCTCGAACTTGCCCCAGCGGATGGTGGACATGGCGTCGCGGCGTATCGCACTCGGGGAGGGTCTCCCATGCCGCAGCGGATCAGGCCGGCGGCGCCGGCGCGCCGGGCTGCGAACCGGCGCGGGACAGGAGCCGGAGGAGGTCGGCCGGCAGGGGTCGCGACCGAATCCCGGTGGCTTCGCGCCAGGCCCAGGTGCGGGCCCGATCGGCCACCGCGTGCCACCACGCGGCGGGCAGGTGGTCACCCAGCTGCACCCCGACCGCGGTGGCCACGTCCAGCCAGACCCGGCTCACCGTCGTGGGCCGCCCCTCGGTCACGGCTGCCACGTCCGCGCGGAGCTGCGCGAACGCCTCCGCGCCGAGCGGCGCTGCGTTCGTCGGGGGGCGGGAGGTAGGAGCGTTCACCGCACCCCCTCCGGAGGCCACGACCATCGACTCCAGCGCCTCGGTGGGACCGTCGGTGTCGGCCAACAGGGCCACGGAGGCCCGCCGCAGCGACACCACCGCCGCATCCGTCGGCCAGCCGAGCGTCGACCGCAGCTGCGCTTCGGCCCGCACGAACGCGTCCATGGCGCCACCGTCCCCGGCGGAGAGCTCCTCGCCGAGCTCGTGGAGGTGCGTCAGCAACGACACCCAGCGGGCCGCTCGACCGCGCGGGGCGTCGCGGTGCTCGGCCTCTCGGACACGGGTCTCGGGGCCCACCCGGGCGAGGATCCGCTCCAGGACCTCGCCCGGTCCCAGCCACAACGGCGCGAGGTCCAGGACGGAATCACCGAGGCAGGCGCGCCCCGCTCCGGTGAGGACGAAGTCGCGGGCCTGGCGCCGGACCGTGTCGGGGACGAGGTTGCCGTGGACGAGCGTGAAGGACCGCACGGCGTCCAGGGCCGCCCGCTCGGCCTGCAGTCGGTCGAGGGTGGCGTCGACGAGCGACCCGGCCACCCAGCCGGCGCGCCGCAGCCCCTCTCCACAGCGCGCGGCCCGCCCGAGCACCGCGTCTCCCCAGGTCGAGGCGGTCGGCAGGAAGGCGCCGTGGAGGGTAGCCGTCCCGAACCAGGCGCTGGGCTCCGCTGCCAGCGCATCCAGGGCGAGGGCCACGTCTCGGACGGGGTCGTCGCTCGGCTCCCCCTCGGACCCGAGCTCCAGCGCGGGAGACGGGCCGTCGTCGACCAGCTTCCCCGGGGCGATGGACCCGCCCTCGAGCCGCGGGGCGAAGCGCGCGGCTGCCACCCAGGCGTGGAGCCGGGAGCCCCAAGGCGCGGGAACGGGCTCGACCCACCGGATGCCGGAAGCCGTGACGACTCGGACGAGCCCACCGTGGCGCACGTTCAACGCGTCGCCCGGTTCCAGAGCCAGGACGCTCCGCCGGACAGGGCGGAGTACGCGTCGGTGGCGAGCCCGGCAGCGCCGGTGATGGCGGCCCCCGCCGCCGTGACGCCAGTGGTCCCGAGCGTGCCGAGCGCGCCCACTCCGAGCCCCAGATCCATGGTCCGCTCGACGCCGAGGTGGTCCCGCAGCCACTGGTTGTTGGAGACGGAGCGGTTCACGGACATCCCGAAGTCGGCCGACACGTCCGACCAGTCCCGACCCCGCGCCGGTTGCGCAGCCGCCTGGGCGCCGCGTCCCGCCGCCACCGGGGCGTCGTAGCCGAGGAGACCCTGCTCCGACGCGTACGCGTTGCCGCGGGCACCGAGGGCCAGGCCCCCGGCGAGTCCGGCCGCAGCGGCTCCCACCGTGGCGGCGACGGGCGCTGCTGCGACGCTGGTGGCGAGCCCTGCGGAGGCCGAGGCACCGAACATGCCGGCGCCGGCAGAGACGGCGCCCGCGGTCCCTCCGAGCACGTCGGTCAGTCCCATCCAGTCGCCGCGCCGGGCGATCTGGTCGATCCCATCGCCCGCCTGACCGATCCCTTGGATGAGGCCGATCGGACCCAGGACCCGGTTCGCGGCACCACCGAACCGCTCGGCCGCTCGGGAGGCGACGCCCTGCGGTACGCGGCGCGGTACGAGCTGCGTCCGGCCCGTCACCTGGCTCGTGCGCGGAGTCATCCTGACGAGGTTGGGGTTCCCGCCGATCCGATTGGCGATCGGGCTCTCGGTCATCCCACCGAACTGGAGCATGTCGAGCGTGGCCGCCAGCCCCATTCCGTTCGCGTTGTTGGTGGCGGAGCCGTAGGCCCGGGTCGCGTTCGGCGCGGACTCCCGACCGTATGCACCGTTCGGGCCCTCCTCGGTGTCACCGAGGATGGTGGAGAGGACCCGCTCTGCGGTACCGAGCGCCGAGCCGGGTTGTGCACTGCGACGCCACTGGTTGGACCCCATGGTTCCTCCTGCTTCGGGAGTAGCCGGCGCCCGGGATCCGTCGCGGTGAGCAATCGGTGATCACCGCGGTGCGCTCAGCCCACCAGGACGGCGTACAGGACCACGAGCCCGACGCCCCCGAACGCCAGAGCGAAGAACCCGAGGAACACCACCGAGATCACGGCCGAGCTCACGAGGCCCCAGAACCACTTCGACGCGCCCGCCTTCGCGTTGTCCGCGACCGAGCCGCCCACGCCCGGGATCAGCGGCCACAACATCCTCGGCAGGTAGGACTTCGCCAGGCTCTGGAACTTCCGCAGCGCCATCCGCTGCGCCGTGTCGGCGGCGACCTCCGCCATCCGGTCCTTGGTGTGGGCGACGAGGTCGGGCTGCTGGGTGGTCTGGGCGCTGGTCATGACGGCCTCCTGGTGAAGAGACAGTGCCTCGGGAGCAGTCCGGGACCTCGTTAAAGTCGACCCCGTCCCGTTAAATGCGTTG
Source organism: Myxococcota bacterium (assembly GCA_044356535.1). Lineage (GTDB taxonomy): Bacteria > Myxococcota_A > UBA796 > UBA796 > JACKER01. Next base: position 19,726 of record JBIKWC010000024.1, read on the forward strand.
GTGTTACGGGCCCGGGTGCATTTCGTCCGGCTGCTCCGCCGCAACCCACTGTTCGCGTTGTTCCTGGCGTCCGAGGCGGTCTCGCTCGCCGGGGACTGGTTCGGGGTGGTCGCGGTGAGCGTGCTGGCCCTCCAGCAGGGCGGCGGCACCGGCGCGCTCGCGGTGGGGATCACCCTCGCCTTGCACGACCTCCCCATGGCGGCGGTGCGCCCGTTCGCCGGGGTCCTGGCCGACCGGTTCGATCGCCGGAACCTGCTGATCGGGGTGCACCTCGCCCAGGGGTTCCTGACCGTGGGGATGACGCTGGCTGCTGGGCTCGGGCTGCTCCCGGTCGTGCAGGTGCTCATCCTCGTGCGGTCGCTGATCGCCGGACTCGACTGGCCGGCGCGCGCCGGTGCCATCCGCCGCCTGGTGCCGGAGGCCGATCTGCTCGACGCCAACGCGGCCGGCGGGGTCGTGTGGTCGGTGTCGTTCGCCTTCGGGATGTCGCTCGGCGGGCTGGTGGCGTCGCGTGGCCCCACGCTCGCGCTCGGGGTGGACGCGGCGTCGTTCTTCGTGGCGACGGCCCTCCTGCTCGTGCTCCCTGCCATGCCCACCCAGGGAGCGGGCGGTCTGGTGGACGCCGCGCGCAAGGTGGTCGGCGACCTCGCGGACGCCGTGCGGATCGCCCGCGCGGACCCGGCGCTGCTGGAGGTGGTGCTGGCCAAGGCGCCGTTCGGGCTCGCCGGCGGGGCCGGGGTGGTCTTGCTCACCCTCGTCGCCGACGCGCACCCGTTCGCGGGCTCGGGCGCCTCCACGCTGGGGGTGCTGCAGGCCGTGCGCGGCGTAGGGACCGGCGTGTTTCCGCTGCTCGCGGCCTCGCTCCTGCGGCGGGGCGCGCCGCTGGGTGCCCTGTGGATCGCGACCGCAGCCGCCGGGTTCGGGGGGATGTTGCTGTTCGGCGCCTCGTCGGTGCCGGTGTGGTTCGTCGCAGGGACGCTGTTGTGGGGCGGCGGCATCGGCTCCAACTGGATGCTCGCGAGCGCCGAGCTGCAGCGGCGGGCCACCGACACGGTCATCGGACGGCTTGCCGGGTTCGACATCTTCCTGGTGGAGCTCCTGTTCGGGCTCTCGGCCCTGCTGGGCGGCGCTGCCTACGAGCAGTGGGGCACCTGGGGCGCGCTCGGGACCTCCGTCACTGCGGGGAGCTGCCTGTGGCTGGTGGTCCACGGCGTCGCGTGGCGCGCGCCGAAGGCCTCCGCGGCCGGTTAGTCTCGGCGATCCCGGAGCGCCCCCCATGGTCCTCGCCGCCCTGCTCGCCGCCTGCAAGACGGAGCCCTACCTGCTGGACACCGACATGCCGCGGCCGTTCAAGGTCGTGTCGTTCAACGCGGGCCTGGCGACCGGCTTCGTCCCTGGCGCCGACAGCCGGCTGCCGCAGATCGCCGGGGCCCTGCAATCGGTAGACGCGGACGTGATCTGCCTGCAGGAGGTGTGGACCCCCGAGCAGGTCGCGGCCATCGAGGCCACCGTGGGCGACACGTTCCCCTACCGCCACTTCCCCGCAGCGAGCCAGTCCGCGGACGCCACTTGCGCTCCCGGCGAGCTCGACACGCTGCTCACGTGCCTCGAGGACAACTGCGACTCCACCTGCGTGGACGACGTGCCCACCTGCGCGTTCGAGAGCTGCGGGGTCCAGGTGCTCCTGCTCCCCAAGGACTGCATGCGGTGCGCCATGGCCAACGTGGGGAACGACCCCGCCGAGGTCGCGGACCTGTGTGTCGCCGACCCGGTGGAGTTCGCGTACGGCGGGTCGTACGGCACCGGCATCCTGTCGAGGAGGCCCCTGTCGAACGTCGAGGAGCACGTGTTCACCTCGACCTCGAACCGCCGCGGCGTCACCCACGCCACCATCGACGCCGGCGTCCCGGTCGACGTGTACTGCACGCACCTCACGGCCGTGTTCGACACCATCCCGTACCCGCGCGAGACCGGGAGCTGGGGTGGCGAGCAGCTCGTGCAGGCGAACGAGCTGCTCACGTTCCTGGACGAGACCGGCGGCGACCACCAGGTGTTGATCGGCGACCTGAACACGGGGCCCAACGGCGACGACGGCGTGGTGGCAGAGGCCGTGGGCAGCTACGACGCCCTCGTGGCGGGTGGGCTCGCGTCGCCCTACGTCGAGCTCGACGGCCGCTGCACGTTCTGCGCGTCGAACCCGATCCTGGCCGCGCAGGGCGAGACGACCGACGTGCTCATCGACCACGTGATGACGCGGGGGATGACCGCCAGCGCCGCGGGCCGCATCCTCGACGGGGAGATCGTCGCGGAGAGCTGCTCCGTCGACCTCTCGACCTCGGCGCTCTCCGACCACTACGGCATCACCGTGACCCTCGAGGCCGCGGCTCCGTGAGCGCGCCCGCGGGTGGAGTGGGGTCGCTTCACCCGCTCCTGCTGCAGGACGTCACGGTGACGCTCGGCGGGCAGGCCGTGTTGTCCTCGCTCTCGCACCGGTTCGAGGCGGGGCAGTTCCACGCGCTCGTGGGCGCCAGCGGCGCGGGGAAGACCACCATCCTGCGGGTGCTCGCGGGGCTCCAGCCGTACGAGGGTCACGCATCGATCGGCGAGCTCGAGGTCACGCCGGCGACCCGCCGGGAGCGAGCCTCCCGCGTGGGCTACGTCATCCAGGAAGGCGGGCTGTTCCCGCACCTCACGCTGCGGCAGAACGTGGCGCTCGCTGGCGCGGTGCTGGGGCGGGTGGTGGAGCCCGGTCCGCTCCTCGACCAGCTGGGACTGCGTGCGGCGCTGTGGGACCGCCACCCCTCGGAGTTGTCCGGCGGCCAGCGCCAGCGCGGTGCGTTCGCGCGCGCGCTCAGCCTCGACCCGCCGGTGCTGCTGTTGGACGAGCCGCTCGGCGCGGTGGATCCGCTGTTGCGCACCGCCCTGCAGGACGACCTGCGGGTCGCGCTCGCGGGTCGCACGGTGCTCCTGGTCACCCACGACCTCGCGGAGGCAGCGTTCCTGGGCGACACGCTGACGGTGCTGCACGCAGGCCGGATCGAGCAGTCGGGCCCGGTCCGCCAGGTGCTCGACGCACCCGCCACTGCTCACGTCTCGGCGTTCTTGCGCGCCCACCGGACGCTGGTGTTGGGCTCGTGATCGCGCTGGCGACCGCAATCGCCTGGGGCCGGCCCACCGTCGTGGTGGGCTCCAAGCGCGACGTCGAGGGCAACGTGTTGGCCGAGCTGTTCGCCCAGGTGGCCGAGCGGGAGGGCGAGGTCGACGTGGAACGTCGCGCCAACCTCGGCGGCACCGGGCTCGTGTTGGCTGCGCTCGAGAGCGGGGACATCGACCTGTACCCCGAGTACACGGGGACCCTGCTCCGAGAGGTGCTGCACGAGGACGTGCCGCTCGACCTGCTCCCCGCGCGGATGGCCGAGCGGGGCATCCTCGTGGGGCCGCTGCTGGGCTTCGACAACACCTACGCCATCGCCGTGCGGGGCGACAGCGCCCGGACGCTGGGCTTGCGCTCGATCGGCGACCTGGCGCGCCACCCGGAGCTCACCGGCGGGTTCTCGCCGGAGTTCGTCTCGGGACCGGTGCGGTGGAGCACCGTCGCCGACGCCTACGGGCTGCCGGTGGGCGAGGTCCGGACCCTCGAGCACGCGATCGCGTACGCGGCCCTCTCCTCGGGCGCCATCGACCTGACCGACGCGTACACGACCGATGGCTCGCTGGCTGGCCGCGACCTCGTGCTCCTGGTCGACGACCGCCACGCCATCCCGTCGTACCAGGGGCTCGCGCTCGCGAAGCTCGGGTTCGAGGAGCGCCACCCGCGGACGTGGGCGGCGTTGTCCCGCCTCGGGGGCCGGCTGGACGAAGGGACCATGCGCCAGCTCAACGCGCGCGCCGAGCTGGACCGGGTTCCGTACGAAGTGGTGGTGCGGGAGTTTCTGGATGGTGCCCGATCCGCGGCCCCAACCACCCGCATGCTCGGACCCCGCATCCTCACCGCCACGGTCGAGCACGTCCTGCTCACGCTCGGATCGGTGGTCGTGTCGATGCTGGTGGGGGTACCGCTCGGTGCCCTGGTGTCCCGCCGCGCCGGCCTGTCTCGCGCCGTGGTCGGCCTGACGGGTCTGCTGCAGACCGTGCCGTCCATCGCGCTCCTGTGCATCCTCGTGCCGTGGGTCGGCATCGGAGCGGCCCCGGCGGGCATCGCCCTCGTGGCCTACGCGCTGTTCCCGCTGGTCAGCGGCACGGTCAACGGGCTCCGCGGCGTCGACGCCAGGCTCCTCGAGGTGGCGGAGGTGCTCGGCATGACGCCACTGCAGCGGTTCTTGCGGGTGGAGTGGCCGCTGGCGCTGCCGTCGGTCCTCGCCGGGGTGGAGGTGGCCGCGGTCACCAGCGTGGGCACCGCCACCCTGGCCGCCTTCGTGGGCGGCGGCGGCTACGGAGCGCTGGTGTCGGAGGGCCTGGCGCTCAACGACCCGCCCCTGATCCTCGCCGGCGCGATTCCGGCAGCGCTCCTCGCGGTCGCTGTCCACCTCGCCGTTCACGTCGTCGGTCGTAGGCTGCGCTGACCCGTGTATTCTGGAGCACCGAGGTACCCATCATGCGTCCCGCTCGTTCTCGCCGGCTGCTCTCCCGACGAACCGGAAGGCGTGGTGATCGCCGAGTTCGAGACCTGCAGCGGCGTCGGCACCAAGACGTTCGCGCAGGCCCCGACCTGGGACGACGTGGCGCCCATCGTCGCCGAGAGCTGCCTGTCGTGCCACGACACGGGGGGCATCGCCGGCATCTCGTTCGCGACCCACGAGGAGGCGTCGGGCTGGGCCGCCGCGATGGCCGCGGACGTCGCCGCCCGCACGATGCCGCCCTTCCCGGCGCGCAACTGCGAGGACTGCCGGACGTACCAGGACGCGCGCTGGCTCGACGACGACGATGTGGCCACCATCGTCGCCTGGGCTGCCGGCGGGGCGCCCGGGCCCGCGGGCGCCGACACCCGGCTCACCTCGACGAGCGCTCCCCAGCACCTCGGGGACGAGGCAGACGCCACGTTGCCCATCCCCGCGCCCTACACGCCCGACGCCTCCGTCCTCGACGACTACCACTGCTTCGTCGTCGATCCCGAGCTCCCGACCGACCGGTTCCTCACGGCCGTCGAGGTGTTGCCCGACCAGGTGCAGGAGGTGCATCACGTGCTGGTGTACGCCTCCACGACCGAAGCGGGCGACGCAGCGTTGGCGGCGCTCGAGCAGGACCCCGACGGCGACGGCACCTCCGACGGCTACCCCTGCGACGGCGGGCCCGGGGTCACGGACACCGCGCTGATCGCCGGTTGGGCGCCTGGCGCCGGGGTGCTGCGGTACCCGGAGGGCACCGGGCTGCTGCTCCCCGCGGGGCGCAAGTTCATCGCGCAGATCCACTACAACACGGCGAACGGTGTCACCGCCGACCGCACGCGGGTCGCGGTGGAGCTGGCCCAGACGGTGGACGAGCCGGCGCGGTTCTTCCGCATCTCGGCGAAGGAGGAACTGGTTCTCCCACCGGGCCAGCCCGAGGTCGAAGTGGTCCGCGCGGAGGTGCCGTCGCTGGACCGAACGGCGAAGGTGTGGGGGGTGGCGGGGCACATGCACCGCCTGGGGACCCAGCTGTCGGTGCGCTCGGGGAACGGCGAGTGCGCGCTCGACATCCCGGACTACGACTTCGACTGGCAGACGCTCTACATGTTCGACGAGCCGTACACCGCTCCCGCCGGGGACGACGTCGAGCTCCGCTGCACCTTCGACACGACCTCGGTCGACACCGAGGTGCGGTGGGGCGAGTCGACCGAAGACGAGATGTGTATGGGGTTCCTGTACGTCACCGGGGGCTGAAGGCCCGGAGCCGCCAGCACCTGGGCGGCTTCGTCCCACAAGGCCCGTGCCGCCGACCGGAAGAACCCGAAGTGTCCGAGGCCGCCGGGGAACGCGGCCCCGTCGAGTTCCACGTGGGTCGCGGCGGGCAGCACCTTCGCGAGCTCCGCCACCGCCGGCGGCGGGATGTAGCCGTCGTCGGACACCGACCACACGCGGAACGGCGCCTGCACGGCAGCGAACCGCGCACGGGCGTCCGGCACGTGGTCGAGCAGGTAGTCGCGCGAACGGCACCAGGTGGACCACTCGGCGGCCACCCCGCCGGGCAGGCCGTCCCCGAGCCCGGCGCGGGCGGGTACGTACCCCAGCGTCGACAGCCAGAACGGGACCGCCGCGTACCAGACCGCCCACAACCCCGGCCTGCGCCACGCGGGCTGGTAGCCGGGCCAGCCCCACCCCGCAGCCACGGTGAAGCCGCCCGCGAGACGCTCTCCGCCCTCCAGCAGCCCCAGCGCCTGGCCGCCGAACGAGTGCCCCACGAACGAGACCGGTCGCCCCTGCGCTGCGGCCTCCGCGAGAGCGAAGGCGGCGCCCAGGTCGCGGCGCCCCCAGTCCTGCATCGACGCCGCGAAGCCGGCGAGCGAGGGTGGTCGGCTGGCGCCCACGCCCCGGTAGTCGAACGTGAACACGTCGAACCCGCGGTCCGCGAGGTCGGCGGCCCACCGCGCATAGAACCGGTGCGGGACCGCCGTGGCGCCGGCTACCAGCACGACCCGCTCCGCAGGGCGCGGGGAGCGGTGCCACGTCCCCCCGAGCGACACTCCGTCGGACGTGACGAACGACACTCCGTCCACGCGTGCCATGGGACCTCCTCCTTCCAGAGTCACGTCGCGGGGGTCCGGAGGCGAGCGCATCGCCCGCAGGATCATCCTGCGTTGGTGCAGGATGGGGCGCCGCGACCCGCAGCATCGCCGGGATACCGGGTACCGATGGACGACTGGGACCAGCTCCGGGTGCTGCTCGCCGTGGCGCGGGAGGGGAGCTTCACCGCTGCGGCGCGACGGCTCCGGCTCGACGCCACCACCGTGGGTCGGCGGGTCACCCGCCTCGAGGAGGCCCTCGGCACGGCCCTGTTCGTGCGGAACGGCCCACAGGTTCGTCCCACTGCGGCGGGCCTCCGGGTGGCCGGGTTGGCCGAGGAGATGGAGCGGACCCAGCTCGCCGTGCGCAACGTCGCCGCCGATCTGGCGGGGGAGCCAGCGGGCCGCGTCCGGCTCACCACCGTGCAGGACGTCGCCGACCACCTCCTCCTCCCCGCGCTCGTGGCAGTGGCCGAGCGGCATCCCCGGCTGCGGATCGACTTGTACACGACCCCGGAGACCCTGGACCTCGCCGCAGGCCAGGCCGACCTCGCCGTGCGGCTCGGCGCCCCCGTCGCGCAGCACCTCGTCGCCCGGCACCTCACCACGCTCGTCGAGCGTCCGCACGTCGCCCCGTCCTGGCTCGCGGCGCGGGGCCTCTCCGCCGCCGACGTGGTGGACCTGCAGGGGCGCGAGGTGCTGTTGCTGCTGGTCGACGAGCGCTGGACCGCCGGCTTCGGGGAGGCCCGGCCCCGCCTGCGCGCTGCCAACCTGGCCACCCTCGTGGCTGCGGCCCGGGGCGGGCTCGGGATCGTGATGTGCCCCTCCGAGCTCGCGGCGGGCCTGGTGCCGTTGCCGTCGCTGCCGATCCACCGGGAGCGCTCGCTCTGGCTGGCCACCACACCCGAGCTCGCGCAGGTGCCGCGGGTGCGGGTGGTGATGGACGCGATCGTCGAGGGGGTCGGACAGATTCGGGTCGGACCCCGCGATACGTCGGCGGCGTGGAGGGAGTGATGGCGCAGCGGCCACCCGTGTCGTCCGAGGTCGCTCCCCCGCGGGTCCGCGCCGCTACCCGCTTCGTGTTGGCCTCCGATCACGCGCCCACCGGCGACCAGCCGAAGGCCATCGACGTGCTGGTGCAGGGTCTCGCCGACGGCGTGCCGCACCAGGTGCTCCTGGGCATCACCGGCTCCGGCAAGACCTTCACCATCGCCAACGTCATCGAGCGCGTGCAGCGGCCCACCCTGGTCCTGGCCCCCAACAAGACCCTCGCGGCCCAGCTGTTCGGCGAGTTCCGCAAGCTGTTCCCCACGAACGCCGTCGAGTACTTCGTCAGCTACTACGACTACTACCAGCCCGAGGCGTACGTCCCCTCGTCGGACACCTACATCGAGAAGGACTCGCTCATCAACGAGGCCATCGACCGCCTGCGGCACGCTGCCACCCGCAGCCTCCTCGAGCGCAACGACGTGATCATCGTGGCGTCCGTCTCGTGCATCTACGGCCTCGGGTCGTCCGAGGCGTACGAGGGCATGTTGCTGCACCTCGAGCAGGGCCAGAAGGTGCACCGCCAGGACATCCTCGCGAAGCTCGTCGAGATCCAGTACGAGCGCAACGAGCAGGACTTCCACCGCGGGACCTTCCGCGTCCGCGGCGACGTGATCGACGTGTTCCCCGCCTACGAAGAAGACAAGGCGATCCGGATCGAGCTGTTCGGCGACGAGGTCGACCAGCTGTGGATCATCGACCCGCTGCGCGGCAAGAAGCAGGACCGGCTCGACAAGATCGCGATCTACCCCGCCTCTCACTACGTGACCCCGAAGGAGAAGATGGAGCGCGCCATCGGGTCGGTCCGCGCCGAGCTCGGGGAGCGCCTGACCGAGCTGCGCGCCGCGAACAAGCTCCTCGAGGCCCAGCGCCTGGAGCAGCGCACGCTGTTCGACCTCGAGATGATGCAGGAGCTCGGGCGCTGCAAGGGCATCGAGAACTACAGCCGGCACCTGTCGGGCCGCGCCGCCGGAGAGCCCGCGCCCACCCTCATCGAGTACTTCCCGAAGGACTGGCTCCTGGTGGTCGACGAGTCCCACATCGCCATCCCGCAGGTGGGCGGCATGTACCGCGGAGACCGCGCCCGGAAGGAGGTCCTGGTCGAGCACGGGTTCCGGCTCCCGTCAGCGTTGGACAACCGCCCCCTCAAGTTCGAGGAGTTCCTGGACCACGTGGGGCAGGCGATCCACGTCTCCGCCACCCCCGGCGACTGGGAGGTGGCCGAGTCGCACGGCCGCGTCGTCCAGCAGGTGATCCGGCCCACGGGCCTGCTCGATCCCACGCTCGAGGTGCGCCCCGCCCGCATCCAGGTCGACGACGCCCTGGCCGAGGTGCGCATCCGGGCCGCGCGCAGCGAGCGCATCCTCGTGACGGTGCTCACCAAGCGCATGGCCCAGGAGCTCACCGACTACTGGCAGGAGCTCGGCGTGCGCGTCCGGTACCTGCACTCCGACATCGACACCCTCGAGCGCATGGAGATCCTGCGCGAGCTGCGGCAGGGCGAGTTCGACGTGCTGGTGGGCATCAACCTGCTGCGCGAGGGCCTCGACCTGCCCGAGGTGAGCCTCGTCTGCATCCTCGACGCCGACAAGGAGGGCTTCTTGCGCAACCAGCGGAGCCTGATCCAGACCATCGGCCGCGCGGCCCGCAACGTGAATGGCCACGTGATCCTCTACGCGGACCGCATCTCCCCGAACATGCAGCTCGCGATCGACGAGACGCAGCGCCGGCGCGAGGTCCAGGAGGCCTACAACCGCGAGCACGGGATCACCCCGACCACGATCATCCGGTCGACCGAGAACCCGCTGGCGGCCCTCGTCTCCGGAGACTTCGTGGAGGTGGAGCTCGAGCGCCCGAAGGCGCGCAAGGCGGGCTCGGACCCGGTCCCGGAGGACCCGCGCCGCATCCCGAACCTGCTGGTGCAGCTGCGCAAGGAGATGAAGACGGCCGCGGCGAAGCTCGAGTTCGAGCGGGCTGCCGAGCTGCGCGATCGGGTGAAGGAGCTCGAGCAGCGGATGCTGGAGCTCGGGATCGCGGGCGTCTGATGCAGATCGTCCGCCCCGTGGTGGAGACCGTCGGGGGCGTCGGGGCGCGCGTACGCGACCTCGGGCGCCTCCAGGAGGTGGCGCGCGTGTTGGTGGGCCACGGCCTGGGCCTGCTCGTCGCGGGCCTCCCTGGGCTCCCCACCGCCACCCGCTCCCTCGAGACCTCCCCCGAGCAGGTGGTGGCCGCGCTCCAGCGCCTCGGCCCCACCTTCGTCAAGCTCGGCCAGATCCTGTCCACCCGCCCCGACGTGGTTCCCGACGCCTACTGCGACGTGTTCACGCAGCTCCAGGACGACGCCGCGCCCCTGGCGTTCGAGGTCGTCGCGCGGCAGCTCGACGAGGCGCTGGGTCCGGACTGGCGCGCCCGCGTGACGATCGACGAAGCGCCGCTGGCCACGGGCTCCATCGCGCAGGTCCACCGCGGGACGCTGCCCGATGGCCGCGCCGTGGTGCTCAAGGTGCAGCGGCCCGGCATCGCGCCCACGATCCGCGCCGACCTCCGCATCCTGGCGCTCCTCGCCGAGCGGCTGCTGGCCGAGTACCCAGAGGCCCGCAGCTTCGACCCGCGTGGGGTCCTCGGCGAGTTCGAGCGGTCCATCACGGCCGAGCTCGACTTCGTGCAGGAAGCCGAGAACATGCGCCGCTTCGCGCGGCTGTTCGAAGGCGATGCCACCGTGCGGATCCCCGGGGTGGTCACCGACCTCACCACGCCCACCGTGTTGTGCATGGACTTCCTGGACGGCGTGAAGATCCGCGAGGCGCGGGCCGCGGGCTGCGACATGCAGCGGGTGGGGGAGCGGTACCTCAAGGTCGCGTACGACATGATGTTCGTGCACGGCTTCTTCCACGGCGACCTGCACCCGGGCAACGTGTTCGTGTTGCCGGGCGACGTCATCGGCCTCGTGGACATGGGCATGGTCGGGCGCCTGACCCGCGACATGCGCGACAACGTGATCTCGATCATGTTCGCGCTGCAGCGCGGCGACTACCGGACGATCGCCCGACTGTTCTACGAGATCGCGCTCAAGGAGGAGCGGCTCGACTACCGCAAGGTGGAGCGCGAGACGATCGAGGTGATGGAGCAGCACTGGTCGGCCGGCGGGTCCGTGAAGGACATGTCGATGGGCCCGTTCGTGATGGACCTCGCGCGGCGGGCGGCGCGCCAGGGGTGCCGGATCCCCGCTTCGTACGCGATGTTGTTCAAGGCGATCGTCACGAGCGAGGGCCTCGCGAAGAACCTCATCGAGGAGGTGGACCCGATCGCGGCGATCACGCCGTACTTCGAGAAGATGGTGCAGGAGCGGTTCGGCGGAGACGCCGCCCAGCGCGAGCTGATGTACCTGCTGATCACCGGGAACGCCCTGCTGCAGCGCCTGCCGCTCGCGGCGGGTCAGCTCCTGGACGACCTGGACGCAGAGCGGGTGGGCGTGGAGGTCCGCCACCGTCCGGACCCCGCCCGCGAGCGGCTCCTGGACCGGCGGCTCCACCGGACGTTGTTCGCGGTGTTCGCCTGCGTGTTCACGGTGTGCGGGACAGCGGCCTTGTTCCTGCCGTGGCCGTGGGGGCTGGTGGTCGCCGGCGGGTTCTGGACGCTGGCGACCGGCGCCACGGGGCTCGTGGCGTGGGGCGTGCTGCGGGGTTGACCGCGCTCCCCACGATCCCGTGTGAGCCTGCCAGACGCAGCGGGCGCCTGCAGTCAGGGCACCTCACCCCAAAGGCTGCGCACGCGGCGACCTCCCGCGCGGAGACACCGGCGGAGCGCCTGCTCGAGGGAGCGAATCGCGCATGACCCTCGCCAGGTTGCCCCGTACGGCCGAGAGGCGGACTACAACGAGGCGGCGCGCTTCAGGACGCGCGTCGCCAGGGCCCGGGTCCGACCCGCGAGGGTGCGCAGATCGCCCGACAGCGGCTCGCCGTACTCGGCGCGGTTTCGCTCGACACGCAGCATGGAGAGATCGGCCTGGACGAGCTGGGCGGACGGGTCATCACGGTCGCGGAGCGCACGAAGCACCTGCGCGTGGGTCGTGTCCCGCTCCACCGGGGTCGCGGCCGTCACCACTCGGGACGCGACAGTGACGAGGCAGGCATAGTAGTAGCGACCGATCGCCGCGCGCAGTGCGGCCTCCTCGGGCAGCGGAACCCCGGCTCGCGCGACGAGATCATCGGCGACTGCAACCCAGTCAGCGGCAGCGAACGTCATGCCAGGACCACGACCCCACCACGCTCGTCGGACTGGACGGCGAGTCCTCCCACCCGGCCGGCGCGGTCGAGGATCCGGTCGCGCACGGTGTCCTCCAGACCGCCCGCATCGAACCGAAGGACGGCTGCCCAGGTGTCGCCCTCGGGGTCGTGCTCGTGAATGATCCGGATGTCGGTCACGGCGGGGTCGTCGGCGAGAAGTCCGGCAAAGAACACTACGGTACCGACAAGTGCCGGGTGCTCGTTGCCCCACCCGGACGGGAGGTCGGCCGAAAGGGTCGCGGTGGACGCCGGACCGTCCAGCGTGTCGCGGATGACGTCGAGCCATCGGCCCGTCCGCTCGAGGAGGAGGTCTGCGAGGACCTCGGCGACAGCCCGGTCCACCGCCTCGGTGTGCAGCAGGCCGATCCAGGCAGTCGCCAGGACGTTGGCGGGGGTGGCGACCTCGCGGAGCCGCGCAGCGTCGGCGAGCGAGGTGCTGGCTGCGGAGGGCGACTGGAGCTGAGACCACCTCCGGTGGAGAAGGCTCAGGAGGTGAGCGCGGTCCTCGAACAGGACTTCCAGCGCGCGCTCCACCGAGAGCGAGCGCTCGGTTCCCAACAAGGCCCGTGCCCGGGACATCACCTGCTCCGCGAGCCGGGCATCGCTCGACCACGCAGACCCCGCCGCGGCGAGCTGCTCATCGGAGGAGAGCCGGATCCAGGCGTCGAGGAAGCCGCGCCACCACCGGCTGGATGCCAGGGGGAGGCGGTCCTCGACGTGAGCGCGCAGCCGGTCGGGCGCTGCCCGATCGCCGAGCAGGGTCTCGGTGATGGCGACGGCGCGTGCAGGGTCGAGCGGGAGGTCGGCGTCGCCGGTAGGGAGGGGTTCGGTGGACCCGTGCATGGTGCCCTCGCCAGACTGCATATCCGGGCCGGTGGCGAACGCGCGCGCCGTGGCCGAAGCGTCAGTGTTCTTGTTGCCCACGGCTTCTTCACGAGGCGCCCGCGCTGCGAGCCATGCGGTGACGTCGCCGTCGCCGCGCCCTGAAGATCAGGTGTCGTCGTCGGTTCGATTCCCTGGGTTCTCCTGAGCTCCGTTGAAGCCCACCCGGTGCAGGACCGTCAGCTCCCGCGGACCTCGGCGACGAGCCCCGCGTACGGCGTGCCCGCGAGCGCCCGCTCGAAGACCAGCAGCCGCGTGGGGTCCTCGGCCGCGACCTGCTCGAGCGCGCCGCGCAGGTCGTCACCCATCGCGTCCGCGACCGCGACCACCATCTGCGGGCCGCCCGCGAGCTGGGCCGCCTGGAAGTTGTCGGAGAGCTGGTCCCAGTTCTGCTCTTCCAGGCACCACGAGATGTGCTCGTCCATGAGCCCGGTGACGACGGCGTCCGGCGACTTGCCGTCCGCTGCGGGCTCGAGGAACCGCGACTGGGCCCAGTCCTCGGCGCGCGCGTCGACCACGTCGACCCGCACCCCGGACATCAGCGACGCGATCTGCCGCGGGTCGTCGAGCTCCTTCGCGACGTCGCCCATGTACGACAGGAGCAGGGCGGAGCCCGCGTTCGACACGTCCCCCATGGCGGCGACGGGGTTGTACTGGAGCATCCCGTCGTCCATCGACACCGACATCGACTCCACCCGCTGGAACAGCTCGCGCATCAGGTGCGTTCGCTCCTCGGGGTCCTCCACCATCTGCACGAGCGACAACGTCTCGTACGGGTTGCGCCCCATCGCGAGGAGATCCGTCGCCCGGCACTCGATCAGGTACTGCCGGGCGACGTCCGGCATGGCCGCAAACTCCTCGGGCGTGGTGTTCAGCATCTCCTCCCGCATCTTCGTGACGTCGACCTGCCCGTCCTCCGAGCCGAAGTACGTCATCATCTCGTCGATGTCTTCCGGGGAGTACCGGCCCTGCGCGCCCTCCTTCGAAGCCTCGCCCATCATGTCGCCGAGGACGGACTCCATCTCCGAGGTCTGCCAGTTGGTGTGATCGAGCTTCCACCCCTGGAGGAGCTCGTCGCTGTCGGCGTGGCCGGCGAGGACCTCCACGTTCTCCTGCGTGAGGGCGGTGGTGATCTGCGCGCCGCCGTCGTCGAAGTCGTCGATCTCGCCGTTGATCGCCGCGAGCGTGAGCGGGTCGAGCGCGGAGTCGGGGATGGCGCCTGCGTCGTACATCTGGCGGACCCAGTTCAGGTCGGCGCGCGAGCTCGTGCCGAGCGCGATGTGGTCGGCGCCGTTCGGCGAGGCCACGACGAGCGAGTTCCCCGCCGAGTACGCGTTGTCCTCGAAGAACCCGGCCTCGAAGTCGAACCCGCTCCCCTGCCGCTCGTACTCGTCCCAGCTCCGCTCGACCGACGCCACCTGGCTCATCTTCCAGGCGAACAGCTCGGCCGAGGTGGTGACGGTCTGATCGGTCTGGGTCCGCCACTTCTGGTAGGTGACGCTGTCGGGCGCGCTCGACTCGGCGTCGAGGAACGTGCTGCGGGTCATGAACGCGCCGTTGAGCTCGGACGACGCCGCGTACACCTCCGCCTGCTTCTCGAAGTACGCCTCCGATCCGGGCGTCATCCCCGCCAGCTCCTGCTCGAGGGCCTGGTAGCCCGCGAGGTCCTCGGTGTAGCCCTCGTCGGTCGTCTCGACCCGGTCGGCGCCGGGCAGGAGCCCGGTCTGGGTGAACCGCTCGAACTGTGCGCGGCCCTCGTCCGTCGAGATGTCGATGTCGAGCTGGACCTCGGTCGTCCCGAGCGTGTCGACCTGGGAGCCCACGCTCATCGGGACGTCGAACCCGCCCATCTTCGTCGTCTCGTCGGCGTCGCGGCCGACCGACAACCCGAGGCTCGAGCTCACCATGTCGCCGTCACCCGTCATCAGGCTCGGTGGACGTCGACCAGCCGTTGCTCAAGCTGAGCTTGTCCTTCATGCCCACGATGTCGATCTCGTCGACGCCGAGCATGCCGGTGAGGGTGTACGCGAGGTTGTTGGAGTCCGAGTTGTACCGGTCGTTCACCTCCTCGCGGCCGACGGCGGTGCCGGCGTGGACCTCGAACACCTTGTCGTTGCCGAGCGTCGTCTCGGTGGTGGTGGTCCCGCCCTCCTGCGACACCTCGACCCCGCCGATCGGCGTATTGCCGAACATCGTCCAGCCGCCGTTCGGGCCGGGCCTGACGCCCGCGTCGGGCTTCACGCCGGCGGCGCCGAGGACCGAGTCGGTGATCACGCCCGGATCGGTCTCGGTGGTGGTCGACCCCGCGTCGGACGACGTGTTCGCGTCTTCCTCCCAGGTGGAGGTGACAGGGGCGCGGACGGGCACGGGCGCAGGCGCAGGCGCGTCCGGGTCGGTGAACCGACGGCGGGAACGGAACATGGAGACCTCCAGGGAGATGGAAGAGTGCCGATACCATCGCTCCTGGCGGTCCTGGTCGCGCGTCCCATCGATGTCCACGAGGGCAGCGCCGCTTCCGACCACGCGCTCAGCGATCGACCTCGAGGCCGAGCCCCCCCACGGTCCAGGGCACCGCGGTGACGCGCCCGTCGAGGTCGGGGTCGAGGGCGCCGACGTGGGTCCGGACGGCGCCCAACACGGTCCACCCGCGCCCGAGCACAACGCCCGCCGCGAGGTCCGGCCCCGCTGCGCCCACGAGCCAGCCCGTCGTGTCCGGTGCGCCCGGGGTGGCCCCGCCGGCGGAGGGTGGCAGCCACAGGGCCGTGGCGCCGAGCCCCACCCGGAGGCGCAGCAACCCGCGGTCTCCCTGCCAGCCCGCGCCCAGAGAGGTCCACCCGAGCGGCCGCGCCAGCGCCACGGTCGGGCGCGCCGGAGACCCTGCAGCGCCCACCGTGACCGCGCCCACCAGCCCGTGGCCCACCGGGCCGTCCCGCCGCGACGACCAGGTGAGCTCGGCGCCCACAGCGCCGGCGCCGAGCGCGGGCCGGTAGGGGGCGCTCGCGACCGCGACGGTCCGGAGGCCCACCGCCGCCGAGGGGCCCTGCGCCAGCCGCGCCACGTCCTCCACGCTGTAGGACCGGCCGGGCGCGAGCCGCATGGACCCGTCCACCACCACCTCCCCTCCGGGGCGGCGGACCTCGAAGTGGTGCAGGCCCCCCCCGAGCGGCACCGTGCCCGGCAGGGTCCCCTTGGAGCGCCCGTCCACGAGGAGCTCCGCGCCCGACCAGACCTCGTCGCCCGTCGGGTACAGGTACACGAGCGCGTCGTTGCTGCGGCGGCGGGCGTCCGCGTCGCCCGACAACACCACGTCGGCCTCCCCCACCACCCGGAACGTGGCTTCGGGCACCTGCGCGCCGCCCGTGTGCGCGACGGTGCGCCCGCGGGCCCAGTCGTGGGCCTCCCAGGCGGTGAGGGCGCCGTCGCCGTCCAGATCGGCGTCGGCGAACCGCCAGGTCATCGCCTCCAACAGGAACGCGGTGTACACCCCGTGGCCCAGCGCGTCGTCCTCGCGCGCCGGCCGGCCCGGGCTCGTGGCGAACAGGTGCGCCTCGCCGGCGCCCAGCGAAGGCGTCGCGGGCGCCAAGGCCTGCGACGGTGGGTCCGACGCCTGCCCCACGACCGAGCGTCCGTCTCCGTCGAAACAGGCGTCCACGATCAGCACCTTGCGCGCCGGAGCGAGGGCCGCGAAGAAGGTCTGCAGTTCGGCGAGGTCGAACGCGGAGCCCGCGAGGTCCGCTGCCTGCGCGTCGTTGGGCAGCAGGTAGCGGTGCCACCCGCCGGACGCGTCCTTCGCGCGGGTGCCGTGCCCGGAGAACGCGATCAGCAAGACGTCCTCGGCCCGGACCTCGTCGCGGATCTCCCGGAGCACCTCGACGATGTGCTCGCGGCGCGTGTCGTCGCCGGTCAGGAGGTGCACCTCGTCGTAGCCTCCGACCTCCTCGGACCGGAGGTGGCGCGCGAGCTCGCGGGCGTCGTCCTCGGCGTGGTGGAGGGCCGGGAACGACGGATCGCCGTAGGCGTCCACCCCCACGAGCACGGCGATCCGCCGCGGCGCCCGCGCAGCGCGCAGCGCCTCGAGCGTGGTGGTCGCCGGGGACAGGCCCTTGTCGACCTGCACCGGCGCCTTGGGCAGGCAGCCCGCCAGCAGCCACGCGATCACGGGGTCCAGCGCACGGTGAGGGAGTCCCGGGCACAGTCCTCGCCCGTGGCCAGCGCGGCTTCGTCGGGACACGCCAGGAGCTCGTAGCGCGCGCTGCCCCCGACGACCTCCGGCCGGTATGCGAGCGGCGTCGCTCCGCCCACGAACACCTCGCCCTCGACCCGCCAGGTGCCGGTGGTTGGCCACACCACCACGTCGCCGGCCTCCGTGACCTCCCGGAGGACCGCCAGCGCGGGCCGATCGGCGCGCACGGAGAACACCACCCGCTCGTCGCTGCGGACATCGCCCCCCGCGAACGGCCGGGCGGGGCCGACCCCTTCCACCACGGCCAGCAACCGGGCCCGAGGGACCGCGCCGCCAACGCCTCGGTCCCGGGTGCCCGGCGTGGCGGCGAACCGCAGGGCGACGAGCGCCACCACCACTGCGGGTGCACCGGCCAGCACCCCGAGGCGCAACGTTCGTCGCTCCCGAACCCGGCGGCGCACCGCGGACACGGGCGGGGCGGGTGCGTCGCGGAGAGCGTCGAGCGGGGGCAGGTCGTCGGGCTCGTGGGTGGTCACGGGGCGCCTCCGGTCACGGGGAGTCCGCGTCGAGCGCGGCGCGGAGCTGTTTGCGGGCGTACGACACCTGGGAGCGCACCTGCTGGTCGGTGAGGCCCAGGATGGCGCCGACCTCGCGGGCCGGGAGCTCCTGTACCGCCGACAACAGAAGCGCCGAGCGGTGCTCGAGCGGGAGCGCGTCGATGGCGCGGGCGAGGCGGCGATCGGCTTCGCCCGTAAGGTACCGCTGCTCGGGGGTGGGCGGCGCGGTCGGGGTGACGCCGAACCAGGCCAGCAAGCGCTCCCGCCGGCTCCGACGCCGGATGCGGTCGAGGCACGCCCGGTGCGCCACGGTGAACAACCAGGCCCGCACTTCCCCCTCACGCGGGCCGCGCTCCACCAGGCGCAGGAACGTGTCGGTCACCACCTCCTCGGCGAGCTCCCCACGCCCGAGGAGGCGGGCGGCGTACCCGGACAGCCGGCCCGCGTAGCGGGCGTAGAGCTCGTCGAACGCGCGCTCGTCGCCGCCGGACCACCGCTCCAGCAGGCGCGCGTCGGGTTCGGGGGATGGCAGGTGTGCGGCGACCACGGATCCATCACGCGCGAGCGGGCCGGGTGTGGACCCGACAGACACGAATATTCTGGTCCACGTTCCCGCGCGCCGTACGTTGGCGCAGGTGGAGGTTCTGATGTCGCTCGCCCTGCTCGCCCTGTTCCCCTTCGCCGCCCACGCCGTCGACGCCGACGGTGACGGGGTCGAGGCCCCCCCGCGCGGCGCAGACTGCAACGACGCCGACGCGGCCGTCTACCCCTCCGCCCCCGAGCTGTGCAACGGCGCCGACGACGACTGCGACGGCTTCGTCGACGAGGGCTGCGGCGGCGGCCGGGACGGTGACGGGGACGGCGTGGACTCCGGGTCGGACTGCGACGACGCTGATGCCAGCGTCTACCCCGGCGCGCCCGAGGTGTGCGACGACGGGCTCGACCAGGACTGCGACGGCGCGGACGCGGCGTGCGCGGTGGACGGCGACCGCGACGGCAGCCCCTCCGGGGAGGACTGCGACGACGCCGACGCGTCGGTGTACCCCGGCGCCACCGACGCGTGCGGCGACGGGCTCGACCAGGACTGCGACGGGACCGACGCCACCTGTGTGGACGACGCCGACGGGGACGGGTCGACCGACGATGACGACTGCGACGACGCAGACGCCACCGTGTTCCCCGGGGCCGATGAGGACTGCAACAGCGTGGACGACGACTGCGACGGGGAGGTCGACGAGGGCTGCGCTGCTGGCCACACTGGCGCGTCCACGGGCCCGACCACGGACACGGGCGACACGGGCGCCGTCACCCGCAGCGGCTGCGGCGGCACCGGGAAGAACTACGCGGGCGGGCTGTTCGTGCCCGCGTTGCTGCTGGGCGGCCTGCGCCGGCGCCGGGCGCTCACCGGGCGGTGACGCGCCCCTCCACGAACCACGTGGTGAGGACCGCGAACTCGAGCGGCCCGTGGAAGAACGCGAGCAGCAGGTAGCTGTCGCGGGCCGCGGCGAGGCTGCCCGTGCCCCAGACGAAGAAGGCGACCGTCAGCGCCAGCGCCGCTACCAACAGCGGGTCGCCGACGTCGGTGCGCAGCGCCCGAAACGCGGTGACCCAGGTGCGGGTGCCCGGGCGGGGGCGGGCCTCCTCGGGCACCACCCGGAGCCACAGCCCGTAGTGCACCGACTGCGCGAACGCGAACAACACCACCGCGCGGGTCCGCCAGGTCTCGTCCGCGAACGGACCGACCGTGCGCGCGTGGGACCGGAGCGTCTCGGCGCCCGGGAGCTGCCAGGTGGCGGTGACGGCGAGCAGGGGGTCGAACGCGCCCAGGAGGATCAGCGCCGAGAGGCCCACGAACGCGGTGACGGCCCACACGCGGGCCCGCCCGGCTCCGTGGAGCGCCGACCCCAGCAGCACCCAGATCGCGGCGGCCACGAAGTTGTGCCCCTGGGCCACGGCGAACGACGCCTCCCCGCGGGCCCACCACGCGAGCGCAGCGGCGCCGACCCAGGGCGCGGCTCCCACCAGCCGCCTGGGCAGGGTCCCCGCTGCGAGCAGGGCTGCGGGCACCGGCACCAGCAGGGCCACCGCCAGGTCGCGGCTCAGGGCCGTGGCCAGCAGCATCGCCCCCACCACCCAGGCGCCGGGTCGGAGGTGGAGTCCCGGCCGGAGCACCAGGTAGCGCACGTCGGCCACCAGGTGGGGCACGCCCAGCAGGAGCGGGGACACCGCCAGCACCCCCAGCGGGAACCCCAGCGCGAGGGCCAGCGACGAGGCCAACACGAAGACCGACAACCACGCCACCCGGGTGTGGCGGTCCGCGAGGTACGGGGCCAGGACCGGCGCGAACCAGCGGAACACGCCGCGGCGGACCACGTCGAGTGGCCACAGGCGGTCCTCGACCTGGTCTACGATGTGCTCGGCCAGCCCCATGGCCCACGATATACCGCGGCGCTGCAGGCCAGCTGGAGGATCGGGTGTCCCTGTACGACCACCGCGACATCCACGGCGACACCACCCTCGAGGCCGACGTGGTGATCGTCGGCACGGGTCCCGGCGGGGCCGCAGCGGGGCGGGCCCTGGCCCAGGCGGGGGCGCGGGTGATCTGGGTCGAGGAGGGCCTCGCGACCCCCCGGTTCCGGCCCAACTTCGCGAACGCCAACCGCTGGCACATGCAGGAGGGCGGCACGATGGTGTCGCAGAGCCTGGACGCGATGATGCCCATCGCGGCGGGCCGCGGGGTGGGCGGCGGGAGCCTCGTCAACAGCGCGATCTGCTTCCGTACCCCGGACTATGTGCTCGACGAGTGGACTCGCGTGTTGGGCGACGACCGCTACGCGCCCGCGCGCCTGTCACCCGTGTTCGACGAGATGGAGGCGCGCATCGAGGTGGGCACCACCCCGGACTCGGTGGCCGGCGAGAACAACCGCATCGTCGTGCGAGGCGCTGCGGCCCGGGGACACCGCGGGGGGCTCGTCCGCCGGAACACGCCGCGCTGCGCGGGCTGCGGGCTGTGCAACCAGGGCTGCCCGGTGGGCGGCAAGAACAGCATGGATCTCACGCTGATCCCCGACGGCCTCGCGCTCGGCGCCGAGGTGCGCGCGGACACCTGGGTCGACACGGTGCTCGTGGAGGGGGACCGGGCGGTGGGCGTCTCGGGCGAGGTGCGGAACCCGGACACCCGCGAGGTGGTGGGCCGCCTGACCGTCCGCGCGCCTCGCACGTTCGTGTGTGCGGGGGGCATCGGGACCCCACGGCTCCTGCACACGGCGGGGCTGGCCTCGCGGTTGGGCCCGGTGGGGAAGGGCCTGCACGTACATCCGGGCAACGCCGTCCTGGGCCTGTGTGACCACGAGGTGCGGATGTGGTCGGGCGCCACGCAGGGCGCCTACTTCGAGACCGACGACCTCCCCGGGGTGCTGCCCCACACGCTCACCGCGCCGCCGGAGGCGATGCTGGCGGTGCTCGGCAAGGTCGGCCTCGAGAACAAGGCCGCGTTCCAGCTGCTGCCCCACCTGTGTGGGTGCGTGGTGATGATCTCCGACCACGGCGAAGGCACGGTGGGGGCGCGCGCGGACGGCCGCGCCAAGGTGTCGTACTCGTTCGACCCGCACGACGTGGACCGCATCAAGGCGGGCATGGTGGAGACCGCCCGCGTGCTCCTGGCGGGCGGGGCCCGCGAGGTGCTGGCGCCCGTCCACGGGGTGGGGACCCACGCCTCCGCGGAGTCGTTCGGGAAGGCGCTCGCCACCCGGACGATCCACGACTTCGCGCTGTAGGCGTCGCACCCGATGGCGTCCTGCCGGATGGGCGCGGACCCCGAGACGAGCGTGGTGGGCCCCACCGGCGAGGCCCACCACCTCCCGGGGTTGTTCCTCGCGGACAGCTCGGTGTTCCCGACCTCGCTGGGGGTGAACCCGCAGCTCACCACCATGACCCTGGCGACGGCGATCGGCCGCGCCGTGGGCGCCGGGTAGCTACTCGGCGAGGGAGCCGAGGGCGAGCGCGCCCTCCACCACGAAGAACCCGGCCCACGCGGCGGCGAGGATCGTCCACCACTCGGGGCCGTGGAACCCGGTGGCGCTCATGCTCATCGTGGCGGTGGCGAAGGAGAGCGCGACCGAACCGGGAAGGCCGATCAGCAACGCCGCCAGCACGGTCCACTGGTTGCGCGCGGGCAGGTGCTCGCTCGAGGCGAACGAGACGACCACCCCCGCCGGAGCGGCGTCGTGGTTGGTGTGCGGGACAGGGATCGAGTGTGCGGCGCCCATGGGACCTCCTGCGCTGGTGGTGTGCAGGGTCCGTGCCTCCGGTGCGAACGGAGTCTCCTGCGTTTTCAGGGCAGGGGTGGGTCATCCGGCACACCGGGTGCGCGACACCGCCCGGGTCTGCCACCTGCGTGGGTCAGGCCCGGTTCGCGGCCGTTCGGGGCGCGCCGCCCGGCAGGTACCACGAGAACGCGTTGGGCCACCGGAAGCCGCTGAACGAGACGCTGAACGAGGGCTCGAGGGCCTCCACGTGGTGCCACCAGCCGGCCGGGGTCAACACGGCGTCCCCGGGCTCCAGCACCACCTCGTGCCACCGGACGTGGGCCAGCTCGCCCGTGGCCGTGCGCCGCGGATCCACCCCGTGGAACAACCCGACCGCCGAGCCCGCCAGGTCCGACTCGAGCGGGGACGCCAGGAACAGCCGCTTGCGCCCCAAGAGCTGGACCAGCCAGCCGGTGCTCTGGTCGTGGTGGGTGGGCGTCACGGTGCCGGCGGGCCCGACCCACGCCCGGGGGTGGCCGTCGCCGACGAGGCCAGGGAGCAGGCCCAGCTCGGCCCGGAGGGGCGCCAGGCCCACCTGCTCCAGCACCCCCGACCGCCCGTCGGCGTACAACGTGTCGGATGGAGTCCCGAGGATCACGTCCACGTACGCCGCGAACGGCATCCGGCGGTGCTCGGGGTCCTGGGACCACCACCCTGGATCGCGCCGCACGCTCACGTCGACCGGCGCGAACCCGAAGCGGTCGCGGAGGTCCGGGAACGTCCAACGCGCTGCGGGCCACCCGGTCGCTGCGCCGCGGAACACCACCGGCCGGTGGGCCGTCCAGTGCTCCCGGTACAACGTGTCCTCGTCGAGCGAGGTCCGGACCGTCAGCGGCTCGGGGTTCACCACGCGGTGGAGCCGGGTCACCTGCTCGAGCGCGACGCTGCGCCCCACCAGCCGCCGGGCGGCTGCGAGGATCGGCGACCGCGACACGGCCGACACGGCCTGCCACGCGGACGCAGCAGGCACCCCGCTGGCCACGAGCCCGTCGACCAGCTCCTTCAGGGAGGCGCCGCGCAGCGCGTGCTCCGTGATCCACTCGACCCAGGCCTCGGCGTCGTCGGGGTGGCTCAACCGTTGCTGCGCATCCCAGGCCCGTATCTCTGCGGTCACTCTTCGGACAGCAGGTCCTTGAGCCACTCGGCGGACTCCTCGTCGAGTCCGAGCCCGTCCACGAGGTCCTCGACCACCCGCTCGTCGTCGTCGACGATCGCGAGTTCGGCTGCGGTGCGGGGGACGCGGGGCAGCTCGATCCACGGGTACAACGCCGCGAGGCGCCGGCGCTCGTCTCCCTCGACCACCTCGAGCTCGTCGGCGGGAGCGAACGCGCCCAGGGTGCGGCAGGGGCGCACGTGTTGCTGGAGGTGGGTGTACGGCTCCGTCGGGAGCGTGGCCTCGGCGACGTCGACGCCATTCCACGCCGTGCCCACGACCCTGGCGCCTGCGGGCAGGTCGGCGCACTTGAGCTCGACCGTGGACAACATGGGGTGGTGCAGCTCGCCGGCGATGGGCAGGAACATCCTCACGCCGAGCGGCTCTCCGCGCTTGTCGAGCACCTGCAGCGCGACGCCTTCGAGGCGCACGCTCCCGTCGGTCGGCGCCAGCAACGCGGACACCAGCACCCGTTGGGCGCTTCGGTCTTCGAGGCGGAGCGAGAAGTCCAGGGCGAGCGCCATCTCGCGTTCCTAATCGCGTCGCGCGGTTCGCCAAGGGGTACGCTTGCAGAGAGGAGCTGAGGGATGTGGTGGGTGGCGGTCGCGGCGGCGCAGCAGGAGCGGTGCGAGCCGCAGTCGGTGTTCGCGCTCCAGACCCGGGTCGCCGAGGTGGAGGCCGCGTTCTCGCGGGGGGATGCGCTCGCTGGCCGCGAGGGCCTGCTGGGCGCACACGAGGTCGCGCGCTGCCTCACGCAGGTGGCCACCCCGGAGGTCATGGCGCGGCTCGCCTCCCTCGAGGCCCTGGCGTCGCACCTCGACCAGGACCCGGAGCGGGCGCTCCGCTGGGCGCGGGCCGCCGAGTGGAGCCTCCCCCGCCACACGTGGCCCGCGGTCATCGGGACCGACCACCCCATCCGGCACGCCCTCGCTGCGGAGGGCCTGGGGACCACTGCGTCGCCGGCTCGCTCGGGCCTGCGGGTCCCACGCGACGGGGCGATCGTGTTGTCGGGGCAGCTCTTGTCCGTGGCGACTGCTCCGGCGGACGCGCCGGTGCTGCTGCAGGTCTGTGACCACACCGGCGCGGTGGTGCGGAGCCAGTGGCAGGAGGGCACCTCCTTCCCGGAGGACCTGCTGCGGGGCGGTGGGACGGCCGGACCCCCGTCCTGGTGGCCCTGACGGTCGGCGCGGGTGGGCCAGTTAGAGGGGGGGCGTGAACGACCCTGTCGACGAGTTCCTGCGCCGCCACGGGCTCCCCGCGTCCCTGCGACCGGAGCTCGTCGCGCTCGCCCGGACCCACCACCCGGGCTCCGCCACCGTCGCGTTCGACGACGCAGACGAGGAGCCCTCCTCCGTGCCACTCGCGGGGCGCTACGTCGACCTCGGCGTCCTCGGCGTGGGAGGTTCCGGGGTCGTGCACCGCGTCCGGGATCCGTCCCTCGACCGCACGCTCGCGATGAAGCTCGCCAACGAGGGCCTCCCGCCCGCAGCGGCGGCGCGGTTCCTCCGGGAGGCCCGGCTCACGGCGTCGCTCGATCACCCGGGGGTGGTCCCGGTCCACGAGGTCGGCTGGACGGAGGAGGGGCTCCCGTACTTCACGATGCGCGAGGTGCACGGCGAGACCCTGTCGAGCCGGATCTCCGCCGTCCACGCGGCCTCCGGACCCGG
Organism: Myxococcota bacterium; assembly: GCA_044356535.1. Classification (GTDB taxonomy): domain Bacteria; phylum Myxococcota_A; class UBA796; order UBA796; genus JACKER01. The sequence goes on from JBIKWC010000024.1 coordinate 44,505, forward strand.
CGGGTGGGGAGAGGCGGACGGCCAGTGGAGCCTCCACCGCCTGCTCGACTGCGTTCGGCGGGTGTGCGAGGCGGTCGCCTGGGCCCACCACCGCGGGATCGTCCACCGCGACGTGAAGCCCGACAACGTCATGGTGGGGGAGACCGGCGAGGTGCTCCTGCTGGACTGGGGCATCGCGCGCCGGCTCGACGAGCCGAGGACCGGAGTGGCGGGGACTCCGGCGTACATGGCGCCCGAGCAGGCCCGGGGCGACGAGCACACGCCGAAGACCGACGTGTTCGCGCTCGGCGCCACGCTGTTCGAGGTGCTGTACGGCCTGCCCCCGCGCCGGGGCCACACCGTGGAGGCCGTGCTCGACAGCGCGGTCCACCGGCCGATCACCTTCGATCCGCCGCCGCGCGGGCTCCCCGAGGAGCTCGTGGTGCTGGCCCAGGCCGCCATGGCGCCCGACCCCACGGAACGGCCCGACGCGTCCGAGGTCGCCCAGCGGATCCGGCGGTGGCAGGAGGGCGCGGCGCGGCGCGAGCGGGCAGCGGAGATGGTCGCGGAGGCCTCGACCCACCTGCCGGTCGCTGCGGAACGGGAGCGGAGGATCGCCGTGCTCCGGGACGAGATCGCCGCGCTCGAAGGGCGGACGCACCTGTGGGATCCCGTCGCCCGGAAGCGCCCGTTGTGGGAGCTCCAGGTGGCGCTCGAGCAGCTGCTCCTCGAGCAGGACCTGGACGATGTGCGCACCACCGAGCTGCTCCGCGCCGCGCTGACCCAGGACCCCGACTCCCCGACTGCCCGGGCCGCGTTGGCCGACCGCTACCAACGCGCCCACGCCTTCGCCGAGCAGCAGGGGGATCGGGCGGCTGCCGTGCGTGCCGAGGTCCTCTTGCGCGGCCACGACGACGGGCGGTGGGCGGGCTGGCTGCGCGGGACCGCGGAGCTGCAGCTCGCGACGGACCCCCCGGGCGCGGTGGTGACGGCGCACCGCGTGGAGCTGCGGGACCGGCGGCTCGTGGACGGCGACGCAGTTCCGCTGGGGCTGACGCCGCTGACGGCCCACCTCGACCACGGGAGCTGGCGGCTCCGGATCGACCACCCCGACCGGGCCCCCGTGGTGGTGCCGGTCTGGCTCGAGCGCGCAGGTCGCTGGCCGCGTGGACCCGAGGTGCCGCTCCGCCTGCCCGACCGCGCCGAGCTCGGTCCAGACGACGTGTTCGTCGCAGGTGGACCGTTCCTGGCCGGTGGAGATCCGCGCGCCGGGGCGGATCGTGCGCGGTGGGTGGCGCTCGGTCCGTTCGTGGTGCGCCGGCACCCGGTCACCAACCGCGAGTACCTGGCGTACCTCGACGACCTCGTGCGGCAGGGGCTCACCGAAGAGGCCGCGGCCCGCGAGCCCCGCCTCGCTGGAGACCCCGCACCGCCCGTCGTGCGCACGCCGGAGGGCTACCAGCTCGCGCCGGACGCGCAGGGCGACGTGTGGAGACCCGACTGGCCGGTGCTCGCCATCAGCGTGCGCGATGCCGAGGCGTTCGCGGCGTGGGAGGCAGCGCGCACGGGACGCCGCTGGCGGCTCGGGACCCCGGACGAGTGGGAGAAGGCCGCGCGAGGCGTGGACGGCCGCCGGTTCCCGTGGGGTGACCACGGCGAACCCACGTGGTCCGCGAACCGCAACGCGCGGGAGGGACGTCCCCTGCCCCGCGCCGTCACCGATACCCCCGAGGACGAGGGCCCGTACGGGGTCCTCGGGATGGCGGGCAACGCGGCGACGTGTACGCGCGACGCCACTGGCCGGACCTGGGCCCAGGGCGGAGCGTGGTCCTACACCTCCGAGGCAGGCCGGTGCGCCCTGCGGGTGGAGGTCGCCGAGGAGCGTCGGACCGCGCACGTAGGGGTGCGGCTGTTCCGGTCGGGTTGACGGTCGGCGCTCCGGCCGGCCATGGTGGGCCACTGGAGTGGCGATGCGCGCGAGCTGGATGGTCCTGGTGTCCGGGTGCATCACGGGGCAGGCGCTGTCCGACGACGAGCAGCTCCCCGGGCTCGACGACGGGACTCAGACCATCGACACCGAAGCCGTCCCCCAGACCGAGGTCCCGCTGGTCGAGGCGGACGGACCAGACGACGTGTGTGGCGACTCTCCGGCG
>JBIKWC010000487.1:0-3596 GCA_044356535.1 Myxococcota bacterium
GAGGATCTTCAGGGCCTCGACCACGACCTTGGTGTCGGGGTGGCGGACGATGACCCAGCCGTCGCCTTCGTAGTGCGCGGACCGCGGCTGCCCGGGCTTCGGGAGCTTGCTCGACAGGACGAGCTTGCCCACCTTCTCGTTGACCGCGTCGAGGCCGTCGACGCGCGCGACCGTGCGTCCCGCGCCCTGCGCGCGCAGGAACACACAGCCTGCTGCGAACTTGCGCTCGGGAACGTTCCACGTCTTGTACACCTGCAGGCGCGCCCAGTGGGCCCACATGTCGGTGTCGTGGGCCGCCGAGTTCACCGTGAAGATGTTGGCGCCGGGCGGGCGGGCTCCCACCTCGGACACGAGGCCCCGGCCGTCGCGGGTGAGGAACCACTCCATGTGGCTGATGCCCGTCCGCATGCCGAGGGCCAGCAGCGCCCGGGTGTTGGTGGGCTGGAAGGCCTGGACGTGCGGCTCGTGCTGCTCGCGCGGGAGCAGCAGGCAGTACTGCATCCACGGGTTCTCGAGGACCTCGAGGGGGCGCGGCAGGTAGTACGTCGACGACGACCAGACCGGCTTGCCGTCGATCATCACGGTTTCGTAGGTGTGCTCCTCGCCGGTGATGAACTCCTCCCCCTGGATGGGCCGCTCGGGGGTGGGCATCAGGCGCTCGAGGCCCGCGACGAGGTCGTCTTCGTCCATCACGCGCATGGTGTTCTTGGCGCCCGCGCCGTCGAGCGGCTTGAGCACGATGGGGTACCCGACCGCAGCGACGAGGGCGCGCGCGTCGTCGACGGAGTGGATCCGCTGCTGGCGAGCGACGGGGAGCCCGGCATCCCGGAGGACCTGCTTCATGCGGTTCTTGTCGCGGAAGTTGACGGCCGCGGCGCCGTGCATGCCCTCGATGCCGGTGGCCTGGCGGGCCTCGGCGATCGGGACCTGGAGCTGCTCGAGGTAGCCCTCGAGCCGGTCCACCGTGCCCCACTCCTTCTGGAACGCGCGCGTCGCTGCGACCAGCTGCTCGGTGTTGCCCGAATCCGAGATCTTGTAGTGGCCCGCGATCCGCTGGCGGAGATCGAGCGGGACCCGATCCTCCGACTCCTGGGTGACGATCCCCAGCCGCACGCCCTCGAGCGCCGCGAAACACTTCATGGCGTGGACCATGTTCCCGCCGAAGTACGGCGCCACCAACACGACGTTCTTCACCTGAACCCCCGGAGGCGGTCGAACTATCCCGAGCATGTCGCGCCGTCTCTGATACCCTCGCTCGACGTATGGCGCGGTTCGAGGAGATGACTCATCGGGGACGTGTCGTCCGCGGCCCCATCACCGATCTCGTGGAGCTCGAAGACGGCTCCGGAGGGCGGTGGGTGGCGATCTGCCACCACGAAGAGGTGCGCCACGACCCTGCGCTCCTCGCGGGCCTCGACCCGGTCCGCGACTTCCTGAGCTTGCCCATGGTGGAAGGGCTCGCTGCCCTGCGCGAATCGCGCAACGGCGTGTTCGCCTACCTGGCCCCGCCCGAGCTCCGCACCGTGCGGGAGCTCATCGCGGTCTTCGCCGAAGAGGGCGGCGGTGGAGAGCGGGCAGCGTGCGAGCTCGTGGCGAAGGTCGCACCCATCCTCGTGTCCGCCGCCGAGGCCGCCGCCGACCGCGGCCTGCAGTCTCACGGCTCGCTCGACCCCTGGCGGATCGGCGTGGACCCGACCGGGCGGGTGGTGGTGCTGGGCTACGGCCTGCCTTCGCTCGACGGTCTCGCGTTCCAGGCCGACGAACGTGCGGTGCCCCGGCCCGACTCGCTCCGCTATTTCCCCCCCGAGCGGTTGGATGGTGAGCCAGAAGACGTGACCAGCGACCTGTTCGCGCTCGCGCTCGTAGCGGCCGAGCTGTGTGCGGGGGTGCCGGTGTACGGCGGGCCGGACCTCCTCGATCAGGTCAGCGCCGGCGAAGCCCCCGACCGCCTGGGTGCCGTCCCACCCACCCTCGCGAAGCTGCTCGCACCCATGCTCGCGCCGTTCGCCGACAAGCGACCGCGGCAGCGCCAGGCCTGGATCGCGCCGTTCGCGGAGGCCGTCCGGCGGCTCCCGGGGCGGACCCTGGCCGAGCTCGTGAAGGAGGGGGCCGCCTACCTGTCCGACGTCGAGGAGGACCTCCCCGTCGAGGTCACGATCGAAGACCTCGTGGGCGCGGAGCCGGCAGATCCCGAGGTGGAAGCGCTGCGCGACCAGATCGCGGAGGCCCTCGCCGCGATGGTGGCGCTGGCCGAGGCGCCGGCGCCAGAGCCGCCCGCGGTGGACGAGACCCTGCCGGAGGTGGCGCGCGCGGTGGCAGCGCTGGCGAGGGCGCGAGACGTGGTGGCTTCCACGCTCGCTGCTGCCCGGCTCCGCGGGGAGGAGGAGGTCACGGACTCGGACGCGGGCGAGTTGGTGCGCGCCGACCTCGAGGCGCTCCACACCGAGCTGACGGCAGCGCTCACCCGGCGCGACGAAGCGGTCGCCGACGTGACAGCCAGCGCAAGGCGGGCCGAAGCGGAGCGCGCGCAGCGGCTCCAGCAGGTCGTGGAACGCGCCCGGGAGGTCGTCGCACAGGCTGCGGCGGACCTCGAGGCGTTCGGGGACGACGAGGAGGCGGAGACCCTGCTCGGAACAGCGCGTGCCGCCCTGCGCCGCGCGGACGGGGCGCGTGACCCGGCCACGCACCTCCGCCAGCTGGAGCGGGCCGGCGCCGCCGCAGACCAGGTTCTGGCCAGACTGGTCGCGCTGCGTACCCAGCGGGTGGAGGAGGCCGCTGCGCGCGCCGCTGCGGTCGCCGAGGAGGCCCGGGCAGCCCAGGCTGCGGCGCTGGCGGACGGGCGACGGGCGCTCCGGGACCTCGTGGTCGCCGTCGCGCCGGACCCGGACGACGCGGAGGCGCTGGCCGCGCTGGCTGCGCTCGTCGCCGCTTCGGACGCAGCGGTGCATCCGGACGACCTCCCGCCCCTGACGGTGGAGGCGAACAGGCTGATCGCTGCGCTGGCGGACGAGCGGAGGGACCGGGCGACCCGCCGGGAGGAGCAGCGCGCGCGGGCCCGCACCTGGCTCGAGGAGCGGGTGGCGCGGGCATCCGAGGCAGCGAACGGGCTGGACGACCCGCGGGTGGTCGCGGGTCTCGAGGAGCTGCGGGGACTCCTGGCGCGCAGCGCCACGGCCGCCACCCCCGAAGAGGTCGAGCGCCTCGGCGCGCGCGCGGCGGTGGTGTCGGAGGCCCTCGATCCCGTGGTGGACGCGCTGCGAACGCAGCGGGCCGCGGCGCTGCAGCGCGAGCTGCAACAGCAGCGGGACCGCCTCGATGCCGCCGTGCAGCGGGTGCGGGCGGCGACAGCGGACCGCCGGGAGCCCGCGCTCCTGGCGCACGCGGCGGAGGCAGCGCGAGCCGCTGCGTCCGCTGGGGACCACGACCCTGCGGTCCTGGCCGCGGCAGCCGATCGCGTCGAAGTGGTCGCCACTGCGGCGGAGCAAGCGCTCGCAGAGGCCATTTCGCGCGCCGACGCGCTCGCTGGAGCCGAAGCAGCGCTCGCCGCCGGGCTGGCGGAGGGGCTCTCGCTCGAGGGTCTCACCGCCGCCGTCGTC
>JBIKWC010000488.1:0-3583 GCA_044356535.1 Myxococcota bacterium
GCTGGCGGGCCTGTTGCGGGCCTGGCTCGCGCTGCTGGAGGGCCCGAACGAGCCCGGCACCGCGCACCGGCTGGCGCTCGAAGCGAAGGCCTGTACCTTCGCCGGGCTCGCGCCCGCGCTCCTCCGCTGCGCCACTTGCGGTGGGGGCCTCGATGACCCCACCGTGTTCGACCCCGAGAGCGGGGGCGGCATCCATGCGCGATGCGGAGGGGGAGCGCGGGTGACCACCACCGCGCTGCGCGACCTCGATCAGCTGCGCCGCCAGCCACTCTCCGAGATCGGCGACGCCGCTGCCCCGCAGGTGCCCGCGTGGTTGCTGGCGGGGTTCGTGGAGCACCACCTGGGTCGGCCGCTCGTGAGCCGCGCGTGGCTCGCCGGGGCCGGATAACCTCCGCCCATGTCCTGGTGGTTGTTGTCCGCGTGTACGTCCGGCACTGTCGTCACCCTCGACGGTGTCGTGTGGAGTGGCCCAGGTCCAACGTCACCTCCGCTCGGTGGAGCAGAGGTGGAGATCGTCGCAGAGGACGGGCACACGATCGGCCGGACCCGCGCCGACGCCGACGGAGCCTTCTCCCTCGTCGTGGAGGAGATCGGCACCGTGTTCGTCCTGCTGCGCAAGGACGGGTACGCCACCACCACGTTCCCGGGCGTGGTGGGCGCCTCCGAGACCCAGACGATCGAGGCACACGCCCTGTACCTCGTGAGCGAGGAGCAGGTGGCCGCGGAGGAAGCGCGCTTCGCTGGCTGCGAGGGCGCTGGTGGCGCGACGAGCGTCGGAGGCGAGATCCGGCTGTTCGGGTACGAGGATCCCGTCACCGGGGTGTCGCCGCTCGTGGAGACGGGGAAGGCGAGGATCGAGCCCCGCAGCGCCTCGGATGACGCAGTGACCGCCTGCTATCTGCAGGACGACGGCGCCGCGTTCGACCCGGAGGCGTACTGGACGGGCGACTCGGGGACGTTCGGCTTCTTCGGGTTGCCGCCCGGACGCTACGCGCTCGAGGTGCGGATCGAGCTGTCGGAGGACCTCGTCGAGACGGCGGTCTATCCGGTTTTCTTGCCGGACGAACCTCTGGTTCGGGCTCCCTGGTACCCTGCGTGGGTGGAGTTCCCCTTCTGAGTCCGCCTTGCGTCCGGTGCCCCCGTGACCTACGCTCCCCGCGGATCCGATCGGACCGCCGCCACGGGGGCGCTCCGATCCGGCGACCTTTCTGATCCAACGACCGCAGCGAACCTCTTGGAGTGGAAACGAACATGGGTGAGACGATCACGAAGCCGGATGCCAACCCTGTCCTGCTTGCCGTCCTGAATCTGCTGATTTGTGGCCTCCCAATTGGCTACTTCATGATTGGTCAGAGCAAGAAGGCGATCTTCGCCATCATCTACACCGTCGTGTTGTCGTTCGTCGGCATCGGTGGCTTGCTGTGTTTCGTGTGGGCCTACGATGTGTACCTGCTGGGCCAGAAGCTCGCTGCGGGCGAGTCCATCACCGACACCGAGAACGGTCTCGAGTTCCTCAACATGCTCCCGGGCTTCAAGTAGTCCTGGCGGGCTTGCGCTCGCGGGCTTTGTGCTCGCGAGCACCGGCGCCTCCGAGGGGCAGAGGCCCGAGGTAGAGTGGGAGCCCTGTTGGCGTCAACTTGGACGAGCTGAGGACGAGCTTCGGATTCCCCCTTCGGGTGGCCGTGCACTCCGACGTCGGACGTGTGCGGACCAACAACGAAGATTCGCACGGGTATGCATGGCTCCCGGACGGCTCCCTGTTCGTGATCGTCGCCGACGGGATGGGCGGTCACGAGGCAGGGGAGGTCGCCTCCGGGCTCGCGGTCCAGGTGCTCGAAGAGGTGGTGGGGCGAGATGCCGTCACCGACCCCCGGGAGCGGCTGTTCCACGGGCTCCTCGAGGCGAACGAGGCCATCCTCAAGGAGGGCCGCGCTTCGGGCACCCGCGGGATGGGGACCACGTCCGTCGCCGCGATCCTGCGCGGTCCCGAGGTCCACGTCGGGCTCGTCGGAGACTCGCGCCTGTACCACATCCGTCGCGGCCACCTCGTGTGGCGCACGCTGGACCACACCCGCGTCCAGATGTTGATCGATCACGGGGAGGTGGCCGAAGACGACGCCAGGAACCACCCCGAGTCCGGCATGCTCACGCGTGCGCTCGGCCACTCGCGCATGGCGGACGGGCGACCGCTCGTGCCCGACGTGCTGGCAGAGCCGCTCCACATCGAGCCCGACGACGCCCTGGTGATGTGCTCCGACGGCCTCCACGATCTGCTCGAGGACTGGGAGATCGGGCAGGTGGTGGCGGGCCGGGACCCCCTCGAGTCGGCCAAGGAGCTCGTCCGGCTGGCCTGCGAGCGCGGCGGGCACGACAACGTGACGGTGGCGGTCGTGACCGCTGGCCCCCGGGCCGCCGAGTACGATCCCGACTTCGTGGCGCCCTCGCTCGAGCCCGCGCGGAGCGAGGTTCAGGTCGAACAGACCTTCGACGACCTCAACGCGCAGCTCCCCGCTGGGGATCGTCCCACGCCGCCCGCGGGAGGCGGCTCCCGGCTGCCGCTCGTCGTGATGGTCGCTGCGGCCGTGATCGTGGGCGGCCTCGTGATCGGCGGCCTCGCCGTGATGGTGCTCGGCACCGGGTTCCTGTTCGCCCTCAGCGGGTGAAGTACCCGAGGATCGCGACCACGAGCCCGAGCCCGAGCCCGACGACCACCAGGAATCGCCAGTCGAACCGCATGGTTCCACCCGGATCCGGCGGCGGCGCCGGCGGGGTGTACGGCCGCGAGCGGGTGCCGGGAGGTGTGGCGGTCCGGGGGCCGGCCGACGGCTCGGTGGCTGCGTCCGCCTGCGGGTCCGGCGCGCTCCTGCCCGGCTCGCGCGTGGCCGGGGGAGGTGTGCGCTGCAACGGCGCCACCGGCAGGCGCTCGACGGGTTCGGTCCGCGGGGCAGGGCCCTGGTCGCTCGCGGCGTCGTGCGCGATCTCCTCGGTGACCCGGCCGTCGTCGACGTCACCGCGCCTCACGCTCGCGTCGCGCTGGGAGTCGAGCAGGGGTAGCCGCGCGGTCACCTCCCCACCCGGGTCGGTGGTGGAAGGTTCGTCGTGGGGAAGGGAGTCGGGGTGCAGCGTGCGCTCGTCCTGCAACAGGTCGTCGAGCTCCCGCCCCGGGCGCATCACCGGCGTCGCGACCTCCTCCTCGATCCAGTCGGGGCCCCCCCACTCCGCGACGATGCAGGTGATGTTGTCGTGGCCACCGCGCTCGAGCGACAGCTCCACGAGGCGGTCGCGGACGGCTTCGATGGTGCCCTCGGAGGTGATCCGCGCGATCTCGTCGTCGTCGACGAGGTCGCAGACGCCGTCGCTCACCACCACCACGCGGTCGCCACCGAACAGCTTCCACACATGGCCCGGGGAGCCCGGCTTGACGGTGGCTTCCCGCGGGGAACGCCCACCGAGCGCCCGGGTGACGACGTGGGCCAACGCCGAGGCGCGCGCCTGTTGCGGAGTGAGCTGCCCCGAGTCCACGAGCTCCTCGACGAGCTTGTGGTCCCGCGTGCGCTCGATCACGGTGCCGCGTCGAACGTGG
>JBIKWC010000489.1:0-3582 GCA_044356535.1 Myxococcota bacterium
CTGGAAGGTGTATGGCCCGGTGGGGATCAGGCCGTCCAGCAGCGCTCGGACCATGAAGAGGTCGTCGGCGTCGGGGCTCACCGCGAGTCGGATGTTCATCCGGCGGGGGGTATCACTACTTGGGGGTCGAGTGTGCCTGGGCAGCAGTGAACTGGGCGTTCATCTGACGCAGGCGGCGACCGAGCGTGGCCACGAGCTTCCACAACACGAGGTTGCCGAGCTGCGGCTCCATCATGCAGTACTCGCGCAGCGCGTCCCGATCGATGCTCAAGAGGTGGCCGAAGCCCTTCGAGACGATGGTCGCCGACCGTGGCTCGGTGCTGATCAACGCGAGCTCGCCGAAGTGCTCGCCGGCCGTCAAGACGTTGACCTCCTGCTCGTCGACGACGACCGACATCTCACCCTGGACCACCACGTAGAGGGTGTCGCCGAGCTCGCCCTGGCGCACGATGGTCTGGCCTGGGGTGCAGAAGAGCTCGTTGACGATGCGGCCGATGCGCAGCCGCGCATGGAACGGGAGGTCCTCGAAGAGGAACAGCGACTCCATCGCCTTGGCGCGGGCCGCGACCGCTTCGGCTTCGAGGACCGCCTCCGGCTCGATCGCGATCACGGTGACGTTGTCGCGTCCGCCGTTCTCGAGGGCCGCCTGGATGAGGTTGTCGACCGCGAGGGTGAGGTTCGTGTTCGAGAGGAGCTGCAGCGTGTTCTGCGGCTCGACCATGTCCGACAGGCCGTCGCTGCACAGCAGGATCCGATCGCCGTCGATGAGCTCGATGTGCAGCGTGTCGGTGCGGACGTTCGGGTACAGGCCCACCGCGCGGGTGATGACGTTGCGGTAGCGGCTGGTGGCCGCGTCCTCGCGGGTCATCGTCCCCATGCGGATGAGGTCGTTGATCATCGAGTGGTCTTCGGTGAGCTGCCGCAGCTCGCCGTGGCGCAACAGGTACGCCCGGGAGTCTCCGACGTGCACCACGAACGCGGCGCCCCCCCCGATCACTGCGGCCACCAGGGTGGTCGTCATGCCCTCGCGCAGCGTCTCGCGGGCGGACTCGTACACCCGCCGACTGGCCGCGTTCGCTGCCTGATCCAGGAGCTGCAGCACCACGTTCCGGGTCTCGCGGTTCGCGTTGCTGGCGAACGCGTCGACGGCGGCGCGGATCTGCGGCGCGTAGCTCTGGAAGGTGTTCACGGTGATGGCGGAGGCGAGCTCGCCGGCCTTGCGTCCGCCGACGCCGTCGGCGACCACGAACAGCCCGAACTCCTCCGCAGCGAGGAGGGAGTCCTCGTTGTGCCTCCGCTTCAGCCCCACATCGGTGCGCGCGTGGAACTTGAGCATCGCCTCCCCCGCAGACGGGGCGACGATATCAGGCTGCGCCGGGAAGCGGAAGGTCCAGACGACGTTCCCGGATCACTCGACGGTGAGGGGCCAGCGGCGCTGGAGGCTCCGGGACCTCGGCTCCGGCGCGCCGTCGTCGGCGTTCACCACGAGCTCCCAGCCCGAAGCAGGAACGTCGGCGGGCAGGGCGAGCGCGAAGGGGATCTCGCGGCTCTCGCCTGCCTGGAGTCGGGTGTCGGCGCTCACCTCGAACGGCGGTGCCACCGCGAGCTCCCGGCCCAGGACGAGGAGGACCTCACCGCGACGGGGACGAGTCCCGGCCTTGTCCGGCGGGCCCTCCAGGAACACGCGGACCTCCAGCCGACGCCACGGAGAGCCGGTGGGGATCGCGTGCCCCGCGCCGGTGTTCTGGAGCCGGACCAGGCCCTGGACGGGGGGAGCGCCCCGCACCACGCGCAGCGCTGGCACCGACAGACCGACCGTCAACCCATGCTCGAGCGGGCGCGCCACGTCGTGCGACACGAACCCGGGCTCTGCGCCGGCACGTCCGTGGCACGAGATGCAGGTGACGCCCGCCTCGGCGAACCCGGACCGCTCGAACTCGCCCCAGGTGTCGTACAGGGCGCCAGGCGCGCCGGGGACAGCGAGCTGGTGGCACGTGGCGCAGGTGGAGCCGTCCGCGAGCGCGGGGGCGAAGCGCATGGGGTGGGGTGACGGGCGCTCGGCGCTCTCGGCGTCTGCCGTGAGGACGAAGCCGTCGCGGACGTGGCAGGCCGCGCAAGTGACGCCCTCGAGCCACGCGCCGGCATCGAACGACGGGTTCGGGGCGCTCGCGACCTGGTCCATCCGTCCGCCCCACACCACGTCGAGCGTGGGTCGCTGCGGTTGGAGGGGACGGTGGCAGGCGTCGCAGCCTGCGAGGCCGACGGTGGCGGCGACGAAGGTCTCCGACGGGGCCTGCGCGTGGGCGCCGTGTCGCCAGCCCTCGAACGAACGGGGATGGCAGGCGGCGCAGGCCTGCGCGCCGACGTGGGCAAGCCCTGCGGGCACCGGGCCCAGTGTCGTCACGACGGTGGGCGGGAACAGTGGGCCCGAGAACACCTCAGCCACCTCCGGCACGGGAACCGCGGCGGGCAGCTGATCGTCGGGAGGGGGGCGTCGGCGACCGGCGAACGCGACACCAACGGACAACAAGAGCGGGAGCACGAGCCTGGACATCGGATCGGTGTCTCAGAAGTCGACGACCGTCGGGTCGTCTCCGCGGACGCGGGTCGGGACGGAGACCACCGAGCCGCTCGGCGCGTACAGGTCGACGTAGGTCGCGTAGCCCTCGCTGACGCGCTTGACGTAGTCGCGGGTCTCGCGGAAGGGGATGTGCTCGACGAGCTGATCCATCGGGAGGTCTCGCGCCGGCCCCTGCAGCCACGAGGACATGTTGTGCGGTCCACCGTTGTAGGCCGCCACGGCGAGGGGGTACACCCCGTCGAAGCGCTCGAGGAGGAGCCCGAGGTACCAGATCCCGTACTCCACGGCGAGGTCGGGATCGGAGAGGTCGCCTGCGTTGAACTCCTCGTTCCGAGCGAGATCTGCGAGGAGGTGGCCCGTGCGGGGCATGATCTGCATGGGTCCTCGTGCGCCCGCCCGTGACACCGCCCGGGCGTTGTACGTGGACTCCTGGCGCATCAGGCCCAACACCAGCATGGGGTCGACGCCGTGTGCACGCCCGTGGGTCCAGACGTACCGCCCGTGCGCGAGCGGGAAGCCGAGCCGCTGCAGCTCGCCAGCGACGGTGGGGTCCTGCACCTCGTCCCAGGTGTCGTAGAGCGACCGCGCGCTGTCGTGGTGATCTTGGGTCACCAGGAAGAAGGTGCGCCAGCGGTCTCCCCCTGCTTCGAGCAGCCGCCGCGCTGCGCGATCCCCGCGCGAGGAGCGCTGGCGAAGGTCCCGGTAGAACACGGAGAGCCGGGTTCCCGCCTCCTCGTACAAACCGACCGCAGCGAGGTCGGCGATCCCGGCCAGCTCGGGGAAGGACGCGGCGTTGCCCCTGGAAAAAGCGGTGAACTCCTCCCTCGCGCGGTCGGGGTCGAACACGCTCGACGCGCGGTACCCCAGCGGGACGTCGAGCAGGTGCTCTTCGGGGCGGTCGTGGGACCGCTGCCACGGGAGCACGGCCCCGGGTGGCGGAGCGGGCCGCGCCCACGGCCAAGAGAGCACCGCGAGGTGCAGATCCCCCTCGACCTGCCGGG
>JBIKWC010000223.1:0-12447 GCA_044356535.1 Myxococcota bacterium
TCCTCGACCGGAGGGGTCAGAACTCGATCGCCAGCCCCACCCGCGACGGCGTCGACACCTCGTCCGCGGACAGGCGGTAGGGCGGCGCCGAGAGCGCGTCCAGCACGCAGGCGCGCTGCTCCTGGGTCAGGGGGTCGCTCTGCAGTGTCGGCTCCAGCGTGTGGTCCGACACCCGCCCCGACGACGGCTCCACCATGGCCGTCCACTTCAGCGTCCCCGGGCGCTGTACACCCACGAAGCAGGCCGCCAGCCGCGGGCTCCGCGACGACACCTGCAGCTGCAGCTCCGCCAGCCACGGCAGCTCCTGGGAAGGGGGCGGCTGGAACGCCGGGCGCGGGCGGGCGGCGACCTGGCCCGTCAGCGGCGCCGGCGGCGGCTCCGGCGGAGGGGAGGGAACGGCCGCCATCTCCGGGGCCGGCGCGGGCGGGGGCACCACCTCCGGGGGCGAGCCGCTGCAGCAGCAGAACCACGCCAGCAACAACACCAGGAGGAGGAGCAGCAGCAGCCACCACGGGCGCTTGCGGGCCTCCCGCCGCTGGGGCCGGGGTCGGGACCGCGCCCGGGCCAGCCGCGCCTGCACGGCCGCCCGCCGGGCCTCCAGCGCCGCCTTCCGCTGGGCCGGGGTCCTCACCCTTCGATGCCCCAGCCGAACACCCGCTCTCCGCGCTCGTCCTGCCAGAGCACCGGCACCAGCCGCAGCGGGTCGAACACCGACGGCGCCGCCACGTCCGAGGCGCGGAACGGCCAGGGGAGCGGATCGGCGGGCGCGAGCCGCACCGCGCCCAGGAACACCTCCCGGTCCGGGGCCAGCGCGCGGGCGTCGTCGACCACGCGGCTCCAGGGGTTCGCGGGCCCCGTGTCCACCGCGCCCACCGCGCCCGCGCGGATCGCCCGGCACCGCTCCAGCAGCGCGTCCAGCGTGCGCTCCTGGCGGCCCTCGCTGGCCGCAGCCTGCGCCACCAGCAGCGCCTCCAGGTTCTTCAGCGTCTGCACCTGCGCGCGCCGCACGTCCGCGTCTTCCAGCTCCAGGCGGTCCAGCAGCTGATCGACGAACCGCAGCGTCTCGCTCGGCGCTTCCTTCTGGGCCGCGCGGATCCGGGCCGAGAACGCGGTGATGTCCCCGGACGCCAGCGGACGGAGCAGGGCCGCGCGACGCTCCAGGGCGCCGGAGCCCGGCTGGTGCTCCACCCCCCGCGCGAACGAGGCCGCGTCGGCGTGGAAGGCCGAGCGCCACAGCAGATCCTCGAGGATGATGGCGTAGTCGCGCACCGGCACCAGCGCCCGCAGCGTCACCAGCAGCTCGTCGGTGAGCGCGAACCGGCCCGCCACGTGGGACAACCAGCGGCGGCTCAGGCGCTCCACCTCTTCGGCGGCGGTGGACTCCTGCGCGTGTTGCAGCGCGTAGGCCAGCGACCGCAGCGCCGCTGGCAGGTCCCCCTCCTCGAGCTGGCGGATGCCCCGGTGCAGCGCGATCACCCCACGCTCCCCGAACCCCGCCTCCCCATCCATCGAGAGCAGCCGCTCGCCCCGCGCTCCGCCCCACACGGTCTCGGGGAGCGTGGCCGGGTCCCCGCTGCGCAGCCCGATCCACTCCGTGAGCTCCTTCCCTTCGCCGCGAACGATGGAGGCGTCGATCACGCCGAGCGCGATCGCGTCGAGGAGCGCAGGGTCCCCGCCGTACGCGCGGGCGTGCAGGAACAGGAAGCGCCGGCGCTCGGGCGTCAGCGCCATCCACTCCTCCACCGACCAGCCCACGCACTCGCGGAGGATGCGCGCGGGCTCCGAGCTCGGCGCGAACGCGTAGTCCGGGGCCTCCTCGAGGATCGCCTGCGCCGACTCGCGCGACAGGCCTCCCGCCCGCCCCGTCCGGGCCGCCGTCCGCGCCTCCTGCCGGGCCTCCTTCGCCGACAGGGCCGACAGCTGCAGGTACAGATCGAACCGCCGCGCCTCCAGGACCGCCTTGCCCCGTACGCGCTCGTCCACCAGGGTCTCCTCGGCCCGCTGCAGGAGGTTCAACAACAGCCGCGCCGCCACCTGCCGGTCCCCGAGATCCGCCAGGGGCGACTCTCCCGCGAGCGCCAGCAGGATCCGCTGCCGACCACACTTCCCGCGGAACAGCGACACCTCGGCCAGCTCCCGCGACGCGAGCACGTCGTCGATCGACACGAACCGCTGCTGGCGCCCCACGTCGAACGCCTCGAACGGGCGCGGGCGGCGGCCCGTCGCCTTGCGGCCGCGGTTCCGGACCACCCAGTTGTGCATCGCGAGCGGCCACAACCCGGCGCCGTCGTCGTCGGTGAGGAGGCCGTCGGTGCAGATGCCCAGGTCCCCCAGCGCCGCCCAGGTGACCGAGCGGAAGTCGGCGTCGTGGTCGGACACCGCGCCCGTCTGGTTCGCGAGCGCGTTGCGCAAGAGCCACAACTTCGCCGCTTCCAGCGACTCGCCTTCGGCGAGGGCCATCCGCGCGTTGTAGTAGACCACCGTGGCCGGGGAGGGCTCCTGGGCGGCGGCCAGCGCGAGGAGGGCCCACCACATCAGAACGCCATCCCCACCGCGAGCGAGGCGTCGGCCCAGAACAACAGCTCGCTGCCGGAGACCGGCGCCAGGAGCGGCACCGAGAACACGACCCGCGGCGACAGGAAGATGCCGCGCTTGAAGTACAGGTCGTTGCCGACGCCCGCGACGAGCCCGTAGCGCCCCGGGTCCACCTCCATCGCGTCCTTGCGTACGCCCTCGAGGTTGTCGATCTCGGCCTGGGACAACGTGGGGGACAACACGGCGCCCGCGACCTCGCTGGGGCGCAGACCTCCCCAGCCGGTCGGGTACACGGAGTAGCGGATCCCGCCGTACCCCACGAACACCAGCTGCACCGCCGGGAACCAGCGCGGCGCCACCGTCACCACGCCCTCTGCGAGCGGCACCCCCACCGAGGCCTCGACGTCGATGCGCGGCGGACGGCCCGGTTGGCGGTAGGGCGTGAGCGCGAGGAGCTTGCTGCTGGGCGTGTCCCAGACCCCCGTCCACCCGGCGCCGAGCTCCACCACGAGGCCGGAGGTGGGCAGCCGCACCATCGCGCCGGCCCTCGCGCTGTCGAAGTTGTTGAGCTCCGCCAGCACGCCGCCGGTCGCGCCCACCATGGCGTGGGTCCGGCGCCAGTTGAACTCGACCGGGGTCGACGTGGTGCCGATCGTGCGGTCCGCCAACACCTGGAACGGCGTGCGGTACTTCTCGAGGTCGTCCGCGTCGGCCGGCGCCTCGGTGGGCTCGGCGGGTTCGGCGGATTCGGCTGGCTCGGCGGGCGCCGGGTCCTCCGCGCGCGCTGCACCCAGCAGCAGGAGCTCAGGGATCACTGGGGTATCCGCCGTCGCCAGGCTCGGGGAGGTCCGGGAGGTAGCAGCTGCGCTGGTACGTGGGCCGGAACAGCTGCGTCGGGTGGTACACGCCGGCCGAGTCGAACGTGGGGTGGTCGCAGAAGCGCTTGCACTGCGTGAGCTCGTCGCCCAGCGGCAACACCTCGGCCGACCAGATCGGGGCGCCGTAGTAGGACTCCGCGTCCGACGCGAGCCCGAACGGCACGCTGAACCCGAACGCGCTGACCGCCCCGGCGCCGACGACCTCGTACTCCATCCGCAGCAGGAACGGGAACTCCCAGAAGATGCCGAGGTCGTACACCGACTCTCGCGCGGCGTTGTGCCACTCGGGGAGCGCGTCGATCGGCAGCAGGCCGACGGTGGCAGATTCGCACGCGCCGGGGGGCAGGCCCAGGTACTCGCACTGCTCGGCGCCGATGCCGTACGCTGCGCTGGCGCCGAGGAGCTCGGACGAGAACACGAAGGGCAGGGGCTCGTCCGGCACACACCACGAGAACGCGTCGTCGGAGTCGGCGTCGATCTGCTCCCCGTTGAGGAACGTGGCCACGCCGAACTCGCCCAGGTCGACGTGTGCGGCCGACGCCGCGAACTCCGGCGTGCGGAAGGCGAGGGACTGGACGGTGCCCGCCTGCGCCTTCGAGTAGGTCTCGAGGAAGTCGAGGTACTGGGTGCGGTCCGGCAGGATGGGCAGCGCCCCGAACGAGAAGGGGCCGAGCTCGAAGTCCGGGTTGTCGGGCGCGATGGCGCAGCTGCGGGCCGACGCGTCGGGGATCGCACTCGTGGGGAGGGTGGAGGGGCACCACAACGTCACCGGGGCCAGCTCGGGGTCGGAGAGGCCGCGGATCGTGCTGTCGAGCACGAAGGCGCCCGCGAGCCGCGGGGTGGTGCGGTGCCGCTCCTGGGGGGCGACCTGGACGAGGGCCTCCTCCACGGCCTCCGACAGGCCCGGCTCGTCCTGGTGCAGGCCGATCACCAGCACCATGTCCCGGCCCAGCGGTCGCGCCTCCTCGACCGCCTCCCGGAACCGCACGGCGAGCTCGGGCACGAAGTTCGGCCGCTCCCAGTCGTCGGTGCAGGTGGGGGGCAGGTCTCCGAGGAGGAGGCGCTGGCGCTGCATCTCCTCGTGGTCGTCGGAGATCTCGCGCCCACACGGGGCCAGGAAGAACGGCAACACGAGGGCGTCGTGGATCGGGCTGCGCAGCGCCGGGAACCCGGGCCGGACCTCCGGGTTCTTGCGCGCGAGGGCGTCGGTGACGAAGGTGCCCGTGGCGTCGGTGACCGTGGCCCGCGCGCACACCGTGGCTTCGTCGGACGCCGCCAGCGGCAACAGGTCGGGCCCGAACACCGCGCGGTCCGCGGTGCCGACGGGTTCCGCGCCGGTCTCCGGGAGGCCGCGGGGGCAGTCGAGGCCGTAGCCGTAGGGGTTGTCGCGGGGAACGAACGGGCCGTCGCCGTAGCGCGCGTCCTCGACCAGGAACGAGCGCCGCAGCCCCAGCGCCTGGGCCTTCTCGTTGCGGACCGTGGGGAACTGGTGGCGCCCGCGCCACTGGATCGCGCGGTTGGTCTCGTCGAACACGCCGTACACCACGAAGCTGCGGTTCGAGTGCGCGGGCCCGCGTCCCACCACGTTGTAGGCGGTGTCGGCCTCGAACGCGAGCTCCCCGTCGCGGTGGTAGCGCAGGCGCACCCGCACGTTCCGGGGCTCGAGGGGGACGGCGACGCTGGCGCTCTGGCACAGGGCCCGGGGCCCGCAGTCCACGGGGAGGTGCGTGTGGACGTTCGTGAGCTCCGACAGCGGTGTCCACGGCACCTCACCGTCGTCGGTGGTCCAGGTCACCTCCAGCTGGCTCGGCTCCCCCAGCCCCTGGTCCGCGTGGACCTCGGCGAACACGAACAGCGTCTGCTCCTCGGCGAACCACGCGGCGTCCGCCACCTGGAACACCGTCTCCACCTGGGAGATCGGCACCTTGCGACACGACGCCCCGACCAGCGACAGCAGGAGCAGCGCCGGCCGGAGGAGTCTCACGCGTCCACCGTCCGGTCGGGCGCGGACAACACCTGCTCGAACGACAGCTGGGCGCGCGCGAGCTGGCGTTGCAGGCCGCGGGCGAGCACTCCGCGTGCCGCCTGGGCCTGGGACAGCTGGCGCTCCCGCGACACCGGCGGCGCCGACTCGACCGAAGCGCGCAGGGCCCGGGGGAGGCCCGAGAGCAGGCGCTGGCGGGTGGCCTCGTCTTGCTGGGTGAGCCAGGCAGCGAGCTGATCGGCGTCCACCTCCAGGAACAGATCGGCGCGGGCCTGATCGTCGACGGCGAACAGGAGCTCCGGGTACAGGAGCCCCTGGAACCAGGCGGGCAGGCTCCCGTTGAACCGCGCGAGGGTGTCGGCGAACAGGGCGGCGCGCGCGTCTCCGGGGAGGGCCGCCAGCAACACCGAGAGGGCGCCGGCCGCGTCGAACACGATGCCGCGCTCGGAGAGGTCGCGCGCGGGAGCGGGTGGCAGGTGCTGCCCGGCGCGCGCTGCCCGGAGGACGTCGAACAGGTAGTTCGCCTCGCCGTCGTCCATCCGGTTCGAGCGGATCAGCTGCTCGGCGAGGTCCCGTACGCCGTCCTCGGTGAGGAGCCGCACGAGCTCGAGCTGCTGGTCGGTGGGCGCGAGGGCGAACAGCAACGCACCCGCCCGCGGCGGCAGCGTCGCGAACAACGCCACCAGGCCCGAAGCGCCGAAGTCTTCGCGCAGGCTGCGCAACAGCTGCGCGTCGCCCTGTCCGGCGAGCGTGGCCGAGCGCGCGACCCGGCCGAGGGTGCGGTAGAAGTCGGCGTCGGACGGCAGGGTCTCGGGGTCGACGGTCTTGAGGTGCTCGGCGAGGTCGAGCTTGGCCGCCGCCACGTCGCCGCCGCTCGGGAACGAGGCGAGGAACGGGGCCGGGAAGGTGAGCGTCGCCTTGGCGAGGGTGGGGAGGTCACGATCCCGCAGGAGCTCGCGGACCAGCGCTTCGAGCTCGGGATCCACCTGGTCGGGGCGGAGGGCGGTGAGGCGGGACTGCCAGGCGGCGGCCTCCGTCGCCACGAACGCGTCGTCGTCGTCGGGTTCGTCTTCGCCCTCGGGGGCGTCGTCTTCCGGCGTGGCTGCAGCCATCGCGTCTTCCCGCAGGAGCTGGGCCAGCAGGGCGCGCTCCTCCACCGTCTCGCGGCCCACGCGGCGCCAGGCCCAGAACAACACCGTGGCGGCCGCCGTGAGCAGCCCGACCGCGATCATCCAGGCGAAGTGCGGGAGCAGGGTGGTCCACAGCTCGCGGGCGGCGCTCGACGTGGACCAGCGCGGAGGCGCAGGCGGGAGCGGGGCCTCCGCGGGGGGCTCCTCCTGCGGGGGCGCGGGCGCCAGCTGGAGCTCCGGGGGCACGGGCTCGAGCTCCTGGCGGCTCACCGAGACCACCGCGAACGCGTGGGAGACGCGGGACTGCAGGCGCCGGCCGAGCGCCTCGGCGTCGGTGGCGGACACGGTGGGCTCGTACGCGAACGCGCAGGTGGCCCGGGTCAGGAACTCCTGCGGCTCGACGGAGCCTGGGCCGGGCTCGCCCCCGAGGCCGGGCAGCGACCCCGTGCGCGGCCGGTCGATGACGGCGTGATCGGCGTAGGCGCAGCCCTTCGAGTAGCAGAGCTCCGGGTGGCAGTCCGCGGCGAGGGCGGCCTCGAACCGCTGCTCGAGGATGGCGAGCTCGGTGAGGACGGTGGGCGGGATCTGGCGGCGGGGGACGCCCTGGGCCGACGCGACCGGGGCAGCGGCGAACCACACCAGGAGGGCGGCGACCCTCCGCAGGGACGGGGTGGTGCGCATCAGAAGACCCTCACGACGACGCGGCGGTGGCGGGCGTTGCGCTCGGCGGGGGACAACCCCTCGAGCTCCTCCTCGGGCAACGTGATGGTGTCGGCGTAGCCTTCGACCTTGATGCGCCTGGCCTCCACGCCCACGGTCTCCAGGCGGGACCGGACCGCGTTCGCGCGCGCGGTGGACAGCTCCCAGTTCGAGGCGAAGCCGCCGCCGCCGTTGAGCGGCTCGGGGTCGGTGTGGCCTTCGACGGCGAAGCCGTAGCGTTGCGCGTACGGGACCAGCGTCTGGAGCATCTGGTCGAGCACCACCTCCTGCCCGACGCGGATGTCGCCGCGCCCCGAGTCGAACACGAGGCCCGAGTTCAGGGACAGCCGGAGCCCCTCGTCGGTGAGATCGGTGCGGACCACGTCCTGGAGGCCCTGGGCCGCGATCTCCTTCTCGATCTGCTTCTGGATGGCCGACAGGCTCTCGGGCTGCTCGACCCCCGAGATGCGCTCGGTGATCTGCTGCATCTTCGACCGGCTCATGTTGGCGCCGGCCAGGAGCATGGCGAAGAAGATGAGCAGGTTGGTGATGAGGTCGGCGTAGGAGAGGAGCCAGCCCTCGTCGTTGCTGTGGCTGCGGCGTTGCATCGGTCAGCCCCCCACGCCGGCGCGCGACGACCGGGCGACGAGCTCGGCCACGCTCTGTTCGCAGCGCTCGATGGCGCCCAGTCGCTCGTCCAGGAGGCCGCGGAGGAAGTGGCCGATGGGGCCCGCGACGCCGGCGCCGAACGCGACGCCGTACAGGGTCGCCAACAGCGCCAGGGACAACGAGGCGCCGAGGTTCATCTCGTCTTCGCCCATGCTCTTGAACAGCTGGATCATGCCGGTGATGGTGCCGACCATCCCGAACGACGGGGCCAGCTTGGACAGGAGCTCCCAGTTGCCCACCGCCGGCTGCCAGCGCGAGAGCTCCGCGTGCCGGAGCTCGGTGAACGCGGCGCGCGTGGCTTCTTCGGGGGCGCGGTTGAGGACGAGCTCGATCATCCGCTGCACCGAGGGGAAGCTGCTCCGCTCGGCGAGCTCCACCGCCTGGGCTCGCTTGCCGTCGAGCCAGAGACCGGTCAGCTTCTGCCGCTCGTCCTCGAGGGCGCGGGTGGCCGGGGCCAGGGCGCCGAGCCCGGGGAGCAGCTCCCGCAGGCACAACAAGGTCCGCAGCGTGGTCATCGCCGTGGACGAGACCATGACGGCTGCGAGCGAGCCGCCGAGCACCATCACGGCCGCGTGGGGGTCGAACGCGGAGATGGTGGCGTCGGCGCGATCACCGAACCCGAACCACACCACGAAAGCCAGAAGCGCCAGTCCCAGGATCTGCACGATCGTCCCCCTGCTACCTTGACTCGCGTTGGAGCTCTTCGAGCTGCTTGCGCACCGCGGGATCGCTCTCGATCTCCTCCACGGCCTCCCAGACCTCGATCGCCTTGGCCCGCTCTCCCAGCATCAACAACAGCGACCCCTTGGCCCGCAGCGTCTCCGGGTGGGCGGGGTACCGGGCCAGGACCAGCTCGCACCACTCGAGCGCCAGCTGGAAGTTGCCCGTGTTGATGGCGTCCTGCATCAGCGTGCGGCCGCGGCTGATGCTCACCTCGGGGGCCTCGGCGTTGACCGCCAGCCCCCGCTCCCGGTAGGCCTGATCGAGGCTCTTGTCGGCGATGGTCGGCGGCGGTGGCACCAGGCGCGTGGCCGGGATGGTCTCCACGCCCGTCGCCGAGGCGGTGTGCTCGATGACGATGCGCTGGCCGCTCGCCAACATCGGGATCTCGACCTCGGTGATCACGTCGCCGTCGTTCCAGCGCACGTGCATCGCCGTCGTCGAGCCGAAGCCGAACGGGCGCAGCTGGGCGCCCTCCTCCCCCTCCTCCAGCACCGGGTTCGTCTGGGGGGCCGGCTCGAGGAGGTAGTGCGTGTAGTTGCGCGACGCGCAGCCCGCGGCGAGGGACGCGAGCAGCAGGGCACGGTTCATGGGATCACCGGGAGCAGGCGGATGTTCATGAGCGACAGGCCGATGCCCACCGCGCCGTTGGTCGACGCGGTCGCGAGCACCCCGTAGTTCGACCGGCCGAACGGGACCCGGACGACCGCCACGCCCGTGAGGATCGGGTCGATGACCTCGGTCGTCTCGTCGCCGAGGGAGGAGGCCACGACCGTGGGGAGGCTCGCGATGCCCTTGGCGCCCACCAGGATGTTCAGGAGCCCGAGGCGCCGGTAGTGCGCGACGCCCAGGCCCACGACGGGATCGATGACGGAGAGCGTGACGCCCGTCAGGTTGGCGTTGGTCTTGCCCCACTGGTCGGTGAAGTCGAGCGAGATGTGCTGGCCCGGGTACAGGGCGGCGTCCACGAAGGTCTGGGCGAGCGCGTCGCCGCGGGCCCGCCGCTCGAGCTCGGCCGAGAGCGTGCCCATGCGCTCCGAGTTCTTGTTCTCGATCAGCAGCGGGTCCACGTTCTGCGCGAAGATCACCCGGCCCGTGCCGAGGTCGACGATGCGCAGGCTCACGCCGCCCCGCTGCTCGTCGAGCCAGATCGCGGACTTCGCCGGCTGGGCGTCGCCCCGGGTCTGTTCGTCGAGCCGCGTGAGCTCGTCCAGGCCGATGGGGCCCGCCTGCCAGGTCAGGCTGCCCTCCTCGACCCACGCCCGGGGCGCCATACACGCCTCGCAGAGGCGCAGGCCGCCGCTGCTGCCGAACGCCGAGGTCAACACCTCGATCGAGCGGGTGGCGAACCACTCGTCCGACACCTCGTACCGCGGCTCCAGGCTCACCAGGAGGGCCGGCAGCACCTCGTTCCGCCGGAGCGTGCCCTCGTCGAGGCGCAGCTCCAGCACCTCGGAGAGGCGGTCGAGCGCGTCGCTCGTGGACGAGGGCCCGGCGGACGCGGTCGCAGCCAGGAGGCTCAGAACCATACCGTCACCTCCGTGCCGAGGCTGTGGAAGCCGACGCCGGCGACGCGGACGTACGCGCCGAGGTTCCGGGAGTCGCCGAACGAGGGCAGGGTCTCGAGGAAGCTCGAGAGCCCGATCCGGTTGCCGACGCGCAGATCGAGGCCCACCTGCAGGGCGCCGAACGTCGTCCGGGGGTCCGACTCGGCGAGTTCGGTGAGGACCTCGTCCACGGTGAGGCGGTCGTCGCGGAACGACGCGGTCGCGGGCCCCCAGACGGTGAGGACGGCGGCGCCGGCGAAGCCGTACAGGTCGGGCCGGGTGTGGGAGCGGGCGCGCCCGGTGATCAGGCGGTTGACGCGGGCCTGGGCCAGGATGCCCTGGTACGCCTGGGGGATGAAGCTGTACCCGGCCACGAGGCTCGCGGTCCACGCCTGGGCGTCGGTGGCGCCGAGCTCCACGCCGCTCTCGAGCCACAGGAACGGGGGCGGCGCGATGGCGGTCTCGTCGTCGGGCTGCGCATAGGTGCGAACGACGTGGCGCAGGGGCACCGAGATCGGCCCGCGGTCGCGCAGGACGGCGAGGTACTCGGCGCGGGCCTCGGCCGCCGACTTGAGGTCGTCCGGTTCCCGCAGCAAGGCTGGCGTGCTCGCGGACGTGGCGATGGTGTGGCTCCACACGATGGGGAGGTCGGGCGTCAGGCGGGTGAGGCGCGCGCGCAACACGAGGAACGCACCCTCCGCCTCGACGTCGAGGAACAGCGCGTGTTGGCCGGTGGCGCCGCCGAGCTCGGCGAGCACGCCTGGGTCGTCGATGCCGCGGGAGACCACGGTGGCCTCGGGGCCCGAGTGCACCACGACGGCCGTACACGTGGGGCAGTGGACGAGCTGGATCCGGGCGGCGGGGTTCTTGGTGAGCAGCGTGGAGACGTGGTTCTCGACGAGGGCCTGGAGCCCGGCGCCCAGGCCCACCGGCACCGTCACGCCGGCGAGCACCACGGGGGTGGTGGTGGGGAACACGGGCTCGCTCACCCAGCCGTACACGAGCTCGTCGACCAGATCGAACGCTGCGAGGTGCACCTCGTCGGCGACTTTGGCCCGCACGCGATCGAGCTCGGCCTGCTGCGCCTCCTCCACCGGGGTGGCCGCGCTGGCGTCGAAGAGCGCGGCGAGGATCAGCGCAGCCACGACCAGCCTCCGTCGACGCACAGCGCGGCGTGGACCATGGTCTCGCGCGGATCGAGGTGGACGACGGCCAGCAGCGCGTCGCCGGGGCGGAGGGTCCCGGTGGCCGCATACCGCCCACACGCTGCTGGCCAGGCCTCGAACGGCGGCAGGCGGGTGAGGACCATCAGGTCGCCGGCGCCGAGGGTGGGCACGCGGTCGGAGACCTGCAGCCCGCGGGCCACGAGCGCGTTCTTGACGGCGAAGCCGAGCTTCCCGGCCACGGGCACGCTCGGGTAGAACACCTCGACGAGCCAGGTGCGGTCGGCCAGCTCGGGGTGCGCGGCCGCTGCCGACGTGGCCAGCGCGTTCGCGGTGGGCTCGAGCGTGGAGAGGAGGGCTTCGTCGCGGGGGGACCGCAGGCCGGGTCGCGTGAGGCGCTCGGTGCAGACCATGGTCACGCGGTCGGGATCGGTGCCGCGGGACTCGGAGGACACGATGCGGCCCGGGTACTCCTCGGCGACCTCGCGGGTGCCGCGCCGCTCGCAGTCCCAGTTGCGCATCTGGGACTTCGTCCGCGTCAACCCGGGCATCGGGTCGGCGTGGGCGGCGGCCGCGAGGGCGAGGAGCGCGCTCACCGGCCCGCCTCCGCTGCGGCGCGCAGGACCTGGGCCTGGAGCTTCGCGTTGAACACGGACTGGCTGAGCTGGCGGTACAGGTCCTCCGACAGCTGACGCTCGGCGCTGTCGCCCACGATCTCGTCGGGCTTCTCGCGCACGGTGAGGTCGAGGAGCGTGTTGCTCGCCCAGGACCCGAACCCGTAGTAGTGCACCACGCGCCCGCGCAGCACGTCGGTGGCGAGCAGGAAGCCGGAGGCGTCGCGCACCACGAGGTCCTGCTCGAACGTGAACTCGGTGACCGCGGGCACGAGCGTGAACGAGAAGACGGTGGCGGCCCAGGTGAGGGGGTGGCTGGCGGCGTGGACCTGGCGCGCCCGGACCTCGATCCGCAGGTCGATCGGTGGTGCCTCGGCTTCGGGCTCCTCCTCCTCGCCGCCGACGGTGGTGGTGACCAGGGCGCCCTGGTTCTCGAAGAGCGTCCCGAGCTTGCGGCACAACGCGCTCGCGTCCTGCGTGTTCAACAGGGCCTCCGGAACGCAGAACA
>JBIKWC010000490.1:0-3567 GCA_044356535.1 Myxococcota bacterium
CCACGACGAGCGCGCGAACAGGCGGGTGGCGGCGAGGAGGGCGCGCTCCTGGGGATCGGGGGCGCGCCCGGCGCGGCGGGCAGGTGCGGCGGTCGGTTCCGACATCCGGTGTGGATACCACGATCGGGAGCCACTCTGCGAAGTGTAGGTCCGAGGTGCAGGATGTTCGGACGACTTTGGACGGTGGGGCGTATCCGGCAGGGTTCGTGACGGTGCGCGGTAACCTCCGGCGGCTCTCGTGGGTCCAGGGGGCATGATGATCCCGAGCTCCACCATCACGCTCGTGTCCGCGGCCCAGCGGGGCGACCGGAAAGCGTTCGGCGCGCTGGTGACGCGCCACGAGCGGGCGTGCCTCGGCTACGCCCGGGTCCTCCTCCCCGACCCGGCCACCGCCGCCGACGCTGTCCAGGACGCGCTCATCGACGCGTGGCTCCACCTGCACCAGCTCCGCGAGCCCGCGGCGTTCGCGGGTTGGCTGCGCCGGGCGGTCTTCAAACACTGCGACCGCCAGCGTCGCCGGACCCGCGAGGTCGCCACGGCCGAGCCCTTCGCCGCCAGCGCGCCGACCGGGCCCGACGCCCTCGACGAAGCCAACCAGTGGGCTGGCCTGCGCGCTGCGATCGAAGCGCTCCCGGAGCACGAGCGCGCAGTGGTGGCGATGCACTACCTCGGCGGCGCGCCCGTCGCCGAGATCGCGGCGTTCCTCGAGATTTCCGTCCCGGCTGTGAAGAAGCGCCTGTTCTCCGCCCGCCAACGGCTCGTTCCCCTGGAGGTCCCCGTGAACGTCGACATCCCCGCCGTGTCCGACCCGGTCTCGCTGTTCCTCGCGCTGCGCGCTGGCGACGTCCCGGAGGTCCGCCGGGTGCTCCGGGTGCGCCCCGAGCTCGTCCACGCCGAGGAGGGCTGGACCGACGACGAGGCGCTCGCCGGCGGCTTCCCGCTGGCCCACCCGCTGGCTCCGCTCGCGCTGGCTGCGGCGCTCGGGGATCTGCCCCTGGTGCGCGTGCTGCTGGCCGCAGGTGCCTATCCGGACGGCAAGTGTGGGTGCGCCAACGGAGAGTCCGCGGTGTGGACCGCAGCGCGCCACGGCCACGCCGACGTGGTGGGCGCTTTGCTCGCCGCGGGCGCCGATCCCGCGGCTCCACACTGGAGCGGACTCGGGCTCGCGGACCTCGCGGCCTGGCGCGGAGACCCTGCGCTGGCCGCGCTCGCTGCCGGCCGGAGCGCGGAGGCAGCACCCCGGGAGCGCCCGCTGAGCGCGTTCGCGGTCACCGCAACGGGTGAGGTCCACACGGGGATCGGGGCGCTCGACCTCTGGGCGCCGCTGCGCCGCCACGATCGGGTCCGCCTCGAGGGCGCTGCGGAGACGGGCCTCACGGTGTTGTTGTCGGAGCTGGCGTGGTCCGTCGGCGCAGCGGGGGGCCACACGGTGTGGACCTCGTGGGTGCCGCGTCCGTGGCACGCGCGGGAGCTGCAGACGGTGGCGGCCCGCGGCGGGGTGGAGCGCTGGGTGGAGGTGCTCACGCCGGCGACCACCGCGTTGTCCGCGCCGGAGGACGTGGTGCCTGCCGCGCTGGCGCGCCTGGGGGCGCCGCGGACGGGGCCGCTGGTGCACGTGGTGTTCGAGCAGGAGGGCCACGCGGCTGATCTGGCGGCGCACCTGCCGCAGCTGGCGGCAGCGGCGGACCTGACGGTGCTGGTGCGCCCGTGGGCGGCGGTGACGCGGGGCGAGCCGGCGGACGAGGCCTGGGCCGCAGCGCTCGACGCCACGGTCGCGACGGATCGGCCGCTGGCGGCGCTGGGCCTGTGGCCGGCGATCGATCCGCTGCGCACGCGGGCCCGCCGCGCGGAGTCGGGGCTCCTGGCGGAGGCGCGGTCCGCAGTGGCGGAGCTGGCGCAGCGCGACCCGACGCTGCGGGGCGACGTGGCCCACGCCGGCGACCCGCGAGCGCGCCGCCTGCTGGCGGTGTTGACCCAGCCGTTCCAGGCAGCGATGCCGGACACGGGGTGGGCGGGCGCGAGCTGGAGCCGCGCCGCGCTCGAGGAGCGGGTGGCGGGCGCATTGTCCGGGCGCTGGGACGCGGTGGAGGAGCGGGCCCTGCGCTACCGGCACGCGCTCGATCACGCGTAGACGTCGACCGAAGCGAGCCCGCGGTGCGCGTGGAGCGCAACGGCCTCGTCGCCCCGGCCGTCGCCCAGGAACCACAGGTCCTGGCCCAGCGTCAACGCGAGCGCAGGTTCCCCAGCCGCGAGGCCTGCGCGCGCCTCGGCCAGCCAGGTGGCCACGTTGGGGTCGCGGGTGGTCAGCGCAGTCCGGCGAGCCGCGCGCGACCCCAGCCCACCTGAACCGGACTCCGCCCGGTGGGGGCGACCACAGGGCGGCGGATAGGCGGCGTTCGTTCTTTGCCTCGGCGGCGCTGACGAGTCGAAACGGCCAGAACTGTCCGGTTCAGGGTGGCTGGGGTCGGCTACCTGTCCGGTTCGAAGCGGCTGGGGTGGGGCGAGGGCCTGCGACGGTCCGCCCGGCCGGCCGTTCTCCGCGTCCTCCGCGTTCTCCGCGGTAGATTGCCTGGGTCCGGCCCGAGTGGCGTTCGAGGAACGTGGCGTCAGATCCCCATCGAGCTGGCGGCCGAGAACTGGCAATCCACCGCGGAGGACGCGGAGAGCGCGGAGGCTCCGACAGGCGACGACAGACCTGGGCCAGGCCCCGTCGACCCCAGCATCCTCCAACCGGACACCCGCGCGACCCCAGCCCGCCTGAACCGGACTCCGCCCGGTGGGGGCGACCACCGGGCGGCGGATAGGCGGCGTTCGTTCGTTGCCTCGGCGGCGCTGACGAGTCGAAACGGCCAGAACTGTCCAGTTCAGGGTGGCTGGGGTCGGCTACCTGTCCGGTTCAGGGCGGCTGGGGTGGGGCGAGGGCCTGCGACAGTCCGCCCAGCCGGCCGATCTCCGTGTCCTCCGCGTTCTCCTCGGTAGATTGCCTGGGTCCGGCTGGCACGGGAGCGTTGCTCCAGCCCTGCGACACGTACCGGGGAGGGTCGGCGTCCGCCGCCTCCAACTTGCTGGTGTACGTCCACCAGGAGGGGTGGACCCCGTTCTCGTGTGGATCGTGGCCAGCCCAGACCACTACGCCGCGCGCCTCCAGGAGGGCGAGGGCCGCGCGGTGTTGGTCGGGGTCGAAGCGTCCATCCAACACGATCCTCGCGCCCGCCTGCAGGTGGGTCAGGTGGTCCAGCGCGCCAGCGGTCAGGTGGTTTCGGTACCCGGCGCCGAAGACCCAGACCTCCCGGAGGTTGGGCATGGTCGCCAACGCCTCGAGGCCGTCGTGGGTGCAGCCCCACACGTCCAGCTGCTCCACCCCCAGGCCGCGCACCTGGTTCAGCCGCACGCCCTCGACGGCGTCGAGCACCAGGCGGCGGAGCGGCAAGCGCGCCAGGGGCGCCAGGTTCGGGCTCCGCAGGAACGACAGCTCGACCACGCGGAGGGAAGTCGAGGCAGCGAGGGCCCCCAGCTCGAGGACCCGGGCGTCGTGGAGGTGCAGCTCCTCGAGCGCCGACGCCGCAG
>JBIKWC010000491.1:0-3565 GCA_044356535.1 Myxococcota bacterium
CGAACCGGGTCCTGGCGCATCCATCGGGGGACGGCGCCGGCCCGCAGCCCGAGCGCCTCGCGTCCGGCGACGGAGGCGGCGAGGAGCATTCGCTGGCCGTCATCGTCGTCGGCGACCTCGCCCTCGTTGTCGAGCAGCCCTCGGGCTCGCAGGAGCGCTTCCACGCGTTCACGCACCTGGTCCACCACGAGCTGCACCTCGGCGGTGGTCGGCGAGGGAGCGGGGTGGAACACGGCGATTCCTTCGATACCTGAGCGCGGGGTGCCGATCGGAACGGTGGCGAAAGGAGACCACCGCCTCAGCCAGCCACGGCCGGCTCGAGCAGCGTGATCCGTGCGGTTTCGCCTTGCGCGTCGAGCCTGGTGCGGATGCGCTGCGCGATCGTCAGCATCGGCGTCGTATGGCAGCAGTCGAAGTCGGTCACGATCGGGAAAGTCGGTTCGCGCCCGAGTTCCCCGCGGATCGCCTCGAGCAGGATTTCCTCGACCGGGGTCGCGCATCCCTCGTCCGACCAGTGCTCGACCCGTCCCCAGACGAGTCCCGCGATCTTCGAGAAGACACCGAGCGCCGCGAGGTGACGGAATGCGCGCTCCGCCTGCGTCGGCGATGTCGTCATCTCCTCGATGAAGAGCACCGTGCCGTCGAGGTCCGGCATCTCCGGCGTCCCGGCGTTTGATCGGAGGGTGTTGAGGTTGACGACGAGCGCCGGTCCTTCGGCAACGCCGCTCGTCACGGTGCGCCACCCTGCGTGCGGCTCCCATCGCCGCGGCTCGGTGCGCCAGGCGTCGGTGCGGGCGTCGCGCATGTGCCGGCTCCAGCGTGACGGAGCCGTCAGTTCGCGCGGTCCCGAGAGGTGCCGCATCGTCGCGTCGAGGAACGAGTCCACCATCTCGTGCGGCAGCTCCGGGCATTCACCGAAGCTCGGCATCACGGCGGGGCCGTAGAAGGTCGCGAGGCCAGCATGGCGCATGAAGGCCAGGTGCAGCGAGGTGATGTCGCTGTAGCCGCAGAAGATCTTCGGGTTCGCGCGCACCGCGGCGAAGTCGATGAACGGCACCAGGCTCGACGAGTTGGATCCGCCGATCGTGGTGATGATCGCGCGCACCTCCGGGTTCGCGAACAGCGCGTTGACTTCGTCGGCGCGCTCGCGCGGCGTGCCGGACCGCGCGCCCTGCGCGGTCGCGCGTGCCGTGAGGTCGCCCTCGACCACCTGGAAACCGAGCCGACGCAGCTCCGCGACCCCATGCAGGTATTTCGCCCGGAACGCCACGTGCGCCGGGAACGACGGCGTGCAGATGCCGACGGTGTCCCCGGGGCGAAGGGCAGGCGGGCGGACGAGCGGCTGCATGGCTTCAGTATCGCGCAACTGCGGTGTCTCCGCACGAGGCCAATGCGTGTCGATAGCGCGGCGTTCGCCTGGCTCTGCGATGTGTGCATCCAGGAAGGTTGGGCCGGGCAGGGCATCTCGCGTCGCATGCTCGAGGCGTTCGATCGTCACCCCGATCTGCAGACCCTGCGGCGAAGGTGCCTCGCGACCCGCGACTACCACGGTCTCTACGAGCAGTTCGGCCACCGCCCAGTGCCCGCCGACCGCGGGACGGCGAAGCAGTGCCCCGTGGAGCGTTGGCAAGGGGACAGGTAGGATAAGGGCCTCCGCCATGGTCCCGCTGCATCGCCGGCTTCCCTGGGCATGGGCTGGAGGGTAGCACGAGTCGTGCGGTCGGTGCGGCGTTGACGCTGGCCCGGTGGAAACGCGGCGTTGGTTCGTGGGGCTCCTCCGGCTCCCGTCGTCGGCGCGACCCAAGGGCACACCTCTCCCCGGAGCACGCCGTGGGCCCCGGGCAACGTCAGGCGGCCACGGGCGGACCCCGCGCCCACAGCCGCGGCGTCGCCGAGGGCCGGCCCAGGCACCCCAGCACCCGCCGCGTCGCCCAGCGGGCCACGGGTGGGCCGGCCCGGACGTGCCGTACCGCAAGGTCGAGCGCCTCGAGCGGGACCCGGTGTTCCGCGCGTGGCTCGCCCAGCCGCTGTTCGAGCGCGTGGTCCGCCGCGTGCTCCCGGGCGCGGTCACGCTGTATCGGGCGACGGTGTTCGCGAAGGCGCCCGGCACCGGCAGCGAGATCCCGTACCACCAGGACGGCGGCCGGTTCTGGGGCCTCGACCGCGACCCGGAGCTGCAGCTGTGGACGGCGCTCGACGACGCGCCCCCGGAGGCGGGCGGGCTCGAGGTGGTGCCGGGCAGCCACCAGGGCGGCCTGGCGACGCCGATGGGGGGCCTCGTGCCGGCGGCGCTGGTCGCGGCCCGCGCACCGGTCCCGGTCGCGGTCCCCGCCCGCGCGGGCGACGTGGTGCTGCTCCACGCGCTGTCGTGGCACCGCTCGGGCCGGAACGCCTCGGATCGGCCCCGCCGCGCGTTCACCGTGTGCTACCTCGCGGGTGACACGCGCTGCACCCGCACCCGGCGCGCGCCCCGCGTGTTCCCGACGGTGTTCCCGGCGCCGTGAGCGCGACGCCGGGCCGCCCTCACTCGGTGGGGGTCGTGGTCGCGGGCTCGAGGCGCCACTCGCCCCGCGTCCGCGGGATCTCCACCCGGTTGGCGCCCTGGAACGTGGCCGTGCCCTCGAGCGTGAACGACAACGCGACGGGGGACACGGTGCCGGTCTCGAGCTGGCGGTTCAGGGCCCCGATGGCGGGGACCGCAGCCGCCTCCAGGACCGCCTCCGACGCCAGGTCGATGCGGACGGACACCTCCCCGGTGCGCCCCGGCCGCAGCGACCGCCACTGGCCGTTGCCCTCGGGCGCGTCCGCGAGCGCCAGCAGGTCCTCGGCCGTGACCTCCACGTCTCCGGGCGTGAGCTTCTCTTCCGGCGTGTCGGCGGTGCAGGCACCGTCCGCGTCCACTGCCGGTACACACGACGGGTCGTCCGGATCGCACAGCGAGAAGCAGGCGGCGTCGACCACCCACGGGTCGACCAGCGACAGGGTCACGAACAGGTCGGTCAGCGTCGCGGTCTCGTCGTCGTCGAGGTTGGCGACCTCGAGGACGAGGTCGAAGCCGAACCGCAGCTCCTCGTCGGTGGGCTCTGCGAACCCCAGGTCCACGCACCCTTCGGGAGACAGGTAGTCCACGCAGGCCCGCCCGACGAACGCGTCGGCCGTCGGCGCGACGGCGAGGTCCACCCGCTCGACCGCCACGTCGGGGAGCTGGAACGCGCCCAGCGAGTCCGCGAGGTCCGCACAGCCCGTGAGCACCAACACCGCCAGCCACCGCCCGCCCATCCGCGCCTCCCGGCCCTCCGACGTCACGACGACCGCCGACCTTCGATCGCTCCGCCCGCGCGGTGCCCGCGCTCACCGTACGGGGAGCGACCGGGCGTCGAGCCAGGCGGACAGCAGGTCGTACGCGGACTGCGCCTCGTCCGTCAGCGGTGCGTCGAGCAGATCGACGACCTCCACCGGGGTGTCGCGCAGGTCCACCAGCACCTCCTCGTCCTCCCACCGGGCGAGCTTGAACCCACCGGCGCGCGCCGCACGCTGCCACCCCGTCCAGGTGCCGTTGGTGAAC
>JBIKWC010000025.1:0-46151 GCA_044356535.1 Myxococcota bacterium
TCACGGCCCGGGCGGCGCTGGCGACTGGCGCCCTCGAGGTGGTGCTCCCCGGGGTGCTGGGCCAGCCAGCGGGCCTGGCGCTCGTTTACCCGGAGCGCGCGCTCCTGCTGCCGGCGGTGCGGGCGTTCGTCGACCACCTCACTGCGTGGGCGGCAGGGCTCCCGGACGCTCCCGTCGGTTAGGCGGGTGGGTGCCTCACCGCTCCCCCGACGAGCTCCGCGCCGACGCCACCGCGCTCGAGCAGCAGGTCCGCGACCTCGCGGTGATCAACGCGTTCGCGGCGTCGCTCCTCCTCGAGCGGCCGTCGATCGACGACATCCTGTGGGACGTGGCGAACGAGGTCGTCGCCCGCCTCGGCCTCGAGGACTGCGTGATCTACCTGCTCGCCGAGGATGGGCAGTCGCTGGTGCAGCGGGCCGTCTACGGACCCAAGAAGCTCCGCGACCGCGAGATCCTCGCGCCCATCACCATCCCCCTCGGCAAGGGCATCGTGGGCAGCGTGGCCGCGACCGGGCGGGTCGAGCGCCTCGCCGACACCCGCCTCGACCCGCGGTACATCACCGACGACGCAGCGCGACGCTCGGAGCTGGCGGTCCCCATCCTCGCCCCCGGCGACGACCGCGTGGTGGGCGTGCTCGACAGCGAACACTCGGAGGAGGGCTTCTTCACGGCGCACCACGAGGCGCTGCTGTTGACGATCGCGTCGATGACGGCGTCGCGGCTCGCCCTGGCCAACCTCCACCAGCGCCTGCGCGACTGGAACCGCCGGCTCGAGCACGAGGTCGAGGCCCGCACCGCCGAGCTGCGCATCGCCCACGCCCGCTCGGAGCGGCTCCTCCTCAACGTGCTCCCGGCCCCGATCGCTGCGCGCCTGGAGCGCGGGGAGTCGCGCATCGCCGATCGCGTGGACGACGTCGCCGTGTTGTTCGCGGACCTGGTGGGGTTCACGTCGCTCTCCGCGAAGCTGGCGCCGGAGCAGGTCGTGGACCTGCTGGAGCGCGTGTTCTCGGTGTTCGACGAGGCCGGGGAGGCGCTCGCCTGCGAGAAGGTGAAGACCGTCGGCGACGAGTGGATGGCGGTCTGCGGCGTGCCCGAGCCGGCGGTGGACGCGCTGCCGCGGCTGGTCACGCTCGGGCTGCGCCTGACGGAGGCGCTGGCGGGGCTCGGGGATCCGCGGCTGCAGGTGCGGATCGGCGTACACCAGGGCCCCGTGGTGGCCGGCGTGATCGGGCGGTCGAAGTTCGCGTGGGACCTGTGGGGCGACACGGTGAACGTCGCGAGCCGGCTCGAGGCGCACGGGGTGCCCGGCGCGGTGCACCTGACGGCTGCCACGGCGGCGCGCCTGGGGCCGGAGTTCCTGGTGGTGCCGCGCGGGGAGATCGAGCTGAAGGGCCTGGGCCGCGTGCCCACGGCGCTGGTGGTCGCCTAGGAGCCGTGGGGCGTAGGCCGCGCAGCCGCCTCGCCCCGCGGCTCCTCCCCAGCCCGTGCCCGTGCCCGTGCCCATGCCCCCGAGCAGTGGCGAGTCGGACAGATCCTGGCGGTTGCCCCGGGTACATGGTCGACTGCCAGGGGACGACGGACAGGGGCCTAACGGTGGCTCGACGCCCACCCGGCCAGGCGCTCGCGGGTGACGCCGGCGCCCCCACACACCACCACCAGCACCGGGCCCGCCCCCAGCAGCACCGGAGCGCGGCCGTACACCGGCGCCAGCGCGGCCCCGCACGCCGGCTCCACCAGCACCCGGTGATCGTCGAGGAACCGGCCGCACGCATCGACGGCCGCGGCGTCGGAGACCACCACCGACCGCACCTCGTGACGGGTGGACCACGCGAAGGCTTCGTCGGCGACGCGGCGGGCGCCGAGCGACGTGGCGAGCGACGTGATCGCGGGCAACGTCACCGGGCCCCCCGCCGCCAGCGCTGCGGCGTACGAGGCCGCGCCCTCGTTCTCCGCCGCCACGACCGGCACGGACGCCCACCCCACGTCGTGCAGGCCCTGCAGCACGCCGCACAACAGGCCGCCGCCGCCCACCGCACACACCACCACGCCGGGCCGCGGGCCCTGCTCCGCGACCTCGTGGATCAGCGTGGCGTGGCCCTCCCACAGGTCGCGCCCCTCGAACGGGTGCACCAGGAACGCGCCGGAGCTGGCCGCGAGGGCCGTCGCGTGGGCGTGCGCCTCGTCCCAGACGGCGCCGTGGACCACGACGTCTGCCTGCTCGCCGCGCAGCAGGCCCTGCATCCGGACGTCGGTGGTGGCGGGCACCACCACGGTGACGCGCATCCCCAGGGCGCGCCCGGCGACCGCGGCCGCGAGCCCCGCGTTGCCCCCGGACGAGCTGACGAGCGCGGTGGCGCCCCGCTCCCGGGCCCGGCGGCAGGCCAGGCCGACGCCACGCAGCTTGAACGACCCCGACGGCTGCAGGGCGTCGAGCTTGAGCCAGACCGGAGCCCCGAGCAACGCCGAGAGTGGAGACGAGGCGAACAGCGGTGTGACGACGTGCACGCCGGGCCGTAACCCCGCGCCGCCGGTGAGGTTACGCGGGCCGATGTCCGACCCCACCATGCCGCACGTCCTCGACACGTACACCCGCCTGCCCGTGGCCTTCACCCACGGCCGCGGCTGCCGGGTGTGGGACGACCAGGGCCGCGAGTACCTCGACGCGCTCGCCGGCATCGCCGTCAACACGCTCGGCCACGCGCACCCCGCGCTCGTCGCCGCGCTCCAGGATCAGGTCGCGAAGCTCATCCACGTCTCGAACTACTACCAGTCCCCGCTGCAGGAGCAGCTCGCCGCCCACCTGTGCGCCCTGTCCGGCCTCGACGCCGTGTTCTTCTGCAACTCCGGGCTCGAGGCCAACGAGGCCGCGATCAAGCTCGCCCGCAAGTCCGGTCGGGACCGCGGCGTGGCCCACCCCAAGCTCGTGGTGTTCGAACACGCGTTCCACGGGCGCTCGCACGCGACGTTGTCCGCCACCGGGAACCCCAAGATCCACGCAGGGTTCGAGCCGCTCGTCCCGGGCTTCGTGCGCGTACCCCTGGACTCGCTCGAGGCGCTCGAGGCCCTGGACGACCCCGAGATCGTCGCCGTCTTCCTCGAGACCATCCAGGGCGAGGGCGGCATCCGGCCCGCGTCGACGGCCTATCTGCAGGGCCTCCGGGCCCTGTGTGACGCGCGCGGCTGGCTCCTGATGCTCGACGAGGTCCAGTGTGGGCTCGGGCGCACCGGCCATTGGTTCGCGTGGCAGGAGTCCGGCGTGCGCCCCGACGTGATGGCGCTCGCCAAGGGCCTCGGCTCGGGTGTGCCCGTGGGCGCCATCGCTGTCGGTCCGCGGGCCAACGGCGTGCTCCGCCGCGGGAACCACGGGACCACGTTCGGCGGCAACCCGCTCGCCATGCGCGCCGGCGTCGAGACCCTGGCCGTGATCGAGCGCGACGGCCTCCTCACCAACGCCACCGCCCGCGGCGCCCAGCTCGCCGACGCCCTCCGCGACACGTTCGCGACCACCGCCGGGGTCACCGACATCCGCGGGCGGGGGCTGATGGTGGGCGTGGAGCTCGACCGGCCCTGCGGCGACCTCGCGCTGCACGCGCTCGAAGCGGGGCTCCTGCTGAGCGTCACGGCCGATCGGGTCATCCGGCTGCTCCCGCCGCTCGTGATCACCGCCGACGAGGTCGACGAGGTGGTCGCGCGCCTCGCTCCGGTCGTGAAGACCTTCCTCGCCACCCCCCCGCTGACGGCATAGGTCCCGCCCCCATGAAGCACTTCCTCAACACCCAGGACTGGTCCCGCGCCGAGCTCGAGGCCACCTTCGCGCTCGCCGCGAAGTACAAGCGCGAGCCCCATGGCGACGCGCTCCGCGGCAGGTCCGTGGCGCTCGTGTTCTTCAACCCGTCCATGCGCACCCGGACGAGCTTCGAACTCGGCACGTTCCACCTCGGGGGGCACGCCGTCGTGCTGCAGCCCGGCAAGGACGCCTGGCCCATCGAGTTCGACGAGGGCGTGGTGATGGACGGCGAAGCCGAGGAGCACGTGGCCGAGGTCGCGCGCGTGCTCGGGAGCTGGGTCGATCTGATCGCGGTGCGCGCCTTCCCGAAGTTCGTGGACTGGCAGGTCGATCGCCAGGATCGCGTGCTGGCCGCGTTCGCGAAGCACTCGCCCGTCCCCGTGATCAACATGGAGACCATCACCCACCCGTGCCAGGAGCTGGCGCACGCGCTCACCCTGCGCGAACACTTCGGTACCGACGATCTGCGCGGCAAGAAGTACGTCCTCACCTGGACCTACCACCCGAAGCCGCTCAACACCGCAGTCGCCAACTCGGCGCTCACCATCGCCACGCGGCTCGGCATGGACGTCACGCTGTTGTGCCCGACGCCCGAGTACGTGCTCGACGAGCGGTACCTCGGCTGGGCGCGCCAGAACGTGGCCGAGAGCGGCGGGTCGTTCACCATCAGCCACGACCTCACCTCCGCGTACCGCGGCGCCGACGTGGTGTATGCCAAGAGCTGGGGCGCCCTGCCGTACTTCGGCCAGTGGGCCCCCGAGAAGCCCATCCGCGAGCAGTTCCGCCACTTCATGGTCGACAGCGAGAAGATGGCGCTCACCAACGACGGCGTGTTCAGCCACTGCCTGCCGCTCCGCCGCAACGTGAAGGCGACGGACGCCGTGATGGACTCTCCCCGCTGCCTGGCGGTGCCCGAGGCCCACAACCGCCTGCACGTTCAGAAGGCGGTCATGACCACGCTCGTCGGGCAATGACCCACTCCACCTCTCGCTTCCGGAACGACCCATGAGCGCCGCGACTGGCTCCAAGGATTCGCTGTCAGCATCAGGGGGTCCAGGGGGATTGCCCCCTGGCAGGGGGGGTCCGGGGGACTGGTCCTCCGGAGGGGGTGCCGGGGGCGGAGCCCCTGGCCCACACAGAGACATAGTTCTCGCGTTCTCGGGCGGCCTCGACACGAGCTTCTGCGTCCCGTACCTGCAGGAGCGCGGGTGGCGCGTCCACACCGTGTTCGCCGACACCGGCGGCGTCGACGCCGAGGAGCGCGCGTACATCGAGGCGCGGGCCGCGGAGCTCGGCGTGACGAGCCACGTCACCGTGGACGGGCGCCCGGCGATCTGGGCCAACTTCGTGAAGCCCTTCGTGTGGGCGGGCACGGGGTACCAGGGCCGGTACCCGCTGCTCGTGTCCGACCGGTACCTCATCGTCGATGCGATGCTCGCGCGCGCCGCCGAGCTCGGCACCCGCGCGGTCTCCCACGGCTGCACCGGCATGGGCAACGACCAGGTGCGGTTCGACCTCGCGATCAAGGCGTCGGGGTCGTACGAGATCGTGGCGCCCATCCGCGAGATCCAGAAGGAGCACGCCGAGGTTCGCGCCTACGAGCAGCGGTACCTCGAGGCCAGGGGCTTCGCGGTCCGCAGCAAGCAGAAGGCGTACACCATCAACGAGAACCTGCTGGGCCTCACCATGTCCGGCGGGGAGATCGACCGGTGGGAGGCGCCGGGCGAGGGCGCGCGGGGCTGGTGTGCGCCGCGGTCCGCGTGGCCTGCCGAGCCGCTGCGCGTCACCGTGGGCTTCGAGCGCGGCGAGGCCGTCTCGCTCGACGGGGAGCGCCTGCCGGGCGCCGCGCTGCTCACCCGCCTCAACACGCAGTTCGCGGCGTACGGCGTGGGCCGCGGGATGTACACGGGCGACACCACCATCGGGCTCAAGGGCCGCATCGTGTTCGAGGCGCCGGGGCTGATCGCGCTGCTCACCGCCCACCAGGCGCTCGAGGAGGTGGTGTTGACCCGCCACCAGAACCGGTTCAAGCCCGACGTCGCGCGCAAGTGGGTCGAGCTCGTGTACGAGGGCTTCTTCCACGACCCGCTCAAGACCGACCTCGAGGCGTTCCTGCGCTCGAGCCAGGACAAGGTCAACGGCGAGATCGTGCTGCAGACCTCCGGGGGCACGCTCGACGCCGTGGCCGTGCGGTCGCCGCACCTGCTCACCGCGAAAGGCGCCACGTACGCGCAGTCGGCGGACTGGGGCGTGGAGGAGGCCGAGGGCTTCATCCGGCTGTACGGCATGAGCTCCACGTTGTGGGCCGAAGTGAACCGGACGTCCTGATGTCGGCCCGCCTGCTCCACCACCTCGAGCACCTGGTGTCGTTCGACACCCGGAACCCGCCGCGCGCGATCGGCACGGGGGGCATCTTCGACTACCTGCGCGCGCACCTCCCCGGCTTCCGCGTCACGGTCGAGGACCACGGCGCCGGCGCGGTCACGATGCTCGCCGTCCGCGGCGCTCCGCGTCGGGTGTTCAACGTGCACCTCGACACCGTGCCTTCGTCGCCCGCGTGGACGGCGGACCCGCTCGTCCTGCGCCGCGAGGCCGACCGGGTGGTGGGCCTCGGGGTGTGCGACATCAAGGGCGCTGCCGCCGGGCTCCTCACCGCCGCCGAGGGCACCACGGGCGACGCCGCCTTCCTGTTCACGACCGACGAGGAGGCGAACGACGCCCGCTGCCTCGCGGCCTTTCTGCGCGGAGACCACGGCTTCACCGAGGCCCTCGTCGCCGAGCCCACCCGCTGCGAGGCGGTGGTGGTGCACCGAGGCATCAGCTCCGTCCGGCTGGTGTTCCGGGGCCGCGCGGGCCACGCCTCCACCGCCGACGCGATCCAGCAGAACGCGCTCCACCACGCCGTCTGGTGGGGGAACCGCGCGCTCGAGTGGGTGACGACGCAGCAGGGAACGTCGTTCGCGGGGCTCCAGGGCCTGCGGTTCAACATCGGCCGCGTCGAAGGCGGCATCAAGGCCAACGTCGTGGCGCCGTCGGCCGAGGTGCGGTTCGGGTTCCGGCCGCTCCCCTCCATGGGCCTCGATGCGGTGCACGAGAAGCTCCGGTCGTTCGCGGACCCCGCGGCGCTCGCGAGCTACGAGGAGCTGTTCCGCGGGCCGCCGCTGCCCTCCGGTGACCCCGCCACCGCCGACGTCCGCCGCCTGGCGGCCGAGGCCCTCGCTTCGTCCCTCTCCCTCCCCCTCGGCGCGTCGGTCGACTTCTGGACCGAGGCGTGCCTGTTCTCCGAAGCCGGCCTCACGGCCTTCGTCTACGGCCCCGGAGACATCGCCCAGGCGCACACCGCCGACGAGTGGGTGTCCCTCGAACAACTCGAGCGCTACGCCGCGAGCGTGAAGCGCATCCTCGGGAACGTCGCATGACCACGGAACCGCACCTCCAGACCCGTCAGACCATCCTCCGCCTGCTGTCCATGATGGGCAGCGCCAAGGAGATCTCGCAGTACGTCAAGCGCTTCTCGCAGCTCGACGCCAAGCGGTTCGCCGTGGTGAAGGTCGGGGGCGCGGTGATCCGCGACGACCTCGAGGCCCTCGCGTCCTCGCTGTCGTTCCTGCAGGAGGTCGGCCTCACGCCGATCGTGGTGCACGGCGCCGGCCCGCACATCGACGAACGCGCTGCCGCGGCCGGCATCGTCAAGCGCACGGTCAACGGCCTGCGCGTGACCACGCCGGAGGTGCTCGCCATCGTCCGGCGCGTGTTCCTGGAGCAGAACCTCACGCTCGTGCAGGCGCTGCAGAAGGCCGGGGCCCGCGCCACCAGCATCACGTCGGGCGTGTTCGAGGCCGAGCTCCTCGACGCCGACACGTACGGCCTCGTGGGCGGCGTGAAGGCCATCCACCAGGGCGCCATCGAGACGAGCCTCGCCGCGGGCTCCATCCCCGTCATCGCGAGCCTCGGCGAGACCGCGGGCGGCCAGATCCTCAACGTCAACGCCGACGTAGCCGCCAACGAGCTCGTCCAGGTGCTCCAGCCGTACAAGATCGTGTTCCTGACCGAGACCGGGGGCCTCCTCGACGAGAACCAGAAGGTCATCTCGTCGATCAACCTCTCGACCGACTACGACCACCTGATGGTCCAGCCGTGGATCAACGGCGGGATGCGGCTCAAGATCGAGCAGATCAAGGACCTGCTCGACGCGCTGCCCGTCACGTCGTCGGTGTCCATCACCACGCCGTCGGAGCTCGCGCAGGAGCTGTTCACCCACAAGGGCTCGGGCACCTTGCTCCGCCGCGGGGAGCGGGTCCGGCGCTTCGAGAGCTGGGAGGGCGTGGACCTCGAGCGGCTCCGCAGCCTCATCGAGTCGTCGTTCGGGCGCATCCTCGACGGCGACTACTTCGCGCGCACCCGGCCGTACCGCGTGTACGTGAGCGAGAACTACCGCAGCGCCGTGATCCTGCTGCAGGAAGAGGGCTTCGTGTACCTCGACAAGTTCGCGGTGCTCGACGACGCGCAGGGCGAGGGCCTCGGCCGCGCGGTGTGGCGCGTGATGCGCGAGGAGAACCCGCAGGTGTTCTGGCGGTCCCGCCACAACAACGTGGTGAACCACTTCTACTACGCCGAGTCGGACGGCTGCTACAAGCAGGAGAAGTGGAAGGTGTTCTGGTACGGCATCTTCGCGTTCGACGACATCGCGCGCTGCGTGGAGCACTGCCGCACGCGGCGGCCCACGCTGCGGGACTGAGCCCGTGGCGCCCCGCACCGTCGGCATCGTGGGGGCCCGCGGCTACACCGGCGCCGAGCTCGTGCGGCTCGTGGCCGGGCACCCGGGGCTGTCGTTGTCGTTCCTGGTCTCGCGCGAGCTCGCCGGCCAGCCCGTCCGCGACCACGTGTCCGGGTACGACGGCCCGCTCTGCTTCGAGAACGCGGGCCCCGACGAGCTCCTGACCCGCGGCACCGATGCGGTGGTGCTCGCCATGCCGAACGAGAAGTCCCGCGACTGGGTCACCGCGGTGGAGACGAGCGCGCCGGGCACGGTGCTGGTCGATCTCAGCGCGGACCACCGGTTCGGCGGCTGGGTGTACGGCCTGCCGGAGCGCCACCGCGAGCAGCTCCGGGGCGCGCGGCGGATCGCGAACCCTGGGTGCTACGCCACCGCGATGCAGCTCGCGCTCGGGCCGCTGGTGGGTGAGCTCGCGGGCCCGGCCCAGTGTTTCGGGGTCTCTGGCTGGTCGGGTGCAGGCACCACGCCGTCGGATCGCAACGACCCCGACAAGCTGCGCGACAACCTCATGCCGTACGCGTTGACCGGCCACGTCCACGAGCGCGAGGTCACCCGCCACCTGGGGCACCCCGTCGAGTTCCTGCCCCACGTCGCGCCGCACTTTCGGGGCATCACGCTCACGGCGAACGCCCACGTGCGGGCCCCCGTCACCGTCGCCGCGCTCCGCGAGCGCTACCGCGCGGTCTACGACCCCGAGCCGCTGGTCCACGTGGTCGACGACCCGCCGTGGGTCAGCCGCATCGCCGGACGGCACGGCGCCGAGGTGGGCGGCTTCGCGGTCTCCGCCGACGGGCTCCGCGTGGTGGTGGTCTGCACGCTCGACAACCTGCTGAAGGGCGCCGCCACGCAGGCGGTGCAGAACCTGAACCTCGCGTTCGGCCTCGACGAACACGTCGGCATTCCCTGGGACCTGTCGTGAGCGGACTGTTGTGGCAGAAGCCGGGGGTCGAGGTGGACGCCGTGCTCCAGGCCTTCCTGGCCGGCGAGGACGTGCTGCTGGACCGCACGTTCTTCCTCCACGACGTGACCGCGAGCGCGGCGCACGCGGAGGGCCTGCGCAACCGGGGCATCCTGTCGGAGGACGAGCTCCAGGGCCTGCTGCGCGAGCTCTCGGCCCTGGCGGACGCGTTCCGGACGGGCGCGTTCGTGCTCGACGACCGCCACGAGGATGGGCACTCCGCGATCGAGGCCTTCCTCACGGAGCGGTTGGGCGACACCGGCCGCAAGATCCACACCGGCCGCAGCCGCAACGACCAGGTGCTGGTGGCCACGCGGTTGTGGCTCCGCGAGCAGCTCGGCGCCGTCGCTGCTGCGTGCCGGGCCGTCGCGGAGGTCGCGCTCGACCGCGCCGCCGAGCCTGCGCTGGTGATGCCCGGGTACACGCACCTGCAGCGCGCGGTGCCGTCGTCGACGGCGGTGTGGTGGGCCCAGTGGGCCGAGGCGTTCGTGGACGACGCCGCCCGGGCGCTGGACACGCTGCGCTGGGTCGACGCCAACCCGCTCGGCACGGCCGCGGGCTACGGCGTGAACCTGCCGCTCGACCGCGCGCACA
Source organism: Myxococcota bacterium (assembly GCA_044356535.1). Classification (GTDB taxonomy): domain Bacteria; phylum Myxococcota_A; class UBA796; order UBA796; genus JACKER01. The sequence continues at coordinate 10,117 of JBIKWC010000025.1, forward strand.
CCACGGCGGCGCTGGGCTTCGCCCGGATGCAGGTGAGCCCGCCGTACGCGCAGCTCTCGCGCGGGAAGTTCGAGCTCGCGGCGCTGGAGGCGCTGGGCTCGGCCACGCTCGACCTGCGGCGCGCGGCGTGGGACCTGTCGCTGTTCACGACGGCGGAGTTCGGCTTCGTGGCGCTGCCGGCCCGCTACACGACGGGCAGCTCGATCATGCCCAACAAGCGCAACCCGGACGTGGTGGAGCTCCTGCGCGCGGTGCACGCCACAGTGTCGGCGGCGCGGGCCGAGATCGAGCAGGTGGTGGCGTTGCCGTCGGGCTACCACCGCGACCTGCAGGCCACGAAGGGCCCGGTGGTGCGCGGGTTCCAGCGGGGGCTGCAGGGGCTCCGCCTGCTGCCGGCGCTGTTCTCGGGGCTGGCATGGCGGCCGGACGCGATGCGCGCGGCGATCGACCCGGGGATGTACGCCACGGACGTGGCGGTGGAGCTGGCGGCGTCGGGGGTGCCGTTCCGCGAGGCCTACCGCGCAGCTGCTGCGTCGGCCGACACCGCGGGCGCGGGGCGGACGCCGGAGGGGAGCCTGGCGGCCAGGACCTCCCCGGGCGGCGCGGCGGACCTGCGCCTCGACGAGCTGCGGGCGAGGCTCTCCCGGGGGTAGACGCGGGTCCGCGCGGCTCGGTCACCGCCCCAGTCGCGCTCGGAGCGGCGTCCACCAGGGCTCCACGAGCCATGCGGCGGGAGTCGTCCCAGCTGCGGACGCGCGGTCGAGGTCCGCCCCAGCGGCCACCAGCCGGACCACGAGCTCTGCGAAGTCCGAGCGGCGCTCGTTGTTGCGGTCGAGCCCCCCGGCGTGGAGCGCGCGGGACACCGGACCCGCTCCCCACGCGTCGGGCACGTCCGGGTTCGCCCCCGCCGCCAGCAGCACGTCGGCGAGGTCCAGCCGGCACTCCTCGGCCGCGGAGTGGAGCGCAGTCTGCCGGAACCGCGCGGCGTCGACCGTGTCGGGAGAGAGGCCCGCCGCCAGCAGGGCGGCCGCGATCGGCGCTGCACCCTCGCTCCGCAGGGCGGCGTAGTGGAGCAGCCCGTAGCCATAGCGGTCGAGGCCGTGGGGGAGCCCCTCGGGCCGTCGCAGGGCGCGCCGCACGTCGCTCGTGGCACCGCGCTCCACCAGGGAGAACCAGTCCGTCATCGTCGCTCACGCCCACCCGCTGTGCGGAACCAGGGTCAGCGTGCGAGGATATCACTCCCACCGACCCGCGACGCATCGAGCGCCAGGACGGAGCTTCGTCGCGGAGCCGGGCGGTGAGGGACCGCGCCGGTTGCTCGCAAGGGGAGCGGCGCGCTACAGATGAACATATGTTTGAATCATCTGCTGGAGCAGCGGTGGACACCAAGCAGCAAATCATCCTCGCGACCATCGACTGCATCGAGCGCCTGGGCCTCCAGGTGGTCACCAGCCGGGACATCGCCACCGCCGCCGGCGTGAACGTCGCAGCAGTGAACTACCACTTCGGCACCAAGCAGCGCCTGCTGGAGCGGGCGATGCAGGTCACGATCGACAACGGCATGGAGGACTTCCGCGCCCTGCTCGGCGCCACGGACCAGCCCTTTCGCACCAGGATGCGCCGGTTCTACGTCCGTCTCCTGCAGGGGGGGCAGGCGTTTCCCAACATCACCCGGGCCCACCTCTACGCGAGCGTGGTCGAAGGGGCGCCGCCGGGACCGTTCCTGCGCGCGCTGAGCTCGCTGCTCCAGGAGACGCTCGATCGGGTGACCCCGGACGAGACGGTCCTGGAGCCCGCGGAGCTGGCGCGCGCCGTGGAGACCGGCTTGAACAGCGCGCTGATGCGGTGTCTGCACCCCAAGCTCATCGAGGTGACACCCGCCGGCGCCGCCGGTGTCGAGGAGGAAGCGAGGCGCCTCCTGCGCCTCCTCCCCGACTGACCTGCACCCTCCGGAGAGGACGATGCCCAGGGCCTGCTTTGCCTTCGCGCCGATCCGATTCAAGCACTTGTTTAAGGCAGCTGCTTTAACGGCGGCGCTGCCTGCGCTCGCTGCGGACGACTCCGACGATGGACGCAGCGTGGTCGTGTTGCCTGGCGCGTTCTACAGCCAGGAGACGAGCGTCGGCTTCGCGTTGTACGGCAGTGCGACGCTCCCCTTGCGAGGCACGGGTCCGTCGACCTGGCCGTCGACGGTGGCGGCAGCGGTCATCGGCACGGTGAACGGCCAGGCCTCCGTCGCGTGGTGGAACAACGTCTACCTGGGTGAGTCGAACGACTGGTCGATCGAGACGGAGTCGGTCGTCGAGCACTTCCCCACCAACTACTACGGCGTCGGGCCGGCGTCCGAGCCGAGCTTCCAGGTGTTCACGCGGCGGCAGGTCCGGTCGGACGAGGCCGTGCGTCACCAGGTCGTGAACCACGTGTTCCTCGGGGTGGCCGACCACCTCGCCCTGGTCGACGTGGTCGACGTGCAGGCCCCGACCTCGACGGGTGATGGCCCGGTGGTGTGGACGACGCGCGATCGGCTCGGCGACGGCACGGTCGTGGGGGAGGACGGGAGTCGCGTCCACGGGCTCGGCGCGCTGGGGCGGTTGGATACGCGCGACAACAACCAGTCCACCCGACGCGGCGCCCTCGTGGACGGCGAGCTGTCCGGCTACGCCCCGATCGTGGGTTCGAGCGCCACGTTCGGGCTCGCGCGCCTCGATGTCCGCGGGTTCGTGCCCGTGGGGAGCGGCGCCACGGTGGGCGTCCAATGGCTCACGGTGCTCGGTGTAGGGGACGTGCCGTTCACGTCGATGCCGGAGCTCGGCGGCGACGACCAGCTGCGGGGCATGTTCCAGGGCCGCTTCCGGGACCAGGGTGCCTCGAGCGCCCAGGTGGAGCTCCGCCATCCCGTGTTCTGGCGGTTTCGTGCCGTCGTGTTCGGCGCGGCGGGGCAGGTGTTTCCGTCGCTCGGCGAGGCCCTGGCGCTCCCGCCCCACTGGTCCGTGGGTGGCGGCCTTCGGTTCGAGCTGGACGAGGTCTCGCACTCGGTGCTCCGGCTCGACGTGGGCGCCGGCCCTGACGGCACCGGATTCATCTTCAACTTCGGGGAGGCGTTCTGATGTTCGATCGACGACAGTTCTTCGGTGCGGCAGTCGCGCTCGGTGGTGCGGCGTTCGTGGGTGGAGCCCTCGGCCGCAGGTCCATGGCGGATGCCGTGGCACGTGCCCGGTTTCACGGGGACGACATGCTCGGCCAGGCCGACGTCGCCAGGGTGTGGTACCGCTACCAGTTCATCGGCCAACCGGTCATGGACACGCAGCTCCTGTTCTGGCTCGGGCTCGCTCCGATGGGGCTCACCGACATCGGGGAGGTGCTCGACACCGCGACCCGGATCCGGTCGGGAGACGAGCGGTCGTGGTTCGACGCGTGGCTCGAGACCGGGCGGCGGGTGCAGCAGTACGGCGACGAGGCTGCTGCGCGTGGGCACGAGCGGAGCGCCGCGGTCCACTACCTGCGTGCAGGTGCCTACCACCGCGCCGGGCTGATGCGGTACGCCGACCACACGGATCCCCGGCTCGTCGACGCGACGCGCATCGGCCTCGCCCTGCACGACCGGGCGCTGGCGCTGCGCGGCTACGACAGCCACGAGGTGGCCATTCCGTACGAGTCCAGCGTGTTGTACGGCCGGGTGCACTACGCCCCGGGGGTGGAGCGGGCGCCGGTGATCGTGCTGCACCAGGGCCTGCACGCCTGGCCCGAAGACACGATGTGGGTGATCGACGGGGCCCTGCAGCGCGGCTACCACGTGTTGTCCTTCCACGGGCCGGGGCAGGGCGCCTCCCTTCGCCTCCACGGCCACCCGTTCCGCCCGGACTGGGAGGTACCCGTGGGGCGGGTGCTGGACTTCGCGGAGCAGGACCCGCGCCTCGATGTCTCGCGCTCCGTGTTGATGGGGCTGTCGTTCGGCGGGTACCTCGCGCCTCGGGCGGCCGCTCACGAAGGGCGCCTCCGGGCGCTCGTCGCCAACCCGGCGGTCGTGAGCTGGGCCGACAGCATGTTGCGACACTTCGCTGAGCTGCCGGGGATCCTCGAGCTGCACGCGCGAGGACCCGCGGCCTTCGACGCCGCGATCGATGCGGTGTCGGTCGCGATGCCCGATGCGCGCTGGTACTTCGACGACGTGACGTGGAAACACGGTGTGTCGACGCCCCACGAGGTGATCGACGAGCTCCGCAAGTACGACAACGCAGGGGGGGTCTCGAAGATCCGTTGCCACACCCTGGTGATGGACGGGAGCGCGGAAGACGCGTCCCCGGGGGAGTCCCAGCGCTTCCTCGAGGCCCTGACCTGCCGGAAGGACGTCCTGTACTTCGACGCCAGCACGGCCTCCCAGGTCCACTGCCAGGGAGGGAACCAGCTGCTGGCGCAGACGCGCCTGTTCGACTGGATGGACGAGAGCCTGACCTGAACGACCCCCTCACCGACTGGAGCCTCCCATGTTGCCCTTGCTCTTCGAAGCCCGCTCCCTGCCAACCTCCGAGGGTGTGGTGTTGTGCACCCTGTACGCGACCGAGGCGTCCTGGCTCTCCGACCCCGGGTACTTCGCCACGACCTCGGCCACGCCCGCTGGTGACCGTGCGCTGTGCAGGTTCGAGAACGTCCCGGCCGGCGCCTACGCGGTGACCTTCCTCCAGGACGTGAACCGGAACGGCGACATGGACACGAACCTGTTCGGACTGCCTCGCGAGCCGTGGGGCACGAGCCGTGACGCCCCGGCGCGGTTCGGCCCGCCGCTCTTCGAAGACGCGCGGTTCGTTCACCCCGCCCCCGCCGTTCCGTTCGGCCACGCCCGATGAACGCTCACGAGCGAGCTGCGTCCGCAGCGCCAGCGTCCCCGGCGGCGCGGAGCCAGGCGGCCCGCTCTCCGTCGGCGAGGTGGCGGAGTCGGTACACGGTGGTCTGGCGCACCCGCTTGATCCCGACGTAGTGCAGCGTGGCCTGGATCAGGGACCGGTGCGCGGACCGCAGGTGGTAGAGCGCGTACCACCACCAGGGGCTGTCCATCGTCGCGATCACCCGGGCGGTGCGGCCAGCGAGGAGACCGTCGGGGAGCGAGGCGCCACCGTGCGCGAACGCCCAGCCCGGGAGGAAGGTGCGGTCCACGAACCCGCGGAGCAGCGCCGGGAGCGACCCCCACCACACCGGCGTGACGATCGCGACGTGGGTGGCCGCTTCGATCGCGGACCGCGCCCGCACCAGGTCCACCTCGAGCGCCTGGCCACCACCGAAGCCGCCGCGCAGGATGGGATCGAACACCAGGTCGCGCAGGGCGAGCCTTGTCACGGTGGCTCCGGCTCGCGCAGCCCCTGCGGCGTAGGCGTCGGCGAGCGCGCCGTTGAACCGGTCGGCGTCGGGGTGGGCTTCGAGGACGAGGATGTGCGGCACGGGACCTCCACCCCAGACGTAGGCCCGCACCAGGGATGCGCCGATGGAGGAACGCCGCATGGTATCCATGCATGCATGCATGGAATGGAGTGGGACGATCTCCGCGTGTTCCTCGCCGCGCAGCGGGCAGGGAGCTTCTCGCGCGCTGCGGTGCTGCTCGGCCTCCGCCAGTCGACCGTGAGCCGCCGGATCGCCGCGCTCGAAGGCGAGGTCGGTGGCGCGTTGTTCCTGCGCAGCCGCTCGGGCCTGGTGCCGACGGCGCGCGGGGTGGCGTTGGCGTCGGCGGCGGGGGAGCTCGAGGCCGCGGCGGCGAAGGCGCTGCGCGCTGCAGCGGGCGCAGAGCAGGAGGTCGCGGGGGAGGTGCGCCTCGCCGTGGCGCCGGGCGTGGCCTCGTTGTGGCTCGCGCCGCGCCTCCCCCAGCTGTTCGACCGCCACCCCGGCCTCGAGCTCGAGCTCGTCGTGAACACGTCCGTGGCGGACCTCACCCGGCGCGAGGCGGACCTCGCCCTCCGGTTCGCCCGCCCCGCCGGCGACGATCTCGTGGCGCGCAGGCTCGGCGCGCTGGCGCACGGCGTATTGTGCCCGCGGCGCTGGCTGGACACCCCCTGGGCCGACCTCCCGTGGGTGCTGGTGACGGTGCCTGGCCTCGCGACCCCCGAAGCCACGTGGACCACGCAACACGCAGGTCGCCCGCCCGTCCTGCGCACGACCGACTACGACGCGGCGCTGGCGGCCGTCCGCGCCGGGGTGGGCGCGATGCTCGGGAGCGCCGCGCTGGCGGGCGACGACCTGGCGCTCCGCGAGCCGCCGGCACCGGTGCCGCCACCGGCGCCGCTGTGGCTGGTGGCCCACCGGGCGACCCGTCGGAGCCCGCGGGTGGATGCCGTGTGGCGGGCGCTGGCGGCGTGGGCGGCGGCAGCGCTCTCGCCGTGAACCCGGGTCAGTGGAACTTCACGTACTCGAAGTCCAGGGGCTGGTCGTCGATGCCGCGGCGCGGCGGGGCGATCCAGTTCGCGATCTTCCCGGGCTCCGTGACCCGACCCATGATGCGCTGCAGCCAGGCGTCGTCCTGGGCCGTGGGCAGCCACGTGTCGCGCGAGGCCGCGAAGGTCTCGGCGTCGATCAGCGCGCCCTCGGGCGTGAAGTGGCTGTGCGCGTACATGCCCTGACGGCGGTGGAACCGCGTCGACGGCAGCGAGAGCCGGAAGTCCACGCCCTCCTCGTCCAGCGCCTTGTTCCAGCGGGCCACGCTCTTGGCGCAGTCGTCGCGGTAGTCCTCGCGGAGGACCTCGTTGAGCGCCTGGCGCATCGGGAACTCGCGGTCCACGAGGCGGCCGCCCTCCACCACCGGCAACACCTTGGTGGCGTCGAGCAACACGTGGTCGTCGTTGCGCTTCTCTTCCTGGAACCGGCCCTTGAGGCCCGCCGCGAACGCCTCGGAGGCGTTGCTGCTGATCTCGGAGCCGAACAGGTCCAGGCAGTAGCTGAACCAGTAGTTCACGTACTTCTGGAGCACCGGCAGATCGATGCCTCCGAGCTCGCTGGCCTGCCCGTTCGGCGACTGGCGCGTCAGCTGCGCCGAGCGGCGGACGATGCGCTCGACGCCGGTGTCCCCTACGAACAGGTGGTGCGCCTCCTCCGTGAGCATGAACCGGCAGCTGCGGGCCAGCGGGTCGAACCCGGACTCGGCGAGCGCGGCCAGCTGGAACTTCCCGTCGCGATCCGTGAACATGGTGAAACAGAAGAACGAGACCCAGTCCTCGCACTTCTGGTTGAAGGCGTCGAGGATGCGGGGCTTGTCGGGGTCTCCGGAGCGGCGCTCGAGCATGGCGTCGGCCTCGTCGCGGCCCTCGCGGCCGAAGTGGGCGTGCAGGACGTACACCATCTGCCACAGGTGCCGGCCCTCTTCGACGTTGACCTGGAACAGGTTGCGCAGGTCGTACAGGGACGGCGCGGTCGCTGCGAGGTGTCGCTGCTGCTCGACGCTGGCGGGCTCGGTGTCGCCCTGGGTCACGACCAGCCGCCGCAGCGCGGCCCGGTGCTCCCCGGGGACCTCCTGCCAGACAGGCTGGCCCTTGTGGTCGCCCGACGGGATCCGGCGATCGGTCTCGGGCTTCGTGAGGAAGATGCCCCACCGGTACTGCGGCATCTTCACGAACCCGTAGTTCGCCCAGCCTCCGGATTCGACCGACACCGCAGTGCGCAGGTACACGTCGTCGGCCTGGTGCCCCTCCGGGCCCATCTCCCGCCACCAGGCGAGGTAGGCGGGCTGCCACTTCTCGAGCGCGCGCTGCAGGCGCATGTCGGCGGACAAGTCGACGTTGTTCGGGATCCTGGACTCGTAGTCGATCGGCGTGGCCACGGACACCTCCGGTGCACGCGGCACTGCAGGTTCCGTGCCCGCGGGAAAGTGCACAGCGAACGCGTCGTCTGGCCCCGGGGTGGTGGATCCGGCCCACCCCGGGTGTGCGCCTCCGCACAGCCCGTCACCGGCGGAGGCGGCGGGCGACCTCGGGGGCGAAGTAGGTCAACACGCCGTCGGCGCCAGCGCGCACGAACGCGAGCAGGGATTCGTCCACCACGAGGTCGTGGTCGAGCCAGCCGTTGGCGGCGGCGGCCTTGAGCATCGCGTACTCGCCGGACACCTGGTACACGAACGTGGGGACCCGGTAGGTGTCCTTCACGCGCCGGACGATGTCGAGGTACGGCATGCCGGGCTTGACCATCACCATGTCGGCGCCCTCCTGCAGGTCCAGCGCGACCTCGCGCAGCGCCTCGTCGGAGTTGCCCGGGTCCATCTGGTAGACCTTCTTGTCGGCTTTGCCGAGGTTGCCCTTCGAGCCCACGGCGTCCCGGAAGGGCCCGTAGAACGCCGACGCGTACTTGGCGCTGTACGCGAGGATGCGGGTGTGGACGAACCGGCGAGCCTCGAGCCCGTCGCGGATGGCGCCGATCCGGCCGTCCATCATGTCCGACGGCGCCACGATGTCGACGCCGGCCTCGGCCTGGACGAGCGCCTGGCGGACCAGGACCTCGACGGTCTCGTCGTTGAGGATGTACCCGGTGTCGTCGAGCAGGCCGTCCTGGCCGTGGCTCGTGAACGGGTCGAGCGCCACGTCGGTCATGACGTTGATCTCGGGGAACCGCCGCTTGAGCTCGCGGACCACGCGGGGAACGAGGCCTTCGGGGTTGGTGGCCTCGCGGCCATCCGGCGTCTTGAGGGCGGGGTCGATGACCGGGAACAGCGCGAGCGCCGGGATCCCCAGCGCCACCGCCTCCTCGACGTGCGGCAGCAGCGTGTCGAGCGAGCGCCGCACCACGCCGGGCATGCTCGCCACGGGCTCCTCGCGGCCGACGCCGTCGAGGACGAACACGGGCCACAGGAGGTTGTCGACGGTGAGGCGCGACTCGCGGACGAGCCTGCGGGCAGCGTCGTCGCGGCGCAGGCGGCGGGGACGGCTGCGCGGCCAGGGGGGGACCACGGGGCTGGACATCACGGACCTCCGGCGCCGCACGGTAGCCCATCCCGGGGGCGAGACCCGCGCCGCGGGTGATCCGCGGTGGCACGTGCAGCGTAGCGGTGGATGGTAGATTGTGTTTCCACGCCCACTCCCCCGAGGACGAACGAACATGCGGATCCAGCGCTGGCTGTGTGTACTCCCTGCCCTGGTGGCCTGCGCCGTCGAGCCCGAAGCGCAGCCGGGCGCGCAGTCCGAAGGCGGGTACGTCATCGAGGGCGAGCTCCCCGAAGGCACCGACCTGCAGGCGCTGGTCGCCGACCTGCCGCCGGGCGGGTTCGCCGTGGTCGGTGACCCCGTCACGGGGGAGATCGCCACCATCCAGTCCACCGCGTCGCCGCTCGCCCGCAACGCCACGGCCGAGTTCTCCGTGTCGTCTCCCGCCACGTGTGTGGACTGCGGTGACCCCACGTGCACGTCCCTCGAGCGCACGGTCGAGATCCAGCTCTCGCACGACACGGGCGTCAACGGCGAGACCTACTCGCTGGTCCCTGCGGGCACGAACTACCGCAACCTCGTGACCACGCCAGCGACCTGGGCGGCGAACGTGGGCCAGACCATCGACCTCTCCACCACCGGCACGCTGCGGACCTGCTCCGCGTTCTCGTTCTACTTCGAGGTCGAGGGACCGGACCGCGTGTTCGTCACCTCCACCACCACGAACGGGAACCTCGGCGGCGCAGCGGGCGCGGACGCGATCTGCCAGACGCGCGCCAACGCTGCCAACCTCGGCGGCACCTGGATGGCCTGGTTCGGCGACCCCTCGGCCGCGAACCCCACGCCGGGCGCGCGGTTCACCGCAGCCGGTCCCTGGGCTCGGGTGGGCGACCTCGTCAAGGTGGCGGACAACCTCGCCGACCTGTCGGACGGCACCCTCGACGCCGCCATCAACCGCAACGAGTTCGGCAACGCTGCGCCCGGCACGCAGTACGTCTGGACGGGCGTGTTGAGCAACGGCACCGTGGCCGCCGAGACCTGCAGCAACTGGACGAGCACCGCGGGCCTCGGTCGTCGTGGCTCGGTCGCCCGGACGAACGCCGGGTGGACGCAGTCGGGGACGGCGAACTGCAACACGCTGCGATCGCTGTACTGCTTCGAGCAGTGACGGTGGCGTAGGCTCGGGGTCGTGAAGCCCACCGACGCCGAACCCCACGCTGCGATCGAGCAGGCGTCCTCGCTCGCCGAGGTCACGCTCCCGCCGGACGCAGAGACCGACGAGCTCGTGGCGAGCCTGCGCACGCTCGCTCGCTACGACGACCTCGGTCTGCTCGGCGAAGGCGGACTCGGCGAGGTGCGCCGGGTCCACGATCGCGAGCTCGACCGCGTCGTCGCGATGAAGATCCTGCGTGACGACGTGGTGTCGTCGCCCGCGGTGCTCGCCCGGTTCCTCGAGGAGGCGAGGTTGTCGGCGCGCCTCCAACACCCGGGCATCGTGCCGGTCCACGACGTGGGGCGCAGGCCGGACGGGCGCCTGTTCTTCACGATGCAGGTCGTCGAGGGACGGACGTTCCGCGAGGTCGTGCGCGAGTGGCACGTGGCGGCGCGGGCCGGCCAGGAGGTCCGGTGGCGGTCGCTCGTCGAGCCGTTCGCCCGCGTCTGCGAGGCCGTCGCCTACGCCCACGGAGCGGGGGTACTGCACCGCGACCTCAAGCCGTCCAACGTGATGCTCGGGGTCCACGGGCGCGTGCTGGTGCTCGACTGGGGGCTGGCCCTCGCGCAGGGACAGACCTCGGGCCACCGCGTGGTGGGCACGCCCGCGTACATGCCGCCCGAGCAGGCCGTGGGGGACGAGTCGCAGCTCCTGCCGGCCGCGGACGTCTGGTCGCTCGGGGCGATGCTGGTGGAGGTGCTCACCGGGGCGCCGCCGTGGGGCAGCGCCGGCCGCGCCGAGATCCTCCCGGCCCTGCAGCGGGGCGAGGGTCCGCTCCCGCGCAAGGGCCGGCCGGGTCCACCGGAGCCGCTGTGGACGTTGGCGCTGGACTGCCTCCGCCTCGTCCCCGAGGATCGACCTGCAGACGCCAGCGTGGTCGGAGGCCGGGTCCGCGACTGGCTCGACGGGGTCGCGCAGCGGGCGCGGGGTCGGGAGCTGGTGCTCCGCGCGCGGGCCCTCGACGAGTCGGTGCGCGAGCAACAGAAGCGGGCGCGCGCCCTGCGGAGCCAGCTCGCGGCAGCGCAGCGCGAGGTCCCCGAGAACGCCCCGCTCGAGCGCAAGCGACCCTGGTGGACCCTCGAGGACCAGGCGCGGACCCTCGAGCGCGCGGTCGTCGTCGGGGAAGGGGAGCGCGACCAGCTGCTCCAGGCGGCGCTGCACCTCGCGCCCGACCTCCCGGAAGCCCACGCCGCCCTCGCCGACGGCCACCACCGCCGCCACCTCCAGGCCGAGGCGCGCGGTGACGACGCAGAGGCCACGGTGCTCGAGGGCCTCCTCCGCCACCACGACACCCAGCGGCACTTCACCGCGTACCTGCGCGGCGAGGGGCGGCTCCGGGTGCGCGCCGATGCCGCCGACGCCCAGGCGGTCCTGTCGCGCTACCAGTTCGTGGACCGCCGGCTGGTGCCGCAGGTGGTCGACCGCTTCCCGCTGCCCGTGGACCGCGCCCTCCCGCACGGCTCGTGGCTGTTGGAGGTCACCGCGCCCGGCCGGGTGCCTGCGCGGGTGCCGGTGTGGCTCGGCCGCCAGGACGTGTGGGACGACGAGGTCCACCTGCTCTCCGCGCTCGAGCCCGGCTGCTGCTACGTGCCCGCCGGCCCCTTCTGGACCGGGGGTGACCCCGACGTGCCGTGCCTGCCGCGGCGAAGGTTGTGGGCCGCGGGCTTCGTGCTCGACCAGCACCCCGTCACCAACGCGCGCTACCTCGCGTTCCTCGACGATCTCGTCGCGCAGGGGCGGGAAGACGAGGCGCTCCGGCACGCGCCGCGCGAGCGGCCGGGCGCTGCGGGCGAGGAGGGCAGGCTGATCGTGGGTCGCACCGCGAGCGGGGGCTTCTGCCTGCGCGCGGACGCGGACGGCGACGAGTGGCGCCCCGACCTGCCGGTGTTGATGGTCGACTGGTTCGCCGCGATGGCGTTCGCCGACTGGCAGGCGGCGCGGACCGGGCTGCCGTGGCGGCTCCCCACGGAGTTCGAGTGGGAGAAGGCCGCGCGCGGCGTGGACGGGCGGCGGTACCCCTGGGGCGACCACCCGGACGCCACCTGGATGTGTGTCCGGACGAGCCACGAAGGCCCCGCAGCGCCGCCTGCGGTGGGGACCTGGCCGCTCGACGAGAGCCCCTATGGGGTGCGGTGGATGGCGGGCGGGGTCCGCGACCTGTGCCTCGACGAGGCCCGGGAGGACGGGCCCCCGACGGACGGCGACCGGATCGTGATCCCCGGTCCCCCGTTCGACCCGGAGGTGGCCCGGGTGTACCGCGGTGGGGACTGGTACGGCCTCGCGGTCCACGCCCGCGCGGCGTACCGCGCCTGGAACAAGCCGCGGACGAAGAACTACAGCATGGGGTTCCGGCTCTGCCGCTCGACGTGACGGTGGTGGCGGTGGTGGCGGTGGAGCAGGGGCGTGACTACCCTGGGCCCCATGTGGTGGAGCTGGCTCGCGTGTGGGGGCGACCGGGTCGGGGTGGTCATCGACCGGGTCCACGACAGCGCTCCCACGTCGGTGGTGCTCGACGTGGGCCCTGCCGACGCGATCTGGGGCCGCGACGCGTTGTGGTGCCGCGCGGACGACGGCTCGCGCGTCGCGTGGAGCGTGGACGGCGCCGAGGTGGCCACCGAGGACGGCGTGGTGCCTGCACCCCTCGTCCGCGCCGGGTCGCGCTGGGAGTGCACCGCGCAGGGGGCCACCCCGCGCGTGCTGGAACCGCAGGTGGCTGGCGGCAACGTGCTGGTGTTGCTGGTCGACGACATCGGGCGCGACCGCCTCCGCTCGTTCGGCGGCACGGAGGCCCGCGCGCAGACCCCCGCGATCGACGCCCTCCGCGACCGGGGCGTGGTGTTCGAGCGCGCCTGGGCGACTACGGTGTGCTCGTCGTCGCGGGCGTCGCTGTACACGGGCCGCCACCCGCACCGCACGGGGATTGGCGGCCTCGTCGAGAAGTTCGATCGCGTCTCGATGCGCACGACCGAGGTCACGTTGCCGGCTGCGCTACGGGTGGCCGCCACCCCGTACCACAGCCTCCTCGTCGGCAAGTGGCACCTGGCCGGGTTGAGCGCGGGGCCCCGCCACCCGCTCACCTCCGGGTTCGACCACTTCTTCGGGAGCATGGCCAACCTCGACTCGGCCTTCCAGTTCTCGCGGCCACCCGAGCCCGACGTCCCGCTCGGGTACTTTCAGTTCGAGTGGAACGTGGAGGGCGTGGTCGCCTGGCAGAACGGGTACGCCACCGCCCTCACGGTCGAGACGTTCGAGCGGGAGCTGGCGGCGCTCCCGGAGCCCTGGCTCTCGGTGGTGGCGCTCAACGGGGCCCACAAGCCCTGGCACTACCCGCCCGAAGGCTGGCGCCGCAGCGACCTCCCCCCACCGCAGTCGGACTCCCACACGGTCGACGCGATGGTCGAATCGGTCGACGTAGCAGTGGAGCGGATCCTCGCGGCTGCCGGCCCGGACGCGACCATCGTGTTCCTGGCCGACAACGGCACGGTCGAGGACGTGTTGTTGCCCCCGTACACGGGCGCCGAGGGCTACTCGAAGGGCACCGTCCACGAGGCCGGCATCAACGTGCCCATGGTGGTCGCCGGGCCGCTGGTGCGCACGCCCGGCATCTCCGACGCGCTGGTCGAGATCACGGACGTGTACGACACGGTGCTCGCCATCGCCGGGCTCACCACCGCGCGCGTGGACGACGCCCTGGGTGGACCGGTGGAGCGCGACTCGGTGTCGCTGCTGCCGTACTTCGGGGACCCTGCGTTGCCCTCGCTGCGCGAGGTGGCGTTCGCCGAACGCTTCGAGCCCAACGGCGTAGGGCTCGACAACCGGCTCCTGTACTTCCGGGCCGCGCGCGACGACCGGTACAAGCTCATCCGGTACGACATGATCGGGACGGAGCCGTTCGAGGGGCTGTACGACCTCGGCCACGACCTCGTGGAGGGCGACCCCCTCGCGGCCGCGGACCGCTCGCCCGACGCACAGGCTGCGTACGAGCGGCTCTCCGCGGTGTTGGCGAGCGAGACGACCCCGTGACCGAGGCCCAGTCGAACGCGCCCGACCGGCCGTCGCCCCCGGAGGTCATCAGCTGTCGGTCCTATCGGGGCGGGATCAAGGCGGCCGAGGTGCCTCTCGACGGCATCACCGCGGCGCTGGCCGATCCCGCCTCGTTCGTGTGGCTCGGGCTGTACGAGCCGAGCGCCGAGACGTTGCGGAAGGTGCAGCAGCAGCTCGGCCTGCACGAGCTCGCGATCGAGGACGCCCAGCAGGCGCACCAGCGGACCAAGATCGAGACCTACGACGACTCCCTGTTCCTGGTCCTGCGCACCGTGCAGCTCGACGAGCGGACGCGCGGGCTCGAGTTCGGCGAGACCCACGTGTTCCTGGCTGCCCGCTACCTCGTCACCGTGCGGCACGGCTCGCTCAAGACCCACCTCGGCGTGCGGGCGCGCTGCGAGGCGACGCCGGGACTGCTCGCGAAGGGCCCGGGCTTCGCCCTGCACGCGCTGATGGACTTCGTGGTGGACCAGTACTTCCCGGTCGTCGGGACCTTCGAGGTGGAGCTGCGCGCGCTCGAAGCCGAGTTGTTCGCGGGACAGCTCGACAAGGTCACGGCGAGCCGCCTGTACCGGCTGATGCGCGATCTCGTCGCGGTGCGGTGGGCCGCTTCGCCGCTGGTCGAGGTCTCGAACCACTTCGCGCGGGCGAACGTTCCGGGCATTCCCCCCGAGCTGCGTCCGTACTTCCAGGACGTGAACGACCACGTCCAGCGCATCAACCAGCTCATCGACACCCTCCAGCTGCTGTCGACGACCGCTCTGAACGCCCACCTCGCCCTCGCGTCGGTGAACCAGAACGAGGACATGCGGCGGCTCGCGGCCTGGGCGGCGATGCTGGCCGTACCCACGATGATCGCCGGGATCTACGGCATGAACTTCGATGCCATGCCCGAGCTGCGCTGGCGGTTCGGCTACCCGCTGTCCCTCGTGTTCATGTCGGTGGTGGTGTTCGGGCTGTGGCGCGGGTTCAAGCGCTCCGGCTGGCTCTGATGCCGGCGCGCGCTCGGTCAGCGGAGGATCAGCAACCCCACGGTGAGCAGCGCCGCAACGGCCACGGAGGCGGCCAGCTGCCACCAGACCCCTGCGCGGGGCGGCACGGGGGTGGCGTGGTCGGCGCCCGACAGGCTTCCGTCCCCGTCGTAGGCTGGTGGCCCGACCTGCCGCTCGAGGATCGGCGGCGTGGTGATGTCGCGGGTCACCCAGTCCTTGATGAGGACCGTGGGCTCGTCTTCGGCGTCGATCTCGCGCATGGGCACCTCGAGGTACCCCTCCTCGGCTCGGGGCGACCGGAGTTCGAGGAGCGTCACTCCCCGCGGTGGGAGAAGTAGACGCCGCGGAGCCAGCGGGCGCCACGGAACGCCCGGCGACCGTGCAGGCAGCGGTGGTTGTCGTACAGGATGGCGTCGCCCGCCTCCAGGCGCAGGGTGCGGACCACGTCGGGATCGCGGACCGCGCGGTCGAACGCCTGGTACGCCTCGTAGAACGAGCGCATCTCCGCGAACGGCATCCGGAACGGTGCGTACGTGAAGTAGCTGTGTCGCACCTGGACGAGGCGCCCGTCGCCGTCCAGCGTGACGATCGGCGCGTCGACGATCCGCTCGAACGCCCGCTGGCGTCGATGAAAGCGGACGCGGGTCGCTGCCAGCCGCTGGAGGGCCGGACGGTCGCGTTCTCTGAGCCGCTCGACGGCCACCTGCACGTCGGCGATCGTGTTCTCACCCCCTTCGTCGGCGGGGACGATGGCGTGGAGGAGCTGGTAGCGAGGTGGGTGGTCCAGGAAAGGCTGGTCGGTGTGCAGGTCGATCGCTGCGTCGGTGTACCCGAGCTGGTCGGTGTTCTCGTTGGTGGTGTTGTCCACCCGGAGGTCCTCGATCCTGCCGAAGTGGGTCGGCACCACCTCCAGCCCCTGCGCGCCGAACGCGTCGATGAGCGCCTCGGTGTCCGTTCCCGCGCCACGCAACACGGACCACCCGTGCGCCGCCACGTGCTGGAGCATCTGGTCGGCGGCCTGGGCACCCGGCGCCACGGTCACCTCGCCAACGGTCGCCGCGACCCGGTCCGGCGCAGTGCCGTACGCGTGGTCGCGCAGGAAGGACCAAGGGAAGGTGGACTCGTGGCCGTCGGGCCAGCAGACGAGCAGTCCCTCCGGCAGGCTGCGCCACGTGCGCGGCGCCACGTCCAGCGCGATCGCGGCTCCGTCGAGGACGCGCTCTCGGGTGACGGGGTGGACACAACACGGGCACTGGTGGCGGAGCCAGAACCAGTGGAAGCTGGCCACGAGCTCGGTGGATTCCACGCGCAGCGCGTCGAGGGACGGCCGTAGGGTCGGGGGCATGTGCCCGGAACTGCACGCGGCGTGCCACCGGCGCGCTCAGGTTCGCTCGCGCCGTTGCCGGGTCCGGCCGTGCCCACCGGGGTCCGCCCACCGCTCCACACGGAAAGTCCGGGTCGGGACCTCCGTCCTCCAGCGCGTCCACGGCCACCACCCGCTCCCCGACCGTCCGAGATCGACCACGCGGAGGTCGGGGCCGGCCACGATGTCCATCGCGCCTGCCGAGCGCTCCAGCTCCCCGTCGACGACGTAGTCGAAGCCGCCGGGGCTCGACAACGACAGGCACGCCACGGGTCCGCCGTGCCCTGGAGGGAGGGCGCCCGGCACCCCGGCAGCGAACCAGGGAGCGCGGGCCAGCGCCTCGGCGACCCCCACGTGGACGCGCACGTGGCGGAACTCTCCGGGGCGCGAGGGCCACCCACCGAGCCCGCGGAGCGCCCCACCATGGGGGACGGACGACGCGAACAACCCGCGCAGCGTCCAGTCGTCGGCGGGCACCCCGTCGACGAGCACCTCGCCGCGCCACGGCCGGAACCCGTCGGCGAGGCCACCGAGGAGCGCGCTCGCGACGGAACGGGCGGCCGACCGGTAGACCCCTCGCATCCCGCGTCGCCCGGAGCGGAGGTACCGCTCGGTCAGGGCGCGGAACAAGCCGGTACCGAACGTGAACGCGGTGCGGCCGCCGACGTTCAGGGTGGGAATGGCGCGCGAAGGGAGCGGTGTCCCGCTTGCGAGCTGCTGGGCGAGCGCCGCGACGGCCGCGAGCGGGGTGGGTGCGTGCACGGCGTGGGCCACGACCCCCATCGTCCCGCCGTGCAGGGGCAGGAGCAGGGGAAGCTGGCCCGGTGGCCAGGCCGCCGCCAACGCGCGGACGACCGCGGCGAGAGTCCCGTCCCCGCCGCACACCGCCACCACGTCGACGCCTTCTGCGCGCCAGCGTTCGCACAGTGCCGCGAGCTCGCTCGGCGACCGGGTCTCGGCGGTCTCGCCGATCCGGCCGAACGCCGACCGGAGCGCTGCCCGACCCACCGGGTCGCTTCGGTTGGCCGCAGCGTTCGGGTTGAGGACCAGCGCGGGGCGGACCGCAGGGACTGCGGCTTCGGGATCGATCCGGAACCCGCGACTCAGCACGTCGCGGCCGGCCGGCGCATCACCACGAGGTTGAAGCACGCCTCGCCGAGCGGAACGGCCTCGATCACCGCGTCGGGGGCTGCCTCGCGGGCGAGGTCGAGCAGCGCGGCGCGGCGCGGCGTCGTGTAGTGCTCGGCGCCCAGCCGCACGCCCGCCCGACTCACCGTGCGGTTGAACAGGTGGTACGGCGTGTACGAACGCAGGCGTGCCGGCTCGCCGAACGCGTAGCGCACCACGTCGCCCTCGGGATGCACCACCGCCACGACGCCTCCGGGCGCGAGGTTCGCCCAGGCGTCGCGCAACACGCCGAGCGCCTCCTCGCGCGGGTGGTATAGGCTCCGCTTGAACAACACGAGCGCCAGCCCCTCGGGCGCGTAGGCAGCGCGGAGCCTGCGGAGCGTGCCGGGACCCACCACGTCGCGCACGGTGACCACGTTCGCGCGCGGGGCGACCTGGTCGAGCATCCGCTGGCTGACGTCGATTGCGATCACCCGGCGGGCGCCGGCGGCGGCCAGCTTGGCGGTGACGATGCCGGGGCCGCAGCCGCAGTCGACCACCACCCCTCCGCGGATCACCGCTCCCGTCGCGGCGAGGACGGCATCGTCGAGCCGGTGCGCCAGCGGACCATAGGTCCATGCATAGAAGCGAGCCGACACGTCCCAGGCCCACAGTCCAGTCGCCGTCATCCACACCTCGCTCGGCCCTGCACGCAACAAGCGTGCCTTCGCCACTGCTGGCGTTCGCCTGTCGGGCGGCTGCGGCGTCACGGACGTTCTCGGAGGCCGTTCCGTCGAACGGTGGGTCGGCTCAGCGTGTCGGATGTACCAACACGCGGGCTGCGAGCGCGCGGCAGCCGCGGAGCGCGGGGCCGGCCGGATCAAGAAACGGTCAACCCTCACGGGCTCCGGCGCCGCCGGGGAGGGGCTGGAACGGCGCGTCGAGTGCGGCTCGCACCCGCGCCAGCAACCCAGCTGCCGTGAACGGCTTGTGCAGGAACTGGGTGTCCGTTCCGGCCACCCCGTGCTGGGCGATCGAGTCTGCGGTGTAGCCCGACACGAAGAGGGTGCGCTGGACCCGCCCTTCGGATTCGAGGAGGTGCGCCGTCTCGCGGCCTCCCCGCCCGGGCATCACCACGTCGGTGACCAGCAGGTCGAACCCCGACTCCTGTCGGCGGGCCAGCGCGACGCCGCTCTCCCCGTCGGCCGCCTCCAGTACGTGGTAGCCCGCGCGCCGGAGCACGCGGACGATCAGCGCTCGCACGAGGGCGTCGTCCTCGATGATCAACACGCGCTCGACCCCGCCGCCGCCCGTGACCACCTGGGGCGCCACCTCCTGGCGAGGCAGCTCGACCGCGCGCGGAAGGTAGATGCGGAAGCGCGAACCCTGCCCGGGCGCGCTGTCCACCAGGATGGCGCCCTTGGATTGTCGGACGATGCCGTAGACCATCGCGAGGCCGAGCCCGGTCCCGCGGCCCACCTCCTTCGTCGTGAAGAACGGCTCGAACAGGTGCTCCTGGACCTCCCGCGTCATCCCGACGCCGTCGTCGCGCACCGACAGCTGGAGGTATTCCCCCCCGTCCATCCCGAGGTGGAGCCGCGCGTGTTCGTCGTCCAGCTCCACGTTGTGGGTCTCGAGGGTCAGGCGACCCCCGCCCGGCATGGCGTCCCGAGCGTTGACTGCCAGGTTCAAGATCACCTGCTCGAGGCGGCCGGGGTCGACCGACACGAGCCAGGCGTCCGGGACCAGGGAGAGCACGATCTCGATCTGCTCGCCGAGGGTGCGCCGCAGGAGCTTCTCGAATCGTCGGAGGCGACCGTTGACGTCGACCACCGCGGGCAGGATGACCGTGCGCCGCGAGAACGCGAGGAGCTGGCTCGTGAGCTCCGCGGCTCGCTCCGCAGCGCCGACCAGCTGCCGGAGGTCGTCCTGGGCTGCAACGTCCCCGTCGACCGCGGGCGCGAGCATCTCCGCCGCTCCGAAGATGGCTGTGAGGAGGTTGTTGAAGTCGTGCGCGATCCCACCGGCCAGACGCCCGATGCCATCCATCTTCTGGGCCTGCAGGAGCTGGGCCTCGAGCCGCCGCTCCTCCGTGACGTCGCGGTAGGCGAGCCGGAGGCGGACCACGCCTTCAGGCCCGTCGACCGGACTTCCGGACAACGCGAAGAGCACCGTGCTTCCGTCCGACCGGACCAGCTCGTGGTCTCCCCCCGGCAGTGCGCGCCGCTCGCGCAGCGCAGCCAGCGCATCGTCGAGCTGGGCCCGCCCACCCGGCCGGTACACCGCGTGGATCGGTTGGCCCAGGAGCTCCGACGGCTCTCGCCGGAGGGTCCTGGCCAGCGTGGCGTTCGCGCGGAGCACGGTCCCCGAGGCCGCGTCGACCGAACACAGGAGCGCCGGGGCGTGCTCGAAGCCGTCGAGCGCATCGCGGAGCGAGGCCTCGGCGCGCTCGCGGCGCGACACCTCGACTCCGAAGTCCTCGGCCAGGACGTTGAGGCATGCCACCACGGCGTCGAGCTCGTCCAGGTCCGGACCGACCGCGCCGCGGGCCTCGAATCGTCCTTCCGCGATGGCCGTGATCTGCTCGAGCATCGCCTCGAGCCTCCTGCGGGTCCCTTCACCGAGCTCAGCCAACGGGTCGCTCGACGAAGCCGGCCGCCCAGGCGAGGGCCTCGGACGGCGAGGTGAACACCTGCACCGGGAACGGTGGCTTGGAGATCCGGACGAAGAAGTTCATCAACGTCCGCGCGACGGGGGAACGCACCACCACGGCCATGGCGCTGTACGCGGCCGTGGCCTCCGGGCCCACGAGGAGGTCCCGCGCTTCGCGGTCGGACCCGCCGAACGGACCGGCCTCCGCCACGAGCGGCGCGCGCCGACCCCCGCTCAGCTCGAGGGCTGCTCGCAGCCCGTCCCGGATGTTCTGGCTGGTGACGTGATCGGCGTAGCTGTGGTTGCAGACCACCCCGCTCGGATCGAGCCACCACCGGGCAGCGCCGGTGTCGATGATCCGCGCCCCGGCCGGCGGGTGGAGCAGGAAGGCTCGAGCCACGCTGGCAGAACCGTAGCTCATCGCCGATCCCTCCCCCCCGTGCCTGACTGCGAGTAACTCCGGGGCGGGCGGAATGGCACGGGAGCGGCGAAGAAATCGAGGTCGGCCTGTCGGTCATCCGGCCGCCACCCGCAGCACCACCGCGCCGCGCTTGTGGCTCCCGTCCACCAGTGCGTGGGCTGCTGCTCCCTCCGCGAGCGGAAGCTCCCGGTCCACCACCGCCTGGTACTCACCCCGGACGTGCCACTCCAGGAGCTGCCGCAGATCCGCGGGCGACTCGTCGGAGATGCCGGTGAACACGCGCTGTCCGCTGGTCCAGCTCACCCAGGCGCCCCAGAGCATCTGGGGGATCCCGGCCGCGATCAGGACCAGCCGCCCCCGCGGCGTGAGCCAGCTCCTCAGCGTCGCCACCGGGGTGGCGCCCACCGTGTCCAGCACGACGTCCCAGACCCCTGTCGGCGCCGCGCGCGTGTAGTCCACGACCGCGTCGGCGCCGAGCGACCGGACGAGCGCTTCGTTCGCCCCGCTGCACACCGCGGTCACGTGGGCGCCCCGGCGCTTCGCCACCTGCACGGCGGCGACGCCCACCGCGCCGGACGCCCCCACCACCAGGACGCGCTCACCCGGCGCCACGGCTGCGCGCCGCGCCAGGAACGACATCGCCGTCAGCCCGCCGAACGGCAGGCCGATCGCCTCGCGGAACCCCACCTCGTCGGGGAGCCTCGCGACCCCGCGGTCCGCGTCCAGGAGCGCCAGCTCGGCGTGGCCGCCCATCCGCATGCCGGTCATCCCGACCACGCGGTCGCCCACGGCGAACGTGGACACCCCGCCGCCCACGGCCACCACGACGCCCGCGACCTCCGCGCCCAACACCCGGGTGCGCGGCGCCGACCAACCCAGCGCGAGCCGCGCCAGGAACGCCATCCCCGGCGGGAACCGCGCAGCGCGCAGGCGGGCGTCCCCCGAGTTGACGGTGGTGGTGTGGACCTGGACCAGCACCTGCCCTGGCCCCGCGGTCGGCGCCGGGACCTCGTCCACCCGCACGACCTCGGGGGCACCGTAGACTTCGTAGACCAGCGCGCGCATCCCGTCCTCCGATGCACTCCCCTACCGGCCCCGCCGGCCCAGCGTCAGGGCGAGTCGGCGCGACCACGCCGTGCGAGAATGCACGGCCATGGACTGGGACGACCTGCACCTCGTGCTCGCGATCTCGCGCGGGCGCTCCCTCGCGCGGGCGGCGACGGCGCTGGGCGTGACCCACACCACCGTGGGGCGGCGGCTGGCTGCGCTCGAGCAGCAGCTCGGGGTGCATCTGTTCGCGCGGACCCCAGACGGCCTGGTGGCGACCGCGGCGGGGCAGGACCTCGCCGACACCGCAGAGCCCATCGAGGCGGAGGTCCACGCGGCCTCGGCGCGGGTCCAGGGCCGCGACGCCGAGCTGCGCGGGCCGATCCGGGTCACGACGCTGGACTTCCTGTTCGAGCGTTACCGCCCCGTGTTCGCCGACTTCGTCGAGCGATACCCCGACGTGGCCCTCACGGTGACGAGCCCCGTGGAGCGGGTGTCGCTGACCCGCCGGGACGCGGACGTGGCGGTGCGCCTCACGAACGCGCCCGCGGAGCACCTGCTGGGGCGGCGCGTCGACCGCATCCAGTTCGCCGTGTACGCGGCGCGCACGCTCGTGGAGTCGCTCGGCCCGGACCCGCGCTGGGAGGCCCTGCCCTGGATCGGGTGGGACGAGCGCCTCGAGGCGGAGACCCGCTGGCTGACGGCGTGGTGGGCTCAACACGCGCCGGGCGCGCGCGTGGTGCTGCGCGTCGACGACAACGCCCGCGTGCGACGCACCGCGCTGCTGGCCGGGATCGGCGCGTTCTTCCTGCCGACGTTCGAGGGCGACGCGCTGCCGGAGCTGTGTCGGGTGGGGCCGGTGCTCACGGCGACGGACCAGTCGGTGTGGTTGCTCACGTTGCGCGAGCTGCGTGCGACCCGCCGGATCCGGGTCCTGCTGGACCACCTGGAGACCGGGATCCGCGCTGCGTACCCCGCTGGGCCCTGACTGGGATACCGGCGCCCGCCCGGAGGACTCATGGCGCTCCCGCAGCTCGACGACGACCAGATCCGAACGTGGACCCGGGAGCAGAAGGATCGCTGGTGGCTCGAGCACGTGTACCGCGGGGACATGCCCCAGCTCACGCTCCGCGCGGCGGCCACGGGCTTCGTCCTGGGCGGCGTGTTGTCGGCCACCAACCTGTACGTGGGCGCCAAGACCGGGTGGTCCCTGGGGGTCGGGGTCACGTCGGTGATCCTGGCGTTCGCGCTGTTCCGGGGAGCGGTGCGCGCGGGGCTCGTGAAGGACTTCACCATCCTCGAGAACAACGCCGTCCAGAGCGTCGCCACCGCCGCCGGGTACATGACGGCGCCGCTCGTGTCGTCGCTCACCGCGTACATGGTGATGACCGAGAAGCTGCTGCCCTGGTGGCAGATGATGATCTGGAACGTCGTGGTGTCCATCCTCGGCGTGTTGATCGCGTTCCCGATGAAGCGCCGGTTCGTGAACGACGAGCAGCAGCCGTTCCCCGAAGGCCGCGCCTGCGCCGTCGTCCTCGACTCGCTGTACGCGGACGCACCGCAAGGAGGCAAGGCGCCCGCGGCCGTCACCGTGGTGTCCGACCACACGCGCTGGCTCGGGGAGCTCAAGGCCCGGGCGCTGTTCGGCTCGGCGGCGCTCTCCGGGTTCGTCGAGTTCCTCAAGCTCGAGGGCTACCAGCTCTTCCTGCAGCACCGCCTGCTCGGGGTGGCAGAAGACAAGGTGCTGAAGCTGCCCGAGCAGCTGCTCGGCTGGTACTGGGCGCTCGTCGCCAAGAACCCGAAGCTCCCCCACACGCTGCTCGGCACCGACGTCCGCCAGCTCGGGATCAACCCGATCCTCGACCTCACCATGTTCGGGGCGGGCGGCCTGACCGGCCTCAAGACCGCGTCGAGCCTGCTGCTCGGCTGCTTCGTGAACTTCTTCGTCCTCGCGCCGCTGATGATCCAGCTCGGCGAGATCGTGCCCAAGGCCGACGGGACCTTCGGACGCGCGCACCTCCTCAACACGTGGTGCCTGTGGTGGGGCGTGGCGATCATGGTCACGGGCTCCCTCACCGGGCTGTTCGCCAAGCCCGAGCTCCTGTTGTCCGCGTTCCGCCGCAAGCAGGGCGAGGCGCAGGGGGCCGACGTGCTCGCCGACATCGAGCTGCCGCTCTGGGTGTCCTACGCGGGCGTGCCGGTGTTCGGATCGCTCTGCGTGGCCCTCAACTGGTGGTGGTTCGGCATCAACCCGCTGCTCGGCTTCCTCGCCCTGCCGATGATCATCGTACTCACGCTCATCGCCGCGAACGCGACGGGCCTCACGTCCACCACGCCCACCGGCTCGCTGTCGAAGATCACGCAGTTCACGTTCGGCGCGCTCGACCCCGCGAGCCCCGCCACCAACCTCATCACCGCCGGCATGACGAGCGAGGTGGCGTCGAACGCCTCGAACCTCCTGATGGACATCAAGCCCGGGTACATGCTCGGCGCCAAGCCCCGCCAGCAGGCCTGGGGCCACGTGATCGGCGTCGTCTCCGGGGGCATCGCCTCGACGCTGCTGTTCTTTCCGCTGTTCCTGCCGAAGTACGACCCGAGCAAACCGCTCGACGCGCAGGTGATGTCCGAGAAGTTCCCGATGCCGTCCGTCGACCTGTGGCGCGGCGTCGCGAAGCTCATCGCCACGGGCGGCGCCGAGCTCGCCACCTCCGCCATGGTCGCGATGGCGGTGGCTGCGGTGCTGGGCGTGGTGTTCGAGGTGGCGCGCAGCCGGTCCCGCGGCGCGTTCCCGCTGTCGCCGGTGGCCATCGGGCTCGGCGTCGTCATCCCGGTCGACTCGACCCTGATGATGTTCGCGGGCGCGCTGTTCTTCCACTCGCTCGAGCGGTTCTACGCGAAGCGGGCGGAGGGCTCGCTCGGCCGGGCGTTGTGGGTGGACTCCCTCGAGCCCATCGCCGCGGGCATCGTCGCCGGTGCGGCGCTCACGGGCATCGGGGATCAGCTGCTGACCGTGTTCGTGCTCGCGAAGTGACCGCGCCGGGTCGCCTCACTCGGGCGGGTTGTCGAGGAAGGCCTTCACCTTCGGGTCGTTGAGCTGCATCAACACGAACGCCTCGCACGCCACGCCGATCATGTGGAACGTGAGGATGCCCGTGACGAGGCCCACGACGTTCGCCGTGCGCAGGTGTGGGCTCCAGATGCCCTCGCGGACCTTGTTGCCTTCGAGGATCTCCCACACGCCGACCGCGAGCGGGACGACGCCCAGGAGCGGACAGAGGAAGCAGATGCCGTACGTCGACACACACATCGACAGGCCCGTGCAGCCCCAGATGAGCCCGACCATCAGGTTCGTCATGCCGCTGACGACCATCAGCATGCCCGCCTGCTTGTAGGCGTCCGGGGCGCCCTCTGCGGGCGCGAAGGTGTCCGAGGGCTCAGCCACCGAACCACGCGGAGACCTGGAGGGTTCCACCGGCGATCCAGTCGGCGTCGCCGTCGGTGATGCCGATGCCCACCTCGGGGACCACGTACACGCCGAGGCCCGCGGCCTCCTGCACCTGAGCGCCCAGGCGGCACTGCCCGGTGATGGCCACGGCGGTGTCGTTCGCGGCGTACAGGTCGATGCCGAAGCCGGGCTCGACCACGCCGAGCCAGGGGCCTGCGAGCGGCGCTTCGTGGGCGGCGAACAGCACGTTCGCGCCGAGGTAGATGTCCTCGGCGTCGATCAGCGCCTCGGTGAACTCGAGCACGTGGATCTGGATGAGCACGGGGTTCGCGTGGATGTCCAGGGTGGGAGCGAACCCGAGGCTGCTGCCGAGGCCGAAGAAGTCGCCGTCGAACACGAACAGGCCGCCGGTGCCGAGTCCTGCGGTGGAGCCGATGCCCACGGCGTGTGCAGAGGTGGTCAAGAGGAGGGAGAGAATCAAGAGGTCTCCAGGGGAAGCGCCGGGCTAGGCTACCCGACGAACGCGGGCGAGTCACGTCGGAGGTTCCGTGTCCTGGTGGTGGTTGGTAGGGTGTGGGCCTGCGGCAGTGGGCGTGAAGTGGGACGCTGCGACCTCGGCTGACGCCGGCGAGGACGTGGTGCTCGCGCTGTTCGCCCTGGGCCTGCAGGAGACCGACGGCGCGGTGTTGCGGGCGGTGCACCCGACGGGCTCGGCGCTCGTGATCCGCGCGGTCCCCCGGCAGGGCCAGGGCAGTCCGAAGGGATGGACGGCGGACACGGAGGACCGGGGCGTGGTGGAGGTGGTGGCGCAGGAGGCGTCGTCGTCGTCGCTCGAGCTCCAGCTCGTGTTCCCGACGGAGGGGTCCACGGACCTCGTGGTGGTGGACCGCAGCGGGAACGTGGTGGACACCGAGCGCCTCGAGGTGCGCGACGCGCAGTCCGCCACGGTGTTCTCGTGGGAGGACCTGCAACGCGACCTCGTGCTCCCGCTCGACACGCTCCACGTGGTGGAGGAGACGGACGCGACGTTCGTCGTGCAGTGGAGCACCTCGGACGGGGCCGAGATGTCGGGCGGCGACATCCTGTCGGTCGAGGGGCCGGCGTCCCTGCGCGCGGAGGCCGGGTTCGACGGCGCGAACGAGATCCTGAAGCTCGCGCCGGGCCCCGGGAGCACGGGCAGCTACGAGGTCGTGTTGTCGGCGGTGGACACGGAGATCCGGACCCTTCCGGTGGTGGTGCACCCGCGGCGCGAGGTGGACGACGTGTCGCTGGAGCTCGGGCAGACGCGGTTCACCCGGGCGCAGGGCGGGTACGCGTCGGGCACGGTGCACGCGGTGGTGCGCGCGGGCGGCGTGATCGTTTCGGGCGCGGAGGTGTGGTTCACGTGGAGCGACGGCGCCGGAGAAGGCGACACGCTGGACTTCTCCGCGGACGAAGGCCCGGCGACCACGGTCGAGGCCTGCTTCGACGACGTGTGCCGCACGTTCCCGCTCCCGGCCGGGGTGGTCGGCGTGCGCGACCAGGAGGCGTCGTTGTCGGACGGCGGCACCTGCGGCTGCGGACACACCGGGGGAGCACCGCTCGGGATCGCGGGCGTGGCTGCGCTGGCGGGGTTGCGGCGCCGTCGGCGGTGAACGTTACCGGCGGGCGGCCCAGCGGGCCATGCCGTCGATGTTGGCGCGCAGCACGCGCGACGCAGCCACGTCGGCGCCGGAGGTGAGGGCCTTCCACTTGAGGAAGCCCACGTCCTCGCGCTTGGGGGCCGAGCCGAGCGCGTACGCCACGATGCCGGCCTTCGCGAACCAGGCGCCGTGGTTGTAGTCGGACCGGAAGCCGTCCTTGGTGGAGAGGGCGTCGGTCTCGGCGCGCAGCACGTGCCACGCAGCGACCTCCCAGCCGTTCTTCGTGCCCAGGCGGTGCAGCACGAGCTCGTGGTGCATCGCGCCGAGCAGCGGCAGGTCCACGCGCTGGTAGAACCGCACGCCGCCGGGGAACCGGGCGTCGGGGGTGCTGCGGCAGGCGGCGACGTGCTCGACGTTGCCGACGTAGTGGTCGACGTCCATCACGGCGTCCATCACCTTCTGCGGGTCGGCGCCCGGGACGGCGAGGATGCCGACGGCTTCGTCGGTGGGGCGACCCGCGTGGGGCCAGTGGTGGAACACGACGTCGGTCGGGGGCGAGACGGGCAGGCGCGGCAGGACCCGCTCGACGAACGCCAGGTGCTCTTCGGCCATGGGGATCTCCTCGGGGGCGGAGGCTACCACCGGGTGGTAAGCGGGGGCCATGTGGTTCTGCGTCGCGTTCGCCGACACACCTGCGTCCTTTCCCCGACCCCCGGCGGGGGTGCTGGACGACGCCCACCTGCTGACGCCGGACGAGGTCGGCGCGCTCGAGGCCGCCGTGGCGGGCGCTCCCGTGGCGGTGGTGACGGTGGAGCGGGCGGAGCCGTCGCCAGAGTTGTTCGCGGACGCGCTGCGGGCGGCGTGGTTCCCGGGCGAGCCCGCGCTGGTGGTGGTGTTGTCGACGCGTGACCGCCGGCTCGTGACCCGGGCGAGCCCGGACCTGCTGGACGAGCGCTGGCTGGCGGTGATGCAGCAGGAGTCGATGGTCCCGCGCCTCCAGCAGGGAGACGTGGGCGGGGCGCTGCTGGCGGGGGTGGTGCGCGCCCGGGACCAGCTGGCGTCCCCGGGCGACTGGACCTGGTCGTGGGTGGTGCTGGGTGGCGGGCTGGTGGCAGCCGCAGTCGTCGCGATGGACCGCCGCACATGACCGCCCCCCGGCCCGTGGGACCGCTCCCGTGGCTCGACGGGCGGGCGCTCGACGCCGTGAAGGTGTGGGCCGCGGTCCTGATGGTGACGGACCACGTGACCTCGATGTGGTTCGACCGCCGCTACCCGCTGCTGGACATGCTGGGCCGCGGGAGCTTCCCGCTGTTCGCGTACGCATCGGCCATCGCGATCGACCGCGCGCAAGACCCCGCTGCCCAGGTGCGGTCGGTGGGGCGGCTGCTGCTGCTGGCGGCGCTGGTGGAGCCGATCTCCCGCTGGTGTCGCCCCCCCGTGGCCGGCGTGAACGTGTTGTTCACGCTGGGGGTGGGGATGGCGCTGGCAGCCGCGTGGCCTTCGTTCGACGGCCGGTGGCGGGCGGCGGCGGTGGCGGCGGCGGTGGCGTGCACCGCGTTCCTGGTGCCGATGGAGTTCAGCGTGGCGGGCGCGCTGTTCCCAGCAGCGTTGTCGTCGTTCGCGCGGCGGGAGCGGGGCTCGGCGCTGGTGCTGGGCTTGCTGGTGGTGCCCCTGAACGTGGGCGACCTGTGGAACGTGGCGACGCTGGCCCCGCCAGGGGTGCTCCAGCAGGTCCTGACGCGGGGCGCGCGGGACGCGGTGGTGGTGGCAGTGCTCCCGCTGCTGGTGGTGCACGCCTGCAAGCACCTTCCAGCGACGGGACGCCTGCTCCCGAAGTACTTCCTGCACGTCTTCTACCCGGCGCACCTGCTGGTGTTGTGGGCGCTGGCGCCCCGGTAGCCTCGGGCTACGGTGCTGGCGGGGGGCTGGATGTGGAGGCGGCTGTCGGCGCAGAACTACGCGGACAACGCCCTGCAGCGCCGGGGCGGGATCGTCGGTCTTCGGCGCTGGTCCCCGAGCAAACCGTTCGACGTGTCGATCGCGTTGTCGGTCGCCGGAACCAGGGCCGATCTGGAGAGACCGGGGGCGGGAAACACAAGCTTCTCCCGTCGGCATGACGAATGATGCATCGCCAGGCACCCGGTCAGTCCAGCGGGAGCTCGGGCACCTCGTCTTCCGGGGCCACCAGCCGCGCCAGCTCCGTTGCGTCCGGCAAACCCTCGCCCGCCAGCAACACGTCCAGCATCTCCCGGGCCAGCGTCGCGCTCTCCAGGCGCTGATCGCGGTCGCGCTGCAGCAGCTGGTCCACCAACACCTGCCACGCCGGCCCCAGGTCCGGGCGCGCCACCTTGAGCGGCGGGATCGCGCCCTCCACCACCGCGAACAGCGCCGCCGCCTCCGACTCGCGCGCGAACAGCCGCTCGTTCGAGAGCATCTCCCAGATCAACACCCCGAACGACCACAGGTCCGAGCGCGGGTCCACGCCGGTGCCGTTCAGCGACTCCGGCGGCAC
Source organism: Myxococcota bacterium (assembly GCA_044356535.1). Classification (GTDB taxonomy): domain Bacteria; phylum Myxococcota_A; class UBA796; order UBA796; genus JACKER01. The sequence goes on from JBIKWC010000025.1 coordinate 39,423, forward strand.
GTACCCCGGCTTTCCCACCAGCTGGCGCGTGTGGAGCCGCGTCGTGTCCCCCAGCGCGCGCGACACGCCGAAGTCCGTGATCCGCACCCGCCCGCTCCGGTCCAGGAGCACGTTGGCCGGCGACAGGTCCCGGTGCACGACCCGCAGCGTACGGCCCGCGTCGTCCGTCGCCTTCGTGTGGGCGTGCTCCAGCCCCGAGGCCACCTGCGAGGCGATCCAGGCCACCACCCGGGCCGGAAGGGGCGCTCCCGCCTTCTTCCGCTCGCGCAACAGCTCCGAGAGCGGCCGGCCGTCCACGAACTCCATCGCCAGGAAGTAGGTGTCGCCCACGCGTCCGAAGTCGAGCGTGCTCACGATGTTCGGGTGCGTCAGGCGCGCCCCCAACTCCGCCTCCTTCCGGAACCGATCCACGAACTCCGGGTCGGTCGCCAGGTGCGGGTGGATCAACTTCACCGCCACCCGCCGCTGGAAGCCGCCCTCCGGACAGTACGTCGCCTCCAGCACCTTCCCCATGCCCCCCGACGCGATCTCGGGCCCCAGGCGGTACTTCCCGAACAGGTCCTCCGCCCGCAGCTGCACCGACGCCCGGTCGATGACGCGCCGCAGCACGACCACCGCCCCGCTCGCCGCCAGGCCGGTGAGCAGCAGCGAACCCACCCTCACGAGCTGCATGTCGTCGCGGTACAGCAGGAGGTCGTGGCTCACCACGGACGGCCGCAGCACCGCGAACCACAAGGCTGCGTAGGAACCGGACGCCAGGGTGGCCATCACCACCGGCACCCGGGCGTCGAGCCGCAGGATCGAGGCCGCCACGAACACTGTCCACAGCTGCGGCGGAACCCACGAGCCCAGCGCGTACTCCGCGCCCTGGGTCACCCACAACACCACGAGCGCCACGACGGGGAGCGAGACCTCCAGCACTGCCGTCGCCAGCCGCAGGGGCACCGGGTTCGCGCCGCGACCCAGCAGGTGGTGCGAAAGCGTGTACCAGCCCAGCGCCGAGAGCGTGACCGCGAGCAGGATCGCGCCCGTGGGGAACGAGACGAACACCGTCACGTGCAGCGCGACGAGCGAGCCCAGCAGCCCCACGCCCTGGCCTCCGCGCGCGAGCAGGCGCTCGAGCTCGGTGACGCCGGTCGCCAGCGCGCGCCACAGGCCGGAAGGGGGAACATCGGACGAGGCCATCGGGCGATGGTACCGCGGTCAGACCAGGGTGCGGAGCGCGACCTTGTCGATCTTCCCGCTGGCCGTCCGCGGGAGCTGGGCGGAGACGATCACCCGCTTGGGTTGCTTGAAGCGCGCCAGGCGGCCCTGCAGCCACGCCGACAGGTCCGCTGGGTCGAGCGCGTGGCCGGGCCGGAGCTCCACGAAGCCGAGCCCCACCTCGCCCCAGCGCTCGTCGGGCACACCGAGGACCGCCGCCAGGGCTACCGCCGGGTGCTCCTGCAACACCACCTCGACCTCGGCCGGGTACACGTTCTCGCCGCCCGACTTGTACATCTCCTTGATTCGGCCCCGGACCGTGTGAAAACCCTCGGCGTCAGCCGACAACACGTCGCCCGTGTGGAACCAGCCGTCCGCGTCGAGCGCCTTCGCCGTCGCGTCGGGATCCCGGAAGTAGCCGCCGAACACCGCGGGTCCGCGCAGCAACATCTCGCCGGGCTCGTCCACCGCGGCCTCCGAGCCGTCGGGGCGCACGAGCTTCGTCGCCACGTGGTGGATGGGCAGGCCCACCGTGCCGAGCTTGTCCTTCACGCGGTCGTGCGGCATGGAGAAGCAGTTGGGTCCCACCTCGGTCATGCCGAAGCCCTGGCGCAGGGGGATGCGCCGCGCGAGGTAGCGCTCGAGGAGCGGCAGCGGGAGGGCCTGACCGCCGCACAACGCGTCGCGGACGCTGCCCAGGTCGGCGTCGGAGAACGCCGGGTGCTCGGCGAGCATCTGGAAGATGGTGGGCACACCCATCAGCAGGGTGACGCGCTCGGCGGGGATGAGCCGCAGCGCCTGGCCGGCGTCGACACCCTTCGTGAGCACCACCCGCCCGCCGCGGTGCAGCAACGGCGTGGTCAGGCTGTTCATGCCGCCCGTGTGGAACAGCGGCGTGAAGGTGAGGGTGGCGTCCGCGGGCTGCAGATCACACGCGAGGATGGTGTTGAGCGCGTTCCAGTGCAGCTGCTGGTGCGTGAGGAGGGCACCTTTGGGCCGACCCGTCGAGCCCGACGTGTACATCAGCTGCCACGGCGCCTCCAGGCGGCTGCCGGGGCCGGACGCGCGCGGCTCCCCGGGGCCGTCGTCGAGGTGGACGCGTTCGTGGCGCACGGCGTCGCGGAAGGCCTCGTCGACCAGGAGCACGCGGGGCTCGCTGTGTCCGAGCTGCCAGGACAGCTCCTCGGCGGACAGCCGCCAGTTCATCGGGAACAGGACGGCCTCGAGCTCGGCGCAGGCGAGCAGGAGGAGCAGGGTCTCGGCGCGGTTGTGCGACAACACGGCCACGCGGTCTCCGGCGCGGACGCCCCGCCGCTGCAGGAACGCCGTCCAGCGCTGCACCTCCGCGTGGACCTCGGCCCACGTCAGCCGGCGGTCGCGCTCGACGTCGAAGATCGCCTCGGCGTGGGGCCGGAAGCGCGCGTGCGTCTCGGACCAGGCGCTCGTGGCCTTCACGGCGCCACCTCGCGGAACCAGCGGTCGAGCAGCGGGTAGAACCGGCGCGGCCCCTCGGCCCCCACGACGACCCCGATGTGGCCGGCGGGCATCACCTCGAGGCGGCCGTTCGGGAGCCACTCGGCCAGCGGCGCGACGGCTTCGCGCGGGGCCACGAAGTCCTTCTCGCACGCGACCACCAGGGCCGGGGCGGGGACGGAGCGCAGGTCCACCACGCGACCGCGCACGGTCCAGGTGCCGTGACGCAGCGCGTCGCGCTGGTAGGCCTCGCGCACGAACTCGCGGGCGAAGGCGGACGGCATGGGCACGTTCTCCTCGAGCCAGCGCTCCCGGACCATGGCGCGGCGCAGGCGCTCGTCGTCGTTCGCGGCCGCCTCGAGGCCCAGGAACTTGGTCCAGTTGCCCATCGGGTCGAGGAGCTGGAACGCGGGCTTCATCACCTCGACGGGGACCAGGGTGCCCTCGGGGAACGCGGCGTCGACGTCGAGGCCCACCACGAGGTCCCGGAACCGGCCCGCCTGGTCGAACACCACGGGCGCGGCCAGGGTGACGAGCGACCGGATCCGTTCCGGCGCGAGCGCGGCGTACATCGCGGCGAGCGTGCCGCCCATGCAGTAGCCGAACAGGTGCACACCGGAGGAGCCCGCGTGCCGGCAGATCCGCTGGATGCTGTGGTGCAGCAACGTCATCAGGACGTAGCCCACGTCTTCGTCGGCGTCGGTCGCGTCGGGGACCCCCCAGTCCACGAGGTACACGGGGTGACCACGCTCGGCGAGGCCCTCGACCAGCGAGCGACCGGGCTCGAGGTCGCAGATGTAGGCCCGGTTGATGAGCGACGGCACGATCACCACGGGGACGCCTGGCCCGGCGGTGCGTGCGGCGTAGTAGCGGATCGCGAGCTTGTCGTGGGTGTGGACGACCTCGTGGGGAGTGAGCCCCACTGCGGGTCGCGGCGCCGTGGCGTGGACCCACAGGCCCCGCCGCACGCGCTCCACCTGGTCGAGCCCGTCGATGCCCTGCACCAGGGCGCCGGCCCAGGCCAGCGGATCGGGGATCTTGCGGTCGTCCACGTCGCCTCCCGCGGTGCAACTAACCATGATGCTGCACTGCGGCAACCGTGTGTCGGGCCCTGGCTGCGCGTCGGCGGACGTCCGTGGACGTCCCGACCGCCGGCGGAGACGCTGGAACGCCCGAACCTGGCCGGTCGGGCCGGCATGGTCCGCGCAGGGGGGAGTGGCGCCGGGGCGCTGACGGAGCCGCCATGAACCCAAGGCCCCAGGGATCGATGCCATGAGCCGCATCCGGTGGGTCTTCTGGCTCTACCTGCTCGGGCTGACCGGGCTCTGGTGGTGGGTGGACCCCACCGTGTGGGGTGGTGCAACCTTCTTCCGCTGGCGGAGCGCCCTGCTGCAGTGCAGCGGCGTGGTCGCGATCGGCGGGATGAGCCTGGCCATGGTGCTGGCGGTGCGGCCCGTGTGGTTCGAGTCGCGCCTGGGTGGGCTCGACAAGATGTACCGACTCCACAAGTGGCTCGGCATCTCCGCGCTGGTCCTGTCCGTCCTGCACTGGGGGCTGGCCCAGGGTCCGAAGTGGGCCGTGGGTTGGGGTTGGCGGCAGGGGCGTGGCCCGCGGGCGGAGCACGCTGCAGGCGGCGTTCTCCAGTGGCTGTCGACCCAGCGGGGACTCGCCGAGGAGGTGGGGGAGTGGGCCTTCTACGCGCTGCTCGTCCTGACGGTGTTGGCGTTGGTGAAGCGCGTTCCCTACAAGTTCTTCGTCAAGACCCACCACTTCCTCGCGGTCGTCTACCTCGCGCTCGCGCTGCACGCGGTCGTGTTGCTGCGGTCCGAGTCCTGGAGGAGCGCCCTGGGGGCGGTGATGGTGGTCGCTCTCTCCGCCGGCGCCGTCGCTGCCGTGCTCGTGCTGCTGCGCCGCAACGCAGGCCGTCGCCGCGTGCCCGGTCGGGTCCTCGCCGTTCGTCGACACGCGCCGCTCGACGTCGTCGAGGTCGACCTCGAGCTGCAGGGCCGGTGGCCGGGCCACGCTGCCGGTCAGTTCGCGTTCGTGACCTTGCATCGCGCGGAGGGGGCCCACCCCTTCACCATCGCCACCGACTGGCGCGAGGACGGGCGGCTCACCTTCCTCATCAAGGCGCTCGGTGACAACACCCGGACCCTGGCCGGGCGCACCTGCGCCGGGGACCCGGTGGAGGTGGAGGGACCCTACGGCGGCTTCACGTTCGAGAGCACGCAGCCCCACCAGATCTGGGTCGGCGCCGGCATCGGCATCGCGCCGTTCGTGGCGCGATTGAAGACGCTCGCGCACCAGGGACCGGGCCAGGACGTGGATCTGTTCCACACCACCGCGGTGCTCGATCCGGAGGTGGTGGGCCTCCTGGAGAAGGACGCGCGGGATGCGGGCGTGGCGCTGCACCTGTTCTGGGACGAGCGCGACGGTCTCCTGACGGGCGCCCGGATCACCACCCTGGTGCCCGAATGGCGAGCCGCAGAGGTCTGGTTCTGCGGTCCGAGCGCCTTCGGGGCAGCGCTGAGGCGCGACCTCCTGGCGCTGGGGTTGCCGGCGGTCCAGTTCCACCAGGAGCTCTTCGAGCTGCGCTGACGAGGCCGGCGTCGTCTGGTAGGGTGGCAGCGGAGGGGCGATGCGGTGGCTGGCGGTGGGGTTCGTGCTGGGGACGTCGCTCGCCTGTGGCCGGGGGGCCGCGGCCCGAGACGCAGCGTGCGAGCGGGCCTGCTCCGAGGCCGAGCAGAAGTGCCAGCGCGAGTGTCCGAACCAGACCCCGGCGGCCTGTGATTCGATGTGCGGCAAGCTGGAAGGCGCCTGCGTCAAGAAGTGCGAGGCGCAGGTCCGGCTCCGCCCCAAGAACTGACCCGTGTCCACTGGCCCCGAGCTCGTGGACGACGGCGTACCGCCGCCCGACGGGCGACCCCTCGCCGGGGTGGCGTGGGGTGCCCTGGCCGTCACGATGACGCCGCCGGCGCTCGCGTTCCTGTTCGTGCCGCCCACCCGCTCGTTGCTGCCGTTCTTCGACTACCTGCCCTGGGTCGGTGGCGGCGCGGTCGCGGGGATGGGGCTCCTCCACGTGCTGGGCCTCTTCGCCGGGGTGGTGCTCGGCGTGCGGTGGCTCGGTCGCGAGCGCACGGAGCGCACCCCCATCCCCGCGCTGGCCATCGCGGCGCCGGCGCTGGCCCACCTCGCGGCCCTCGCGGTGGCCAAGAGCGTGTTGCTGGCGAGGTTCGGTACGGCCGGGCTGGCGCCGATCGAGGCGTGGATCCAGTGGTGGTGGGTGGCGCCGACCGTCGCCTGGTTCGCCCGGGACGGCGCCGGGCCCCTGGGGGTGCCGCGGGCCGCAGCGCTGTTGTGCGCAGCGTCGCTGGTCGTCGCCGCCGCGGACGCGACCGTGCTCACCTTCCTCCTGCTGCTGGGATTCTAGGCAGCCTTGACGGCGGCCTGGACTGCGGCGTAGTCGGGCTCGACGCCGGGGTTGGGGCCGACCCAGTCCCAGGTGATCTTGCCGGCGGCGTCCACGACGAACACAGCGCGCTTGGACGCGGTGTAGCCGGGCATCCCGGCGAAGTCGTTCAGCGCCACGCCGTACGCGATGGTCGCGGCGCGGGCGTAGTCCGAGAGGACCGGGAAGGTGAGCGCGTTCTTCTCGGCGAACGCCGCGTTCGTGAACGGAGCGTCGACGGAGATGGCCAGGACCTTCGCGTTGAGGTCGTTGAACTGCGCCATCGCGTCGCGGAAGGTGCAGAGCTCCTTCGTGCACACGCCGGTGAACGCGGCGGGGAAGAAGGCCAGCACCACCTTCGAGCCGCGCAGCTCGGCCAGGTGGACGGGCTTGCGGGCGTGATCGAGGAGCGTGAAGTCCGGGGCGTTGGTTCCGACGAGGCTCATGGGGATCTCCGGGTTCGAGTCGGAGCCCCCGTATCGAGCGCTGCGGCCGTCGCCACAATTGAGCCTCGCTCGCGCTTCGCACGAGCAAAGCTCAATCTCCGTGTCTGTCGTGTGGGTCAGGGGCGCCGCCCCCGACACCCCCTCGGGGGACCAGTCCCC